>NZ_QGGF01000748.1 GCF_003857015.1 Micromonospora globispora | reverse complement strand
CGCCGGCCGGTGCTGGACCTGCGCTCCGGCGCGTACGCGGCCACCTGGACCCCCCGAGGAGAGGTGGCCCGGCGCACGGTGACCGTCCGGGTGCTGCACGAACGCGAGGTCGACGGGACGCTCACCCGCTCGGTGGTCAGCCACTTCAACAAGGCGACCAAGGGCCGGCTGGTGCGGGACCTGCTCACCGCCGGCGCCCGGCCGCGTACCGCGGACGCCCTGGTCGGCGCGCTGCGCGACCTGAAGTACACGGTCGAGGAGCAGCCCGCCGCCGCGGACCGCCCCCGTCAGCTCGACATCGTGGTGACGGAGCTGTAGGCGCAAATTTTGCTCAAGGCTGGCGCGGAGCGGTTTCGCCGCACCGGCGCCGGGGCCACGGTAAAGGAACCCCGACGCCGACAAGGAGCGGTCCGATGGCTTCCGAACCCACCGTGCTCGACCGGCCCCGCCTGCCGTCGACACCGCCACCGCTGGACTGGCTGACCCTCGCCGACGCCTTCGAGGTGGCCTGCCTCGTCCGCTGCACCCCGCCACCGGCCACCGACGTCCGACGACCCGCGCCCGGGACGTACCGGGGCGGGGTCGCCGAGTTCAACCGGGAGGACGCCGCACAGCGGATGCGGCAGCTGCTGACCCGGCTCGACGTATCGGTGGAGCACGAAGTGACCACCGGTGGCCTGCGCCGCCGGTACGAGCTGCACCGGCTTCAGGTGTCCCGCGAGCACCGGTCGGCGTACGCGACGCTGCTGGAGGCCGGTTGGCGGCAGGGCCGGCGGGAGCTGCTCGGCGGCCTGCCCGGTGCCTCCACCGCGCGCCGGGTGTGGCGTCCCCGGTTGGCCGCCGCGGCCTGGCGCTCGGCGCTGCTGGCCGGCGGCCAAC
>NZ_QGGF01000747.1 GCF_003857015.1 Micromonospora globispora | reverse complement strand
GCTCCGCCGCGAGCTGGGCACGCCGCGGGTGCTCGCCTTCGCCAACCCCAAGGGCGGCGTGCACAAGACCACCGCCACGGTGCTCGCCGCGGCCACCGTCGGCAGCGTCCGGGGCCGGGGCGTGCTCGCCTGGGACGACAACGAGCTGCGCGGCACCCTGGGGCTGCGCGCCGGCAGCGCCCGGCACGCCCGCACCATCCGCCACCTGGTCAGCGACCTCGCCCAGATCGAGATCCTCGAGGGCGAGACGCTGCTGGGGCGCCTCGACGACTATCTCCGGCACGCCTCCGACGGCTCGTACGACGTGCTGGCCGGGGAGGAGAGCCCGCGGTTCGCCCAGCGGCTGGACCAGTTCACCGTCAAGCGGGTGCTGGAGCTGCTGCGGCGTACCCACGACGTGGTCTGCGTGGACACCGGCAACAACGTGGAGAGCTCGAACTGGCGCACCGTCATGCAGGCCGCCGACCAGCTCGTGGTGACCACCGTGCCGCGGGAGGACGCCGCGTTCAGCGCGGACTGGATGCTCGACCTGCTGCACGAGGTGGGGATGGGGGAGCTGGCCGACAACGCGGTCACCCTGATCTCCTGCCCGACGCCCGGCCGCTCGTCGCTCCAGGACGACCTGGAGCGGCACTTCGCCACCCGAACCCGGGCGGTGGCCGTGGTGCCGTACGACCCGGCGCTGGAGACCGGCTCGTCGATCGAGTACCACCAGCTCCAACCGGAGACGCGGCAGGCCTGGCTCAAGGCCGCCGCGGTGATGCTGGAGCCGTTCGCGCGATGAGCGGCACCGGCGCCCCGCGGCGGCGCCGTGCCTGAGAGGATCATCGGGTGAGCCCGGATACCGCCGACCCCGACCGCCCCGCCGAGCCTGGTCACCC
>NZ_QGGF01000033.1 GCF_003857015.1 Micromonospora globispora | reverse complement strand
GTGCAGGGTCGGAATGGTGGGGGCGAGCGGGCGGGACGGCGACCGGCCGACCGGCACCGGGTCGGGTCGGCGCTCCCCCGGGACGGCACCGCTGGAGATCACCCCCTCACCGCGTTCCAGCAGCTCCCGTGCCGCCTCGAGCAGCCGGCGGGCCGGTGGGGTCAGCGCCTCCTCGGACGCGAGCGGGATGGACAGGGTCACCGTGAGCATTGGTGCGGCGGCCGTGTTCGTTGGCCGGCGCTGGCCGCCGGGGGGACGACCGGGCACCGCGGGTTGGGACGTATGCCATCCGGCGCGCGACGAGGCGGGGCTGACCGACATGGTCCTCCTTGGCTGGTCCGGGTATCTCCCCACGGCCCGGGACGCCGCTTCATCGATGCTTCCCGGCGCCTCTCCGAGGGTCAAGGGGCGGCTGCGTTGCATGAATGTGACAATTGACGAACACATTGGAGCCGAACGCTTGCTCTGCGTACGAGGCCTGTTGATTACAGCAGAGCCGCCGAGATGACCCGATACGGGGGGTACCCCCCGGTTCACAGTGGCCGGTGACCACTGCGGGGCCCCTCGTCCGCCGTAGGGCGGCCCGGTCGCCTCAGTGCTCCGGGTCCACCATGACCCGGGCGTCGTCCGCAAGCCGGTAGCCCACGCCGTGGACGGTGGTCACCAGGGGGATTTCGGGGCCGAACTTGGCCCGCAGCCGACGTACATGGACGTCCACCGTACGCGCGACGGCGTGCTCGTAGCCCCAGACGTGGGAGAGCAGCTGCCGCCGGGTGAAGACCCGCCGGGGATGGTCGGGCCGGGAAGAGCAGCAGCTCGTACTCGATCCGGGTCAACGGGATGTCCCGGCCCCCGCGGCGGACCACCCGGGTGCCGGCGAGGATCCGGA
>NZ_QGGF01000745.1 GCF_003857015.1 Micromonospora globispora | reverse complement strand
GCGCGGTGCGGGTGCGGCTCAGACGTCGGCGGGCGCGGTGGAGGCGCGGGCGGCGGCGACCAGCCGGTCGGTCTCGGCGGCCACCGCCTCGTCGTCGGCCGACGTGCCGGGGTCGTAGCGGACCGTCCAGGTCAGGCCGTCCACGCCGGCCACCCGGCGGGCGGCGATCCGGCCGCCGCCACCGGGCACCTCATGGTGGGCGGTGTACGCCACCGAGCGGGTCACCCGGGCGCGCACCTGGTGCGGCAGCTCACCGGGGTCGAGCAGCAGGTACGTCTCGGCCGGGCAGTCGGCCACGACCAGGTAGCCGTCCCGCTCGGTGACCCGCTCGGCGGGGGTGACGGTCAGCTCGCGCCCGGACCACACCGCCTTGAGGATGTCGTGCCAACCCAGCCGGTGGCCCCGGCCGGGGAGCCAGAGCCCGAGGTTGCTGGCCACCACCACGCCGTCACCCTCGCCGTTGCCGGCGGCTGCCCAGGCGAGCATCCGCTCGTCGGGCGCCAACGGAGGCCGGTCCGCCGGCGGCAGCTTCGGCTTGCGGTTGAACAGTCCCATCACAGTCCTCCCGCGGCCTGCTCGCGCAGCGCCCGCGCGTGCTGCTCCAGCGAGAGCAGTTCCCCGAAGAGCGCGAAGTACTCGTCCTTGCTGCTCACCGGGTTGATCCGCTGGATCTTGGACTTGAGGTCCCTGATCCGGGCGGTGACCGAGCCCCACTGGAGGCGCGCCATCGTGATCGAGACGTAGCGCGGGTCCGGCTCGCCGTCGATGCGCAGCGGCTCGACGGCCAACTCGCCGACGAGCGCCCGGGCGGCCAGGTCGTCGCAGGCGTCGCGGACCTGCTCGATCCAGACCGCGCCGCCGGTGGCCGCCGCCGCGCCGCCGGCGGCGCGGTCTGGAT
>NZ_QGGF01000730.1 GCF_003857015.1 Micromonospora globispora | reverse complement strand
GCGACCGGCTGAGCGATCCCCACGGGGACGGCCGGTCCGGGCTCGCGGGTCCGCACCGGCCGGGGGAGTTCACCAGCCCCGGGCCCGCCACTGCGGCAGCGCCGGGCGCTCGGCCCCGAGCGTGCTGTCCTTGCCGTGGCCCGGGTAGAACCAGGTCTCGTCCGGCAGCCGGTCGAAGAGCTTGTGCTCCACGTCGTCGATGAGCTCGGCGAAGCGCTCCGGGTCCTGGTGGGTGTTGCCCACCCCACCCGGGAAGAGGCTGTCGCCGGTGAACAGGTGCGGGATGCCGGACGGGTCGCGGTAGAGCAGCGCGATCGAGCCGGGGGTGTGGCCCCTGAGGTGGATCACCTCCAGGGCGCAGTCGCCCACGGCCACGGTGTCCCCCTCGGTCAGGGTCTCCACCTCGATCGGCAGCCCGGCGGCGTCGTCGGCGTGCACCAGCGGGCGGGCCCCGGTCTTGGCGACCACCTCCTCCAGGGCCACCCAGTGGTCCATGTGCTGATGCGTGGTGACCACGGCGGTGAGCCCACCGTCACCGATCAGCTCGAGCAGCCGGGGCGCCTCGTTGGCCGCGTCGATCAGCACCTGCTCGCCGGTGTCCCGGCAGCGCAGCAGGTAGGCGTTGTTGTCCATCGGGCCTACCGACACCTTGGTGATGGTGAGCCGGTCGAGCTCGCGTACGGCCGGCGCACCGCCGGGCGTGACGTCTCCGCTGTAGGTCATGCGTCCTCTATATCCATTCCGGTGGAGTCGGCAGGACACCGTCCGGGGTGACGGTGAGCGCCTCGCCGGTGCTGCGGCCGATCAGCCAGGCGGCGAGCTCGGGGGCGGGGCCGGTGATCGCCGGCACCCCATCGGGGTCGCCGATGCTCAGCTCGTGGCGGCCGCTGCCATCGAAGCGC
>NZ_QGGF01000128.1 GCF_003857015.1 Micromonospora globispora | reverse complement strand
CCACCAGGTCGCCCACGCTCATCTCCACGTGGAACCGGTCGCTGCTCTGCCCCATGTCGAGGAACCTATCCGGAGACACCGACAGTTCCGGCCCGCCGTGGCGAGGATCCGGGTAGGTTCCGGGTCCGACCGGGAAAGCGCTCGGGGTGAACCCTCAGCGGCCCTCCACGATCCGGTTCTCCCAGGCCCACGCGGCGATCTCGACCCGGTTGCGCACCCCCAGCTTCTGCTGGATCGTGGCGACGTGGCTCTTGACCGTGCTCAGAGAGATGAACAGCTCCGCGGCGATCTCCTGGTTTGTCCGGCCGCGGGCTATCTCCCCCACCACCTCCAGCTCGCGTCGGGACAGCGCCGGCAGGAACCGGCGGTTGGCCGGCGTCCCGCCCGGGGTGAGATGCCGCAGCAGCCGGAGGGTGAGCGACGGCGAGACCAGCGCGTCGCCCTTGTCAGCCGCCCGCACCGCCTCCACGAGCAGGGCCGGCCCGGCGTCCTTGAGGATGAAGCCGACCGCGCCCCCGCGCAGCGCATTGTGGACGTACTCGTCGAGGTCGAAGGTGGTCACCACGATGACCCGCAGCGGGTCGACCACGCCCGGCCCGGCCAGGGCGCGGGTGACCTCGATGCCGTCGAGCCGGGGCATCCGGATGTCGACCAGGCAGACGTCGGGACGCAGCCGGCGCGCCTGCGTCACGGCGTCGACCCCGTCGACGGCCTCGGCCACCACGGTGATGTCGGGCTGGTCCTCCAGGATCATCCGCAGGCCGGTGCGGACCATCGCCTGGTCGTCAGCGAGCAGGACCCGGATGGTCACCGACGCTCCCCGCCGGCGACGGGCAGGGCGGCCGACACCGACCAGCCGCCGCCCGGGCGAGGGCCGGCGGAGAGCCTCCCGCCGAGGGCCTGGACGCGCTCCCGCATCC
>NZ_QGGF01000182.1 GCF_003857015.1 Micromonospora globispora | reverse complement strand
CACCTGAACGCCCGCATCCTCGCCGGTCTGCCGCCCGCCCGAGCCGGGCCCGGACGGCCGGCAGACCGGCGAGGATGCGGGCGTTCAGGTGCTCGGCGGCGGCGTCGATCGCCGCCCGGGCCACCCCGACGTAGACGGCGGCGTAACTGGCCACCAGCCAGTGCGGCATCAGCTGGGCGACCACCAGAGCCAGCCCCTCCACCCCGCCCAGCAGCCGGTCGGCCGGGACGGTGACGTCCAGGTGCAGGTCGTGCGAGGAGGTGGCGCGCATGCCGAGCGAGTCCCAGGTCGGCTCGACGGTGAGCCCGTCCCCGGCCGGGACCAGGAACTGGGAGACCACCGACTGGTCGGCTGCGCTGCGGGCGGCCACCAGGTACCCGTCGGCGTGCCCGGCGCCGGAGCAGAACGTCTTGCTGCCCTTGAGATGCCAGCCGCCGTCGACCGGCTCGTAGACGGTGCTGAGCTGGGACAGCCGTGCCCCGGCGCCGCGTTCGCTCATCGCCACCGCGTACCAGGCGCCCTCGGCGGCCGCGCGGAGCAGCCGGTCGCGGGCGGCCAGCGCCTCGTCCGGTACGCCGAGCGCCTCGGCCAGCTCCTCGGTGACCGCGCCGAGCGCGCCGGTGACCGAGGCGTGCATGTTGAACACCAGCGCGGTGGCGCCGTTGCCCCGGGCCAGCTCGGTGGCGACCGCGGCGTACTCGGCGAAGGTGGCACCCATTCCGCCCAGCTCCCGGGGCACCATCAGCCCGAAGAGTCCCGCCTCCCGCAGGTCGGCGAAGTCGTCGACCGGGAAGGAGCTGTCCCGGTCGTGCTCGGCTGCGCGGGCGGCCAGTCGCGGCGCCAACCGGCGGGCCGCCTCCAGCGCGTGCACAGTCATGTAGCCCCCTTCTCGGCGTCCCCTTTACCCCGGGCGACCCCGGCTACC
>NZ_QGGF01000485.1 GCF_003857015.1 Micromonospora globispora | reverse complement strand
GTGCCGCCGTCGACCGTCGCCGGGGCGAACGGTCCCTCGGCGGCGTCGGCGAGCTTCCAGCCGTCGCCGAGCGCGAGCGGCAGCGCGGCGCCGGAGGCGTCGGTGAGCCGGAGCCCGTCGACGCGCAGCCGGTAGCGGAAGCCGATCGCCTGGCCGCCGTCTGCCTCGAACCCGGCGAGCCGCAGCGGGGCGCCCCCGGCGTCGGGCAGGGGCACGCTGAAGGGCACCCGCTTGGCGCCCTGGCCGACCGCCAGCGGCACCCGCCAGGCGGTACCGCTGTCGGTGGTGAACAGCGCCGAGACCTGGACCGGTGGCGGCCCGAACACCGTCTGGACCGGGGTCTGGACGGCGCCGGTGAGCCGGCGCGCGGTGGCCGGCAGCTCGACACCGGCCGGTGCGCCGCGGGCCTGGACGAGTCGATCGAGCAGCTCGTCGCCGGCGGCGTCCCCGGCGGCACCGTCCAGTCGGACGGTTCCGGTGGCGCCCGCCGCGTTCAGGGTCAACACGGTCGTAGGAAGGTCGTCGCGGCCGACCCGGATCTCGTCCCGCCAGGCCGCCAGCACCCGGTCCACCCCGGGTACGGCGGCGAGCACGCTCGCCCGGTCCGCCGGCGCGGCGCCGTTCCGCTCGACCAGTCGCAGGTCCGCGCCGACGCTGTGCCGGGCCTGGTCCCGCTGCGAGCCCTCCCACGAGGCCACCAGCGACCAGGCCAGGGTGCTCCCGCCGACCGCGAGGGCGAGCAGCAGCACCGGCCCGGCGTGCGGACGGCGCCCCGCCTGCCACATGCCGAACATGGTGGCGGTCCACGGCCGGCGGTCGACGAAGCGTTCGGCGAACCGGGTCGCCGGGGGCAGCAGCCGCAGCGCGACGACGGCTCCCGCCAGCACGCCGAGGGTCGGCGCGGCGGCCAGCAGCGGGTCGATGCCGAGC
>NZ_QGGF01000680.1 GCF_003857015.1 Micromonospora globispora | reverse complement strand
TTATGCGATCGTCGCCAGCGTCAGATGTGTAGAAGAGACGGCCCCGCCCGGCCAGGGCAGCGTGCCGGCCGGCAGCTGCGCGCCCTGCCGGGCCACCGTCACCAGCCACCAGGTCGGCCAGCTCGCCAGCCAGGCGGCGAACTCCGCCCCGGCCGGCCAGAAGGGCGAGACGACGGCGGCGGCCACCCCGAGCACGGTGGCGGGTGCGATGGCTGGCACGACCAGCAGATTGGCCGGTACGGCGACCAGGCTCACCGTCCCCGAGATCCCGGCGACCACCGGACCGCAGGTGAGCTGGGCGGCCGCCGGCACCGCGAGGGCCTCGGCGAGCCCCGCCGGTACGCCCCGACGCCGCAGTGCGTCCCGCCAGCCCGGGGCGAGCAGCAGCAGCCCAGCGGTGGCGAGTACGGAGAGCGCGAAGCCGGGATCGCCCGCCAGCTCGGGGTCGACGATAACCAGCACGGTGATCGCGGCGCAGAGCGCCGGTAGCGCTGCCCGGGGCCGGCCGGCGGCCAGCGCGGCCAGGCCGATCGCCCCCATGGTGGCGGCCCGGACCACGCTCGGCGACGGCCGGACCAGGATCACGAAGCCGATGAGGGCCAACCCGCAGAGCGCGACGGCCACCCGGGGGCCGGCCCGCGCCCAGCGGGCCAGCAGCAGCACTGCGCCGACCACGATCGCCACGTTGGAACCGGAGACGGCGTTCAGGTGGGTCATCCCGGTCGCTCGGAAGTCCTCCTCGACGGCGGGCGTCAGCCGGCTGGTGTCCCCGACGACCAGGCCGGGCAGCAGGCCACCCTGCTCGTCGGGCAGTGGGTCGCAGGCGCGTTGCAGACCGGCGCGGAGCGTCCCGGCCGCGCGCTGGAGCCAGGGCGGCGGGCCGTGCGGTGCGGGCGGACCGGCCACGGTGAGCACCGCGGCGGTCAGGTCACCGC
>NZ_QGGF01000287.1 GCF_003857015.1 Micromonospora globispora | reverse complement strand
GTGGGGGTGGGGGGACGGCCGTGCGGAGGATGTCGATGCGCTGGGCGAGGATCGCCTCTTCCAGGGCGACCAGGTCGGGGCCGGGGTCGAGGCCGAGGTCGTCGGCGAAGGTGGCGCGGGCGCGGCGGAGCGTCGCGAGGGCGTCGGCCTGGCGGGCGCTGCTCCACAGCGCGAGGGCGTGCAGGCGCCAGCCCTCTTCGCGCAGGGGTTCGTCGCGGGTGAGGCGCTCGGCTTCGGGGACCACCGGGGCGGGGTCGCCCGTCCGCAGGCCCGCCGCGACGTGGAGCTCGCGGGCGACCAGGCGCAGCTCGTTCAGGCGGGCGGTCTCGGCGGCGGCCCAGGCTTCGTCGGCGACCTCGGCGAACGCGGGTCCCTGCCATAGGCCCAGTGCGTCGGCCAGGCGGGCGCGGGCGGCCTGAGGCTCGGTGAGCGTGCGGGCTTCGTCGAGCAGGTCCTCGAACCGCCACGCGTCCACCGATTCCGGCGGTAGCCGCAGTGCGTAGCCGGGGGAGGCGCTCACTAGGAGGCGGGCCGGGGTTCGGGGCAGGCGGCCGGGCTCCAGCAGCCGGCGCAGGTTGGAGACGTACGCCTGCAGGGAGGCCAGCGCACGGGAGGGCGGCTCGCCGCGCCAGAGGTCCTCGATCATCCGGTCGACCGACACGACCTGTCCGCGCGCCGCGACCAGGAGGGCCAGGACGCCGCGCTGCCGCGGCCCGCCCAGGGGAACGGACTCGCCGTTGACCTCGGCGCCGAAAGAGCCCAAAACCCGGATCAAGACCATGACGTGGGACATCGTACGTGCGCGGGTGTTCCAAGTCGGTTCCAAGTGCCTTCCAAACGCCCGGGAGCAGCCTTAACACGTGGAACCGATGAAGGGCAGGAACGAAATGAGCGTCAACACCCAGGACATGGAGATCGTCCACCGCGCCTTCCGCCGAGAGTCGCGGCTGATGATGGAGCTCGTCGCGGCGGTGGCCCCGGGTGACACCGCTCGCGCCAAGGTGATCGCCGATCACTTCCGCGACTACCGGCTGGGACTGAAGAACCACCACGAGGGCGAGGACGAGCTGCTCTGGCCGCCGCTCCTGTCCCGGGTGGACCTGGAGGCCGACATCGTGCTGCGCATGGAGGCCCAGCACGAACGCGTCGCGGCCACGTTGACCAGGCTGGACGCGGCGGTCCCCGCGTGGGAGGCCACCGCCAGGGCGGACGAGCGCGACACGCTCGTGGCCGCCCTAGCCGACCACCGGGCCGTCCTCCTCGAACACCTCGACGACGAGGAGGCCACTCTCCTTCCGCTCGCGGCCGAGCACATCACCGAAAAGGAATGGGCCTCCCTGGGCGACCACCTGGTGGCCAACACGCCCAAGCTCACCCTGCTCACCCTCTTCGGCCTCGTCCTGGAGGATGCGAACCCGGCCGAGCGCGCCACGCTCCTGTCCGCCCTTCCCGCTCCGGTACGCGGCATCTGGCACATCATCGGCCGCCCCCGCTACGCCCGCCACATCAGCCGCGTCCGCGCCGCCTGACCAGGCTCCATACGACTCACCAGGCTCCACCAAGCTCACGAAGACTCGCAAGGAGAAGAACAATGTCGCTGAAGAAGATCAACACCGTCCTGGCCGCCGCCTTCATTCTCTTCATCCTCTGGTTCGGGACGGAGTTCATCCTGAGCCCGGAGACGACGGCGCCGGGCTTCGGCTTGCCGAGCTGGCCGTCCGGCGACGGCGACGGCTTCCTGATCATCAAGGGAATCCGCGACATCGTCTTGGCCCTGGTCCTGGGCATCCTGCTGGTGACGGGCCACCGCCGAGCGCTGGGCTGGGTGCTGCTGGTGGAGGCCCTCGCCGCGTACGGCGACATGACCACCGTGCTGGCCCACCACGGCTCCGTGGCCACCGCGCTCGGCGTCCACGGCCTGACCGCGACGCTGATCGTGGTCAACGGCCTGCTGATGATGCGCGAGACCCGCAAGGTCGCGGCCGCTCCGGCGACGCCCGCCCCGCAGCCCGCCTGATCCCATCGGTCCAAGGTGGCCCGGCCCCCAGCCGGGCCACCTTGGCGTGGTAAATGTCGGCGTTCGGCAGTAGACCGTGCCGCCATGGTGGATGCACACGAACGATTTGTGGCCTCCGGGCCGCTGCAGATTTGGACTGAGCGGGTCGGGGATCCTGGGCTTCCCGCTGTTGATGATTATGGGGTCGGCTGCTCAGGGTGTCAGTTGCCTGATGCGCTGGTTGGTCGCCTGGTTGAGCGTGGGGTTCAGGTGATCCGGTTCGATCATCGGGACACCGTCCGGTCCAGCATTGTCGACTTCGATATTCATCCGTACACGATCGGGGACATGGCACGTGACTGCCTGGCCGTGCTGGACGGTTATGGACTCGGTTCTGCGCCTTTTCTACCTATCGGCACCCAGTGGGCGCTTCTCGGACCTTCCGGACGCCAAGCCGGCTACAGGCAGCAACCGGACCGTTGCTCGGAATGGCTCAATGGATAAAGCCTTGCTGCTCGAGGGAGACTCCCCGCGTCGATGTGCGATACCAACCTGTTCGAAGGGCGGCCTCCCAGGTCTTGCGGTCGGTGATGTGAAGCAGGTCGGTCATGGTCCGACGCTACTTGTCCCGGCATAGTCGGCCGTCAACCACGGCGTAGTGGCCGTGTGCTCGGATTTGCCGCGATCCGCGCGTGGCGGAGCGTGACGGCGGCCGCTACCGCTCGGCATCCTGATCTGCCGATGTGCGGGCGTCCGCAAGGGGCGGTGCGGGCCTGCACCAGGCATGCCGACATCACCTGCATGGGCCGCGTGCCCGCTCGGGCCTGCGTCGGGCACGCTCGGCTTGCCATCGTGTGGCGCCGGCAAGGGGACGTTTCAGTCCCGGAGCAGCTCGGCTTCGTACGCCGCGCGCAGCCGGGCGAAAACAGACTCGGAGCCTGCCGCCCTAGGTATGTCGAGGTGCTGCTCGCGGAGTTCGTCCATGAACTGTTCCCACAGCTCGGGGCCGCCTCGCTCGAGCAGTTCGGCACGCACCGCCAGCTCGCGGGTGACGGGAAGGTGGCGGCGCCCCCACGCACCGAGGTGCGCCATGACCGGAACGAGCTGGATGGAGGGTTCCGTCAGGCTGTAGATCACCTTTTGCTTGTGACTGGGGTCGGGAGCGCGTGAGACGAGGCCGCGCTCGGTGAGCCGGTGGAGACGATCGGACAGGATGTTCGACGCGATCCCCTCCTCCGAGTTGTGCAGCAGCTCCCGGAAGTGTCTGCGGTTGCCGAACATCATGTCGCGGATGATCACGAGCGACCACTTGTCGCCGAGGACCTCAAGGGAGAGGTTGATCGGACAGCCCGAGCGACCTTGTTCCACCATGAACCTCCGATCGTTACTGATTGCAGTCTACAACTGGATGAGATAACGTCCGAGCCGGTTGCAAACCGCAATCAGTTACGACGAGGACGGAGAGCCTCATGAGCAACAGGGTGGTCTGCGACATCTCGATCTCTGCCGACGGTTACGTCGCTGGTCTCGGCCAAACGGCCGAGAAGCCACTCGGCGACGGGCTGGCCGACCGGTTGCACGCCTGGATGTTCGACACGCCCGAGGAGAACAAGGCCGAGCTCGATCAGATCCTTTCGGCCGGCGCGTACGTGATGGGTCGCAACATGTTCGGACCCGTCCGCGGCGAGTGGGACCTCGACTGGACGGGCTGGTGGGGCGA
This sequence comes from Micromonospora globispora, assembly GCF_003857015.1. Taxonomy (GTDB): domain Bacteria; phylum Actinomycetota; class Actinomycetes; order Mycobacteriales; family Micromonosporaceae; genus Micromonospora; species Micromonospora globispora. The sequence continues at coordinate 17,205 of NZ_QGGF01000287.1, read as the reverse complement.
GAACCCGCCCTACCACGCCCCCGTGTTCGTGCTCACCCACCACCCACGCGACCCGCTGACGATGCAGGGCAGTACGACGTTCACCTTCCTAACCCACGGCATCGAATCCGCCCTCGACCAGGCGCGCAAGGCGGCCGGAGATCGCGACGTCGCAATCGCCGGAGGAGCCGCCACGGTCAACCAGTACCTCGCCGCCGGCCTCATCAACGAGCTCCGCACGCACGTCGTACCGGTCACCCTCGGCGCCGGCGAACGCCTCTTCGACGGCGTACCGCCACTGCGCCTCGAACTCCTCACGGTCCGAGCCGCGTCGCTCGTCACCCACGTCAGCTACCGCGTACTCAACTGAGGCTTCCCGGCTTCGACGTCTCGGCGAAGGGCGTCCACGCGGATGCCAACGCAGCGATCACTTGGAGGGCCCCCGATGAGGAAGATCTTCTCGTTCCTGGTGACCACCGTCGACGGGTACTACGAGGGCCCGAATCAGGAGTTCGACTGGCCGGTCGTCGATGACGAGTTCAACGAGTTCTCGGAGCGGCAGCTCGACGGGGTCGACATACTGCTGTTCGGGCGGGTGACCTACCAGGGAATGGCGGCGTATTGGCCGACCCGTGCAGCGCAGGAGGACGATCGGAGGATCGCGGCGAGGATGAACAACCTCTCCAAGATCGTTGTGTCGCGGTCCCTCGACAAGGCCGAATGGGCCAACACACGGCTTGTCAAGGGCGACGTCGCCGAGGAGATCAACGTGCTCAAGCGGCAGCCCGGCAAGGACATCGCCATCCTTGGTAGCTCGAGTCTGACGCTCAGCCTGCTGCAGCTGAGGCTCGTCGACGAGCTGCGGATCATGGTGATGCCGGTCGTTCTTGGCGATGGCAGGTCCCTCTTCAGGACTTCAGATAAGAGGATCAGCCTGAAGCTACTGAAGACGAGGTACTTCAGCTCCGGCAACGTCCTGCTGACCTACCAACCCGCTGCTCGATAACTAGCCCTCCCGTCCCTCAACGACCATCCGCAATTGCCGCGATGCGAGCGCCGCCGTGACGACGACGGATGTCCGGGCTCGGGCTTTCGAGGCGGCTGCTCCTATCCTCTCTGTTCACCAATCCGCCGCGGCAGGTAGGCGGCGGTCGTCCCCGCGAGGCTGCCGAACGACAGGGCGAAGGCCAGCGGGAGGAACAAGTCCCACGGGGGGCGGCCGGAATACGGCAGAAAGGGGCCGCGGGGGCGATCGGCGCGTGGTCGACGCCCAGCTCGCCGACCCCGCCCCTCAGTGCTCGGCACCAGGACAAAAATGGGTGGCCTCGCCGGCCCGTCCCGCCCTACCTTGTAACTGGATCTTCTTCTCCGACCCACTCACGAGAGGACTTCACCCCGCGTGACGCCGCCTGCTCTTTAGACCTGACACCTTCCCCGTGCATCGGTCGCCGACGTCGCCGTCGGCTCTTTTCCCATGCCTTCCGTCAGGTCTTCAGAGAGATCATGTCTACGCGTCCTCATATCGTGCTGTCCTGGACCCTTCGGCGCACGCGCCTTCCCCTGCTCGCGTTCCGCTGCGTCCACTGCCATTCCGGCTTCGCCAGCACCGGCGACGGGAAGTTCCGCGTCAATGCCAACGGCAAACTCCTCGACATCTGGCTCCTGGTCGCCTGCGTTTCCTGCGACCGCACCAGCAAAATCACCGTTCACGATCGCGTCCCGGTCCGGTACCTGGATCCGATCCTTCTGGAGGGCTACTCCGGCAACTCCGCTTCCCTCGTCGCCCGCGTCCTTCTCGACCCGCTGATCGCCCGGCGCAACCGGTTCGCCCTGGAGTGGGACTCATGCTGGGAACTGCTCGCCCCGTCCCCTCCCGAAAGCCCCTGGCCCTTCCAGGTTTCGGTCATCTTCGACGACCCCGTGGCCCCTTCGCCCCGAACGGCTCATCGCCCAGGGGCTGGGCATCAGCCGCGGGGAGTTCGCTCGCCGCGTCAAGATCGGCATTCCGCTGAACCGCAGAACTCACAGGGACTTCTCGTTCGTCCTGCTATGAGCCGCCGCCGTGGGCCTGAGCCGGGGCGAGAGGCAAGGTGGCTTTGCCCCGGACTGCATCACGCGGCGGTCCGCGCGCGGTCGCTCATGACCGGGCGCGAACGAAGGTCAGGGCCGGCCCGATACCGGCGACGAAGGTGAACGCCCGGGTGCATACATCCGGACGTGCCGAATTGAGGATGTCTGGCTCGCGACTCAAGCGACTGGCAAGAGGTACGGCCCGTCCCCGGTAAGACGGGTAGGGACGGGCCGTAGTTGTGCGCGAGGGTGGACAGGACGGCGGTGAGCCGATGATCAGATGGTGAAGCCGCCGTCGACGTTGACCGTCGCCCCGGTGATGTAACGCCCGTCCGGGCTGGCGAGGAACGCGACCGCGGCGGCCACGTCGGCTGGCTCCGCGTAGTGGCCGAGGGCGGTGAACCCGTTGATCGTGTCGGCATTAGGGCCGTCGGCTGGGTTCAGTTCGGTGTCCGTGGCCCCTGGATTTACGAGATTCACGGTGATCGCCCTGCCGCCGAGTTCGCGTCCGAGCGCCTTGGTCAGGCCGATCAGGGCGGTCTTGCTCATCGCGTACAGCGAGAAGCCCGGGAAGACTGCCCGCTCGGCCACGTTGCTGCCGATGTTGATGATCCGCCCACCGGCCGACATGTGGCGCACCGCTGCCTGTGAAGCGACGAACGGCGCCCGGACGTTGACCGCGACGGTCTGTTCGAACTCTTCCAGGCTCAATTGCTCCAGCGGTCCGAGCAGGAACGCGCCGGCGTTGTTCACCAGGATGTCCAACCGACCCAGCTCACCGGCGACCCGGTCAACCGCGGCGACCACCGCCGCCGGGTCGGAACTGTCCGCCTGCACGGCGATCGCCCGCCGTCCCGCGGCCTTGATCTGGTCCACCACGTCGTCGGCGCGTTGCTGATTCTGCTGGAACGTCAGCGCCACATCGGCGCCCTCCTTGGCCAGGCGCAACGCCACTGCAGCGCCAATGCCACGACCACCACCGGTAACCAGAGCTACCTTGCCGTCAAGTGCGTTGTTCATGACGGCAAGCCTGGTCGACAAAAGGCCAACCGTCCGGCGGTGATCGGACGCCGCGTTCGCGTCACCGGTACCAACGCCGGTGGCAGCCACCCCGACCGCACCGCCGACAACATCCTCTTTTAATGCCGCGAAGCGCTCGTCACGCAAGGTAACCAGTTCACGCGTGCATGCATCCGGACGTAGCCGAGATGAGTGTGTTGGCTGACGTCTACGGTGTGGGCGGCCTTGCGGGTTGTGGCGCATATCCTGCTGACCGCCCGCGGACAGACCTTTCGTCCCGGAGCTGCCCGGTGCCGCTGCACGTCGAGCGTTTCGTCGATGAGTCGGCTCAGCGGGAAGGACAGCTCGGTTTTGAGGGCCGTTGCCGCGGCAGTGATGGCCGCTCATTCGGCTTCTATTGTCGGTCAGCGCCTGGTCGAAATCCTCGCCGCTCACGTCGGCCAGTGTCCGGTCGGCCTTGGTGCGAGGGCGGCCAGGCTGATCTCGGCGTGGTAGCCGGTGATCACGCGCTAGTTCTGCGGTGCAAGGGTGCGCAGGACGCAGAACTCGTTGCCCTCGGGGTCTGCCATGACCACCCAGTTTTGGCCTGAGCCCTGGCCCACATCCGTCTTGGTGGCGCCGAGGCCGAGCAACTTGGCCACCTCGTTCTCGGTGCTGCCGTCGATCGGGCTGACGTCGAGGTGAAGCCGGTTTTTGACGGCCTTGCCCTCGGGCACCTGGATGAACAGCAGGGTGGGTGGCATCTGACGGGCCCGAACCTTCTCGACGGTCGGCACCCAGGAGCCGATCTCGACCTTGCCCTCGCTTCGGTCGATCACCTTGAAATCCAGGACCTCACACCAGAAGGCCGCGAGCCTCTCCGGATCGTGGCAGTCAACAGCTAACTCGGTGAACCTACTTGTCACGACTCTCCTTGATGGTGCGGACTGGGCTCTGAGCTGAGTATGCCGCCCGTTCGACAGAACCGGCTTCTTCCTGACTATGCGTATCTTGAGCCACGGGCGCGGCGAGTAGTGGGTGAGTCGATACTCGCCGCGGCCCGGAATGGACAGGGTGGGTGGCCATCAGTGAACCTGGCCTGGTGCGCTTCGGGCAGGGCGTGCCGAACCAGAAGGACAGTGCTTCTCGTAGTGCCGGTTCGGCGGTGTCGTCGGGCTCATCGACGGTCGCGGCCCAGACGATGTGTGCGTCCGGGCGGATCAGCAGCACGTCGGCCGGTCTCCGATCGACCTTTGCGGTGTGGACGTCGACGCGGTGCCGCCAATCTCGGGCGATTTGGCACAGGTCCGGGCGGCCAGTGAGGTCGAGCAGGATGGGCCGTGCGGCTTGCATGAGTTCCGCGACGCTGGTCACGCCCTGGTCAGTGTGCAGGGTGAGGTCGGGCGCGAAGGTGCCGGCCAGCGGGTGGGGGTAGGAGCCGGGCACGGGGTAGCGGATGTCGGTGCCAGCGACGAGCGCTGCCATCCGCCGCAGCGGCTGCTCGTCGGCGAGCAGTTCCTGGAAGACCTCCCGGAGCGCTTCGGCGGCTGGGTCGTGGCCGCGGCGCAGTGCCACCTGGGCTTGCGTGTGCAGCATGGTGCGGGTGCCGGCGAGGTGGCGTTCGTGGTGGTAGGTGTCCAACAGGGCGGCCGGTGCCCAGCCGTTGATATCGGCGGCGATCTTCCAGGCGAGGTTCACCGCATCGAGCATTCCGGCGTTGAGTGCCACGCCAGTGGCGGGGAACAGATGCGCCGCGTCACCGGCCAGCAGGATTCGCCCGTTGCGGTATCGCTCGGCCTGCCGGGCCTTGAAGGTGAACCGTGACAGCCGGATCGGCTTCTCCACGGGCAGCTGCACGCCGAGCACCCGGCGGACGCTGTCCTGGAGTTCGGTCACGGTCATCGGTTTTTCGTCATCGTATTCGGTGGTCTCGTCTTCGACGGTGTAGACGGAGACGACCTTGGAGCCGGGCGATGCGCCGACTCCGAGCAGGCCTTTGCCGGTCCGGGTGAAGCCTGCGTGGATCGTGCCGAAGTCCGGGACATCGAGATCGCCGTTGCCGAGTACGGTCACCGTTTCGGGCAAGGTGACCTGCGCCAGGCGGTTGACCTCGGGATAGTCGGTGCCGGGGAATGCGATCCCGGCCCAGTGACGCATCTGGCTGCGTGCGCCGTCGCAGCCCACTGCGTACTGGGCGAGCAGCCGGTACGGCCCATCCGGGCCACGGACGTCCATGGTCACCGCGGAACCGTCCTGGCTCACCGCAACGACATCATGTCCGCGGCGGACGTCGACCCCGAGCTCGCCGGCGAGCTCGTCGAGCACCCCTTCCAGCCGCCGCTGGCCGAGCGGCAGGGCGTGCAACGGTGGATCTGCCAGGCCGGTGAGGTCCAGATGCACACCGCCGAACGGGAATCGGGCAGCCGGTACAGGGCCCGCGCAGGCTGCTTCGCATCGTTGCAGCAGACCCCGGTATCGCAGCAGTTCGAGGATCTGACCGCCGAGGCCGCCGGCCTTGGGGGTGTCTCTACGCCGTGGATGCCGTTCCAGCACCACCGGCCGTACCCCGGCCAGGCGCAGCTCACTCGCCAGCATGAGGCCGGTCGGTCCGGCGCCGACGATGATCACGTCGGCGTCTGTCGCCGGCGACGCTCCCCGGTCGGTCGTGACATCCATTCGTTACTCCCATCCACTGTGCTAGCTGGTCAGCGGGCAGTCTTCTGGGGTCGCACCGGGGGAACAACGCGAACCTGAGTAACGTCGCATAACGCGACGCTTATCGTCGGCGGCCAGGAGCGGCGCGACGGACGCCCCCAGCCGGGCACGCCTGAGACGTCGACGTGCAGATTTCGCCGCGGATGGCGGCGTGGATCCTCGGGTGCTCGGCCCGGTCGCAGCTGCGCTGGGCCCGGCATCGGGACAGTGGCCGCTACGTGGTCTTCTGCGCGTCGGCGGCGGCTTGGACGAAGGCGCGAACCAGGGGAGTCTCGCCGCCGCTGCGCCACACCGGGGCGTACCGCAGAATCGGTCCCTCGGTGATGGGTACGAAGGTGATGTCACCTCGCTGCCGGGTGGCGGCCGCGTCCGACCCGATCGGGGATACAACGCTGCCGCCGGCGATCGCCGTGAAGGCCTCCTCGAGGGTGGCCACGACCAATCCGCGCCGGATGGGCCGCCCGGCCGGTGTCACGGCCGGGGTGTGCGCCTCCCACACATAGTCGGGAATGGGGCCGTCCGGAAACACCACCGGATAATCGCCGAGATCCTCCATCTCGACGGTGTCCCGGCCGGCCAGCCGATGATCGGAGGCGACTGCCAGCACCAGCTCCTCGGTGTGCAGCACCGGCCCGACGGCGAGGTCAGGCTCGCGGATGGGAAGAAAGAGCATCCCGATGTCGACCCGGCCCGCACGCAGCCCCCCGAGCGGGTCGGTCGGCAGAATCTCGCGCAAGCGCAGCTCGCATTGCGGATGCCGCTGCCGGAACAGGTCGAGGGCGGCCGCGATCGACTGGTAGTGGGTGGCCATCGTGCCGACTGTCAGCGTGCCGGCCTGCCCGCGCGCCTCGGCGGCAGCCTCGTCGATGCCCGACATGATCTCGCCGTAGCCGGCGCGGAGCCGGTCGCGAAGCCGCTCGCCGAGCGGGGTGAGCCGGACGATGCGGCTGGTCCGCTCGAACAGGGCGCCGCCGATCCGGCGCTCCTGCTGCTTGATCGACTGACTCACCCGCGCCTGGGACACGTGCAGGCGCCCGGCCGTACGCCCGAAATGGAGCTCTTCGGCCAGCGTCAGGAAGATCTCGATGTCGCGCAGCTCCACCAGGCCGTCCCTCCCCGCCGGTCACCGGGCCTCCGAATCCGGGCAGTCTACGGCTGCGGCAACGGCTCGTCGCGCGAGCGTGACCCGGCCCACCGTCGACCGCGTGGGCGCCTGCCGTCGAACGATAACCGGTGGCTTATGCGGCGGCGCGATCTTCTGCGTTGTTCGGCATGGCCGGCCGGGCGATCGTGGGTGCCATGAGCGAGCGCTTGATCGACATCGTGGCGGTGCCGGATCACCCCGGGATCTCACGATGGCAGGCTGTGGCACCGCCCGGCTTCGTGGCCGGGGTGGCCGGCCTGCGTCCGATCATCCCGTTCGAGCACGACCTCCTGCTGCCGGCGCCTGCCACGCAGCCGGGCGCCGTCGAGCTGAGCCTGTACGTGGAGCCGCAGTGGCGGCGACGCGGGATCGGCTCCCGGCTCCTGGCCGCCGTCGGCGCACATGCCGCGCAGCAACGCCTGGTCGCCGAGGTCGCCGCGGGCTCTGCCGGGGAGGCGTTCTGTGTGCGGCACGGCTTCCGGCGCACCGGATCCAGGTGCCATGACCTGCTCACCTACTGCGATGTTCACCATGCCTGGCTCGCTGAGCTGGTCGACGTCGAGCACCCCGGATACCGGCTGAGCCACTGGACCGGCGACCTGTCCGACGCGACCCGGGTCGAGGAACTGCTCCGACGCCCGAGCCGTCCTGGTAACGCGGTGCTGAGCGCCGCGGAAGCGGACGGCGACCTGGTGGCCTACGCCGTGGCGGCCGTGGGCGCGATGTCGCAGCGCCGCGCCCGCCAGTACGGACCGGCCGTGCTTGCCGGCCATCGCGGACGGCGGCTGGGTCTGTGGGTCAACGCCGCCCTGATCCAGCGCCTGCGCGAGGTCCACCCCCACGTCAACGAGATCGAAGCCCGCACTACCGAGGACGACCCCGGCCTGCTCGCCTTACGCCGGCACCTCGGCTTCCACCGCCTTCGGCGAACTCGCCTCTACGAGCTCGCCCTGCCGTAAACGCCGACCCCGACCCGTAGACCAAGCCGTACCCGGAGCCCACGCGCGCTGTCGGAGAGAGGTTTGTCATGAACAGTCCTGTACGCCACCGAACCTGTAGCCGTCCAGCCGGAGCCAGGGGCCCTCCGAAAAGTGCCAACTTGCCAAGAAGCCAGCGCCGACTCCGTCCATCAAACAGGTCCGTATTGATTCACAAGGGCATCCAACCACGACTTCTGGACCGCGATCTACCAGGCAATCGACGGCCGGCACCGAACCCCGTGCCCAGCGCCGTACGCCCGCCTACCCATGGCTTCCAGCGATCAGCCCCGGCGATCGCAGCGTTCCGTTCAATCCTATTCGCGCAAATTTAAGAGGAGTTCACCACCATGTCCGTCACCTTTTCTGACCAGGACAAACTCACGTTGCGGACCGCCGCGTACGGCTCCGTAGCGCTGCTGTCGGCCGCCGGCGCCGCCGGTGGCTCGCCCCACAAGATCGCCACCGACGGGTCCATCGCCCTGGCCTCGGCAACCGGCCTGGTCGGGCACGTGCTCGCCGAGAAGTCCACAGGAGTGGACCTGGACGGCAAGTCGGTGGCTGAGCTCGCCGACCGTGTGCTGCCTGCTCTGACGGAGGCGATGCGCCTTCTCCAGAAGCAGGCTCCGGCCGAGGCCGGCAACTTCCGCCGCACCGTCGTCGTCGCCCTCGAAGCGGCCGTCCGGACCCAGCGGGGCGAACCCAGCCCCACCGTGGCGGAAATGACCAACAAGATCATCGGAGCACTCGACGCCGCTGCGGCCACGCCTGAGGTGACCGCATGACGACCTCAGCGATCTCGGCCTCGGGACTGCGAAAGGCGTACAAGGACAAGGTCGTGCTCGACGGCATCGACCTTGATGTCCGGGCGGGAACGGTGTTCTCCCTGCTCGGACCGAACGGAGCGGGCAAGACGACGACGGTGAACGTGCTCACCACCCTGATGCAGGCCGACGGCGGCACGGTGCGCGTCGCCGGTCACGACATCGCGACCCAGGCCAAGGCGGTGCGCGCGGCGATCGGCGTCACCGGCCAGTTCGCGGCGGTGGACGAGCTGCTGACGGGGCAGGAGAACCTGCAGCTGATGGCGGATCTCAACCGCGCGGTCGCCGGCAACGGCGAGCGGATCGTCGCGGAGCTGCTGGAGCGGTTCGAGCTGACCGCCTCGGCGGGCAAGCCCGCCGCGACCTACTCCGGGGGCATGCGCCGCAAGCTCGACCTGGCGATGACACTCGTCGGCGACCCGCAGATCATCTTCCTCGACGAGCCGACGACCGGCCTGGACCCGCACAGCCGCCGCACGATGTGGTCGATCGTGCGTGACCTGGTCGCCGACGGCGTGACCGTCTTCCTCACCACCCAGTACCTGGAGGAAGCCGATCAGCTCGCCGACCGCGTCGCGGTGCTCGACCAGGGTCGCCTGGTCGCCCAGGGCACTCCCGAAGAGCTCAAGCGCCAGATCCCCGGAACCCACGTGCGGCTGCGGTTCACCACCGCCGCGGAACTCGACGCGGCCGCGCGGGCCTTCCCCGACGCCACCCGCGACGACGAGGCGCTGGCCCTGCGGGTGCCCGGCGACGGCGGCACTAAGTCGCTGCGGGCACTGCTGGACCGGCTCGACGAGCACTCCCTCAACGCCGAGGAGTGCTCCGTACACACCCCTGACCTCGACGATGTCTTCCTCGCCCTGACGGGCCACACCACGGAGGCGGCGAAATGAGCGCCGAGTCGCACTCGCTGGTCATGCTGCGCCGCAACTTCAAGCACCTCACCAGGAACCCGACGTCGGTGTTCAACGCCGTCCTGATGCCGATCATCATCATGCTGATGTTCGTGTACATGTTCGGTGACGCCTTCAACGTCGGCGTCGACTACATCGACTATGCGACACCGGGCCTGATCCTGCTGGCCGTCTGCTACGGGCTGGGAGGCACCGCGACGGCGGTGAACTCCGACATGACCAAGGGCATCATCAACCGGTTCAAGGTCATGGACGTGTCCCGCGGCGCGGTGCTGACCGGTCACGTCATCGCCAGCGTGCTCACCAACGTGATCGCCATCGCGGCGCTCGTCGGGGTGGCCTTCCTCCTGGGATTCAGCCCGGCGGCGAGTCTGCTCGACTGGCTCGGCGTGGGCGGCGTCGTCGTGCTGCTCGCGTTCGCGGCCGGCTGGTTCACGGTCGCCCTGGGACTGTCGGCGAAATCGCCGGAGACGGCGGGCATGGCCGCCGTGCCGCTGGTCATGCTGCCGTTCTTCAGCAGCGCGATCGTCCCGGCGGAGAAGATGGGCCCGGGCCTGCGGCAGTTCGCCGAGTATCAGCCCTTCACGCCGATCATCGAAACCATGCGCGGGCTGCTCAACGGCGCACCCGACACCACCGACGCGGCCGTCGCCGTCGCCTGGTGCGTGGCGATCGCGCTCGTCGGCTACCTGTGGGCGCGTTCCACGTTCACGAAGCGAGCGTGACCTCGGCCTGCTGACCCCCGGCCCGTCCGGGTGCCTTCCCAGCGCCGCCTCGGCGAAACGAAGTCCGCCGAGGCGGCGCCGCACCGTCTGCTCGATCCGGGCCGGAACGATCCGACAGACCGCGAGGCCTGGACGGCTGAGAACCGCAGAATACGAATCGAGCGAGCCCGCAAGTCGCTCAATTCGTGACAGTCGGCCGTCGGATGACACACGCCGGGCCGGGTCGCTGGCGGTGCCACGACTCGGCCCGCGTCGTGAAGAGACACGGCCGGCCGCTGGCGGCGGCAATGACCCGGTGAGCACCCAGCAGTGACGCATACAGCCGATGCAGGCCTGACGTCACGCATTGACGCGAGCCACCAGCTCCCAACCACTCCTTGCCAGGCCCGGCATGCGTGGGCGCACAACTGCGCATGCCGGAGTCGATGATACGGGTGCTCGAACCGCCCCGTGAAAGCGAAAGGCCCAGCTCAGCGAGCCAGGCCAATCGATCGATTCAGACATATCAGCATATGTCCCGTGGTGGACCATACTTGGCAGAATCCGAACCATATTTCAGCAGCTCAGGGGCCGATCGTGACGGTTTCACCGATACGTAGGCGCATCGTCTGACACGGCCAGTCGACGGATCACCGCAGGGCAGCCCCGTCTTGATCCACCAGCATCAGAGGGCCGCCCTCCACCCAGCCAAGATCACGGTACGCGCAGCTGTCCGGCCGGCAGCCCAAGCCCTCGCGAGAACGCAGAGACGCACGCTCATGCCGATGAGCGCTAAACCGTTTCTCGTTCCCCACGACCGACTGACAGGATGTCGGGATGGTGTCTAGCCCCTGGCCGATGCGCGTCGGACTTCTCCTTCTTCGGGAAGCACGCGAGAGCGACATTGAGCAGCTGCTGTCCTTCCGCAACGATCCCGCAGTCAACCGGTTCATGCTCCGCACGAGTGTCGACCCGCGGACGTTCCGCCAGGAATGGCTGGCTGTGCCAACCAGTGGTACCGATTTCTCCTGCGTTGCCGAGGTCGACGGGACTGTTGTCGCGATGGGCTTCCTCGATGTCGTAGACGGCATGGGCCAGCCTGGGATGCCGAAGCGCACAGAAGGGGTCATCGGATACATCGTCGAGCCGGGCTCCACGGGGAAGGGCGTGGCGAGTGATCTCGCCCGCGGCCTGCTCGCGGCGGCGTTCGACCGCCTGGGGCTTCGGCGTGTCATCGCAAGCTGTAACGCCGACAATCCTGCCTCTGCGCGGGTGCTCGAGAAGGCGGGGATGCGGCGTGAGCAACACGGAATCGAGGACTCGTGGCATGCCGAGCTGGGCTGGGTCGACGGCTACCAGTACGCGATCCTCGCGCGCGAATGGCACGCCATACACAGCCCAGAGCGAACCCTGAACTGAAGTCTTCGAGTGGGTCTCGCGATCCTGCCGCGCCGCTACCCGCCTCCAACAGTGCGGCGCGACGTCCGCATCTGCCGCGATCCGCGCATACGCGACGTCACGAAGTGCTGACTCGGCCGGCATACGCACATGCCGATGTGCGGATGCCAAGACATTGAAAGGAATTCTTCCCCTCTTTAGTTGATCCACGCATGCCGCTGTCGAGCTAGCCGTGTCCACTATGTACGGGTAGGGGTTGCCGCCGAACATCTGGTCGACCAGCTTCTGGGGGCGGCGACCGACTCGGGCCCTGGTCGGGTGAAACCGCCACCCTGGACGCGCCGCCGCGAGCACGATCATTCCGACGATGGCCAAGCCGGAAACAACCGGGACGAGCCTGGCCCGGCGGCCGAGGAACGCCCGATGGCGGCGTATGTCAGACGTTTTCCGTGACGGCCGGCCGGTTGCGCTCCAGCCAGGCTGACAGCGACAGTGGCTGGCCGTACCGGGCCCAGACCGCGCTGGAGTCGACGACCTGCGGCTGGGTGTCGAGCACCGCGCCCATCTGCATCTGCCGGGCAAGAACCTGGTTGAACGGCTTCGTCAGCGTGCTCATCGTCCGCAGCATGCCGAGGGGCATCTTGTTCTCGCCCTTGATCCGGGTACGCAGTGAAGCCGCGATGAGCTCGTTGACCTCGGTGAGCGTCAGCGACTCAGGTCCGCCGAGGTCGGCGGACCAGCCTTCACCCGGGCGCACGGCCAGCGTCGCGGCCACCCGGGCGACGTCCGCCCCGGCCACCCACGACACCGGGTTGGCGCCCGAGCCGAGCACCATGGCCTTCCCCTTCTTGGTGATCGACTCTGTGAGCATCTCCACCCAGGTGTCCATCAGGTGGGTGGGCCGCAGGATCGAGAACGGCAGACCGCTGGTTCGCAGCGTGCGCTCGACCTCGAACTTGAGGCGGAAGAACTCGACCGGGCTGTCAGCGCGGGCGCTTGCGGTCGAGAAGTACACGAAGTGCTCGATCGCGGTGTCCTGCGCGACGCGGATGAGGTTCGGGATGCCCGCGCCCTCAATGCCCTGGGGACCGTTCGCTCCCTTGCCGCCACCACCCTGAGCGGTGCAGACGATCGCCCTGGCGCCGGTAACGGCCCGCACGAGCGTCGGTCGGTCGTGCAGATCGCCCGCGACGACCTCGACGTCCCCGGCGACCCTCGCCGAGGAGGGATCGCGGGTGACGACGCGGACAGGATGCCCGTCGTTGCGTAGTTGATGCACGATCTGGCGGCCGACCTTGCCGGTGCCGCCGAAGACGACGATCACGCTGCTCTCCCTAACGCTGTCCAAAAATCTATCTTAGTTAGACATTAGATCGACGATAGGATGGCGATGTCAATGGGAGGACGGACGTGACGACCAGAGCCAAGCGCGCGCAGCCGGAGCCGAGCGCCAGCATCAAGCGGCGTGAACGGGAGCGTCAGCAGATGCGCACGCGGCTGCTGAAGGCGGCCAGGGGCATCGCGGCCGAAGACGGCTGGAACGCGGTCACGATCCGCCGCATCGCCAACAAGCTCGAATATGCCGCGCCGATTCTCTACCAGCACTTCTCCAGCAAGGAGTCGCTGCTCGTCGAGCTGATGATGGTCGGTTTCGCCGAGCTCACCGACCAGCTGAACGTGGCCGCACAGGCCCCGGCACAGGAGCGGCTGGCCGCGATGGCCGAGGCGTACTGGGCGTTCGCGTTCGCCTCGCCCGAGCTCTACCAGGCGATGAACGGCATGGACGGGGTGCCGTTCGGCACCGCCGAGACCCCCCTCGAGGCCAAGGCCGCCTTTCGCACGTTCCGCATCGCCTTGCAGAGCATCGCGGAGGCGCGGGGCGCCGAGCTGGCCGACCCCATCGGGGCCGTCGACACTGTCTGGGCCTTCCTGCACGGGTGCGTGTCGTTGGCGATGGCCGGCAGGGTCGCGGGCGGAGTCGAGCGCGCCAAGACTCTCATGCTGAACGCCCTGGGGCCGCTGTTCACCGCCCAGCTGCGGAGTTAGGCCCGGACATGTGTGGCGTTCCAGCGGGTGCAGGGTCCTCGCCGAGGAGACAGGCGGTCCGGGTCGGGGCACACCAGAAGGCGGTGCGGGCCGGGGCCGGCGGCGGCGAGCGCGTCCGGGTTGGTCAGCCGGCAGCGGCTGTCACCGTGTGGCCGCTCCCGCGTCACGTCCGACCAGCGGTACCCAGCCTGTCCCGTCCCAATACGTTCGCCTCGACGGTCCAGTTGATCAGCGTCGCCATGATCAGCGGAACCGTCTTACCCACGGCACATTTTCCTCCGGAGACCGCAGAGGGCATCCTCATCTGGCACCCCTCTGTGTCAACAGGCCGCGGCGAGGGTTGTTCTAGGCTGGGGTGTGGCGGGTCCGGGAAGTGACTTTTCCGAAGTGTCGATCTCGGGGTTCAGGTCGGCCGCGCTGGATTTTAGAGTCGCCCCCGCGTGTCCTCCCGGACCCGTCTTGACCAGCTTCGCGTCGGCGACCATCTGCCGGTAGACGATGTCGGACAGCTGCCGCTTCAGTGCCCGTAGGGCCTCCATCGGGGTCTTGCCCGAGGCCAGTCTGCGCCGGTAGTGGCGGCGCCCTTCGGTGTCACGGCGGAGCTGGACGATGGCCATGATGTGCAGCGCCCGGTTGATGCGCCGGTTCCCGGCTCTGGAGAGCCGGTGCCGGTTCTGCTCGCCGGACGAGGCGTCGATCGGTGCGGTGCCGTTCCACGAGGCAAAGTGGGCGCGGCTGGTGAACCGGGCGATGTCTGCGATGTCGCCGATCAGGCGGGCCGCGCCGGACGGTCCGATGCCGGTCAGGTCCATCAGCCGGCTGCCGGTGCTGTTGACCAGGTCGGTGAGCTCCTGTTTCGCGATTTTGATCTTCTTGTCGATGACGACGAGCTCGCCGATCAGCTCGGAGGCCAGCCGGCGACGGGTCTTGCCGACCACGTCGCGCGGGCGAACGGTGCCCAGCAGGGCGCGGGCCTGCTGGGCGGACAGGTCCTTTTTCGCGCCGCCGGGCACCAACTCGAGTAGCAGGTGATGCAGCCGGGAGACCACGTCGGTGCGGGCCCGGCCGAGCTGGTCACGGCGGTCGACCAGCAGCCGTAACGCGACTGTGGTGTCGTCGGTGACGACCTGCCGCAGACCTTCGGTGCGCAGGGCGAGCACAGCGACGCTGCGGGCGTCGACCGGGTCGGTCTTGCGGCCCTGGCCGGTGGCGAACACCCGGGCCCGGGCGGACAGCTTCGCGGGAACGTCCACGACCGTCTCGCCGTCGGAGACCAGGCGTTGAGCGACGTGCCGGCCGATGCCGTTACAGCCCTCGACCGCCCACAGGCGGTCCTTGTGCTTGCGACCGGCGGCGAGCATGGCCTGGTAGCCGTCGCGGTCGGTGCCGAACCGGCCCTGCCCGAGCGCCTTCTCCCGGGCGTTGATGATTTCGATGGTGGCGGAACGCTTATGCGGGTCCACGCCGATGATGACCTGAGCCATCGTGTCCTCCCTCGATCCGACGGTGTTCGTCGACGAGAGGGCAGCGCTACCTTGAGCCGGGCAGTCCCCTCTTGAGCCTCTCACCGCCGCGGTGACCGGCGGGGCGCACGCCAGATGAGAGCCACACCAACCTACGGTGGGCAGCCGCGATGAGAGCGACCCCACCGGTCACCTCGACCAAGCCTGGCCTGGCTGCGGTCGTACCACCAGTCAATAGGTAGCCGCGATCAGCGCGGGTCATGCCGATAAGCGGACTGTTTGTCGACTCGGTGTACGACGCTCGTTCTCACTATGCGCCAGGCGTGCCCCCGACGCTTCCGACCGGCTGGCGGACGCCGGGCTGTAGTCGAATTCGCTGCTGTTGCAGGCCGAGGTAGCTCCAGCGCACGTCATGGCGACCGAGGGGGTCCGCCCGTTCACAGTCGTGAATGAGGTGCAAGCCGAATTGACGGGCCAGCGCAACCGTCTCCTCCGTGGAGACGTCGTACATCCGCCGCTCGGCAGGCACGGGGCCGTGGCGCAGGGAGATGATCACGCGGCCCTCAGGTAGAAGCAGGCCGTTGATGTGTTCCATCGCCGACGACCGCTCGTGCGGGTCCAGATGCATCCAGACGGCCGTCAGAAGAATCAGGTTGAAGCGTTGGTCGCGCTTGTACAGCACCGTCAGGTCGGGCAGGGTGTCGTCGACCCATTCGATGTCGTTGGCGGCGTGGATGCGTTGACCATGCGCGCGAAGTTGCGGGGTGGGCTCGACGGCGACGACCCGGTGTCCCAGGTCGGACAAGGCTGCCGCATCGCGGCCCGTGCCCGCGCCGATGTCCAGGATCGAGCTGGGCTCGGTGGGGAACAGGTGCAGGACATCTCTGTGCACGTCGGCAAACGAGACGCTCTCGTACTGTTCGGCCAGGGTGTCCGCGGCTTCGCCGTAGCCTGCGGTGCTGCTCATGAGTGCCAAGGGCTTCTCCGTCCGTGGTGCGGTTGATGCTGTGGTGGTCGCGAGTGGTCAGCCTGTGTTCAGCAGAGCCGGGAGTTTGCGCATGTCGTCGAAGACCACCGTGTCCGGGCCTTCCAGCCGGTGCGCGGGGGTCAATCCGCCCGCATAGCCGAAGCAGCGCATCCCGGCGGCGCGGGCCGCTTGGACTCCGTACTGGCTGTCCTCGACCACGACGCACGCCGCGGGCGGGACACCCATCGTCGCCGCCGCATGCAGGAACAGGTCGGGGGCGGGCTTGCCGTGGGCGACCTCGGTCGCGCTGAAGATGCGGCCGTCGAAGCGGGGATACAGGCCGGTGCGGCCCAGGGTGTGGCGCATCTTCTCGTGCGTACCGCTGGAGGCCACGCACGTCGGCTGGGTGATCTCATCGAGCGCGTCGTTGATCCCGTCGACGGCGGTCAGTCCGGCGTCCACCGCTTGGCGGTGTGCTAGGTCGAACCGGTCCGCCCAGGTGGCAGCCACGCCCTGTCCGAGGCGGGCCGCGATCTGTTCACCGATGGACGTGCTGGACCGGCCGATGAAGCGCTCGATGACCTCTGCCTCGGTCAGTGGCCAGCCCAGTTCCGCGCCAAGCGCGATGCTGACGCGGACCGCGATTCGCTCGCTGTCGACCAGCACCCCGTCGCAGTCGAAGATGACAAGCCCGATCGGATTGATCATCCGGACAGGCTAGTCGAGTGGGTGGGGCGAACCTGGCGGCACCCACGGTCCCCCGAAGGCGCCGGATCGCCGTCACCGCCGAGGTGGTGGACAACTCGGACAGGTCGACCACGTTGCGAGGCAGCACCAGCGGCCGGTGCACGACCGGGGCCGAGGAAGGACGCACGCTTCTAATGGGTTCCGTCAGCCTGCTGGTGCAGGATGGCTCCGGTAGCGGCTGGCGGGTCAGCACTCCACTCTTCGGGCCTTCGAGGTCTTGCGGCAGACCGTGCGCCCGCCGGTCGTGAGGAGGCT
>NZ_QGGF01000575.1 GCF_003857015.1 Micromonospora globispora | reverse complement strand
GTGCTGCCTGAGGTGGTCACGCACCGTCGAGCCGGACGGCACCTCCCCGGTGCCGGCCGGTCCCGACGTGACCCCCGCCGCCCACAACAGGCGGCGCGAGGATCAGTTGGCCTGCGGAGGCCCGCCCCACCACCCGGTGGGGAGTCGCTCGCCCACCCGGCGAGGATCCACAACACCCACCGGAAACCCGGTTGAACGTTAGTGGACACCGCACTAGGCTGGGCGGCGCGAAGGGGAGTAGCCCCCAATGTCGTGGTCGACATACTGATGCGTTCCGCATCCGGCCACGCGGCCCCGGTTTCCCCGGGGCGGGCGAGACCTTCGACTCAGGCTGTCGCAGCCGGGTCGAGGGCGCCCCTGTACCTCCTCCCGGCTTGATCGGGAAGGTTCACATGGACGGTTTCCTCGTCGCGCTGGTGATCAGCTTCGGCGTCATCTTCGTCGCCGAGCTGGGCGACAAGTCCCAGCTCATGGCCCTGACGTTCGCCACGCGGTTCAAGCCGATGCCGGTGCTGATCGGCATCACGGTCGCGACCGCGGTCGTGCACCTGGCCTCGGTCGGGATCGGGTACGGCCTGCAGGCGGCGCTGCCCACCGGCTGGATCTCGCTCATCGCCGGTCTGGCGTTCCTCGGCTTCGGCGCATGGACCCTGCGCGGGGACAAGCTCACCGAGGAGGAGCGGCGCAAGGCGGAGAAGACCAGCAAGTCGGCCATCGTCGCCGTCGGTGTCGCGTTCTTCCTGGCCGAGCTGGGCGACAAGACGATGCTGGCCACCATCACCCTGGCCACCAAGTACGGCTGGTTCGGCACCTGGCTGGGCTCCACCCTCGGCATGGTGGCCGCCGACGCGCTGGCCATCCTGGTCGGCCGCCTGCTCGGCCGGCACCTGCCAGAGAAGGCCATCCGATACGGCGCCGCTGTGCTCTTCGCGATCTCCGGCCTCTGGC
>NZ_QGGF01000744.1 GCF_003857015.1 Micromonospora globispora | reverse complement strand
GGACGGGACCAACGGCCCGGTGCCCAGCAGCGACCGCAGCGGGCCGAGGAGCACCCCGCCGACCTGGAGCAGCGCGGAGGCCGCCACCGCGACCAGCAGCCCGGGGTTGCCGCGCCGGCCGTCCGGCGGCCGGGGTGCTCGTACCGCGAGCGCCACGCCGAGCTGGGCCAGGCCGAGGACCAGGTAGACCACCGACTGCCAGGGCCGGTCCCACCGGGCGGCGGCGATGCCGGCGCCGAGCGCGACCGCGGCGATCAGGCCACCGGTGAGCAGAACGTCCCGACCGAGCCCGGCGCCGAGCACCGACTCCTGCGGGGAGCGCGGTGGTCGGCGCAGGCTGCCCGGCTCCGCCGGTTCGGCACCCAGCGCCACCCCGGGCACCCCGTGGGTGAGCAGGTTGATCCAGAGGATCTGCGCCGGCAGCAGCGGCACGGCCAGCCCGCACAGCGGCCCGAGCAGCATCACCGCGATCTCCGCCACCCCACCGGCGAGGGCGTAGCGCAGGAACCGGCGGATGTTGTCGTAGATTCGCCGCCCCTCGCCGATCGCGGCGGCCACCGTGGACAGGTCGTCGTCGACCAGCACCAGGTCGGCGGCCTGCCGGGCGACCTCGGTGCCGCCGCCCATGGCCACCCCGATGTCGGCCCGCCGCAGCGCCGGCGCGTCGTTGACCCCGTCGCCGGTCATCGCCACCACGTGCCCCTGGGACTGCAGGCCGGCCACGATGTCGAGCTTCTGGTCGGGTCGGGTGCGGGCGTAGACCCGGGCGGCCGGGTCGGCGTCGGCCGGGTCGCCGTCGTCGCCGCGTACCACCGGGTCGCCGGCGCGCCAGAGGCCGAGTTGGCCGCCGATCGCCGCGGCGGTGGCGGGGTGGTCGCCGGTGACCAGCACCAGCCGTACGCCGGCCTGGTCGAAGCTGTCCGCCAGGCCCGCCGCACCGTCCCGCAGCGGGTCGCCGACCGCGACCAGGCCCACCG
>NZ_QGGF01000770.1 GCF_003857015.1 Micromonospora globispora | reverse complement strand
CTGGACTCCACGGTCGGAGTGGTGGACCAGTCCGCCCAGGTCAGCGCCTTGATTTTCGCGACGCCAGATCGCCATCTTCAGCGCGTCGAGAGCCAGATCGGTGTAGAGACTCGTGGACACCTGCCAGCCGACGATCATGCGGGAGTACACATCGAGGACGAAGGCGGCGTACACCCAGCCCACACTCGTGCGCACGTAAGTCAGGTCGGCGACCCACAGCTGGTTCGGGCCGGCTGCGGTGAAGTCACGTTTGACCAGGTCAGCGGGTCGGCTGGTCTCGGCCGCCGGCCGGGTCGTGCGCGGCGACTTGTCGCGCAGCAGCCCGCGTAGCCCGGACTCGCGCATCAGCCGCTCGACGGTGCACCGGGCCGCCTCGATATCCTGGCGGTGCAGCTCGTGCCAGATCTTGCGTGCCCCGTAGACGCCGTAGTTCTCCGCATGGATCCGCTCGATCACCTCGGTCAGCTCCTCATCGCGCCGGGATCGGGCGCTGGAGGGGCGGGTCTTGGCGGCGTAGTAGGTCGACGGTGCGATCTGTGCCGGCGTGTCTGCGAGCGCCTGCAGGACCGGCTGGACACCGTGTCGCTCCCGCTGGGAGTCGACGAACTCGACCTTCATCGCGACGGACGGTCCAACTCCGCCGCGAAGAAAGACGCCGCGGACTTCAGGATCTGGTTCGCCCGCCGCAGCTCACGCACCTCCCGTTCCAACGCGGCGAGGCGTTCCGCGTCGCTGCTGGTGGTGCCCGGCCGGTCACCGGCGTCGGTCTCGGCCTTCTTCACCCACGTGCGCAACGCCTCCGGATGAACCCCGAGCTGACCGGCGATCCGACGGATCGCTCCGACCGCGGACGCCGGATCCCGACGGGCCTCGACCGCCAACCGGGTCGCACGCTCACGCAGCTCATCGTTGTACTTCTTCGGTGCGGGCATCGCTGGTGTTCCTCCCAGGTTTCGATGTCTCCATCAAACCCGGTGCGGAACAC
>NZ_QGGF01000621.1 GCF_003857015.1 Micromonospora globispora | reverse complement strand
CCTAGACGAGTAAGTCCTAACTCGGGACGGGGCTGCGGACGCAGCGAAGGGTGTTGATGATCCGTTTGTGACGACAGACATCAACACCCTTCTCACCGCACTGTACGTGAAGATCGACGACTGGCTCGGGCGGCCTGCCCGGGTCGGACGGCCGCCGAAGCTGTCCGATGCTGAGCTGTTGACCCTGGCCGTGGCGCAGGTGCTGCTCGGCGTGCGGTCCGAGGCCCGCTGGCTACGGTTCGTGCCCCG
Source organism: Micromonospora globispora (assembly GCF_003857015.1). Lineage (GTDB taxonomy): Bacteria > Actinomycetota > Actinomycetes > Mycobacteriales > Micromonosporaceae > Micromonospora > Micromonospora globispora. Next base: position 737 of record NZ_QGGF01000621.1, on the reverse strand, counting down.
CCACCTGCCCGGGGCATTCCCCTACCTGCCGGGCCAGTCCGGCTACAACAAGCGGCTACGCGCGGCGCTGCCGTTGCTCAAGAAGGCGATCCGGGCGGTGGCCGCGGACACCGACCTGTGGACCGACGGCGTGTGGCTGGTCGACTCCACCCCGGTCGAGTGCGCCCGTTCCCGACCTACCGTCAAGCGCTCCCAGCTGGCCGGCTGGGCCGGCTACAGCTACTGCGCCTCCCACTCCCGCTGGTTCTGGGGCTTACGTCTGCACCTGATCTGCACACCAGCCGGACTGCCGATCACCTGGGCCCTTGCCAACCCGAAACTCGACGAACGCCAAGTCCTGACCGCTGTGCTCGAACACGACCCGGGCCTGCTCCGCGACCGTCCCCATCTGCTGATCATCGCGGACAAGGGCTACGTCTCCGCCGAGCTGGACCGCTGGCTGGACCAACGCGGGGTGCGGCTGCTACGACCGTCGTACCGCAACCGCACCCCACGCCCCGACGAACACCTGCTCAAACCGATCCGGCAGCTCATCGAGTCGGTCAACCACACGTTGAAAGGCCAACTCGACCTGGAACTGCACGGCGGCCGCAGCATCGAAGGCGTCGGCGCCCGCATCGCGCAGCGCCTCCTGGCCCTGACCGCCGCCATCTGGCACAACAGAGCCACCGGCCAACCCGTCACCCGGTCCCTGATCGCCTACGACCACTGACCAGGGTTAGGACTTACTCGTCTAG
>NZ_QGGF01000136.1 GCF_003857015.1 Micromonospora globispora | reverse complement strand
GGGCCCACCTCCTTCCGGGAAAGAGGTGACCCCATGGTCTTCGGCATCCTCAGCGCCGCCGTGCACACCCTCCTCGGCGCCCTGCTCGGCGGGTGGGCCGGCGGCCCCCTCGGCCTGGTGATCGGCACCGTCGTCGGGCTCCTCGTCGGCGCGCCCTTCGGCTGGGCGGTCGGCTCCGCCCGCACGTACGCGTCGAACCCGAAGGGAATCCTGCTCTTCGTCGTCGACCACACCTGGAGCCTGGCCAACACCGTCGTCGGCGCGATCTACCTGGCCGCACACCTGGTCGTCGGGCACCGGCTCGACCGGGTGGTCTGCCAGCACAGCGGCCGGGTCAACGTCGTGGAGGGCGTCTCGCCCCGGTACGCCACCACGCTCGGTACGGTCTGCGCCGGGTCCAGCCCACGCATCCAGCGCCACGAGGACGTGCACATCCTCCAGGCCCGGCTGCTCGGCCCGCTCTACCTCCCGCTGGTGGCGGCGAACTACGTGCTGTTCACCGTCGCCCCGGTCTGGCTGCTCTGGCACGACCACGTCAACGCCCCGATCGACCGCTTCACCCGCTATTTCGAGATCGGCGTCTACCCGCACGTCTGGCACGAGGCCATCGCCTACCGCATCCAGGGCACGCCACCGCGCTGATCCCCCCGGGTTGTCGATCCGGCTCAGCGCCGCTCGGCGGGCTCCGCGGCGGCGTCGCGGCGCGCCGCCAGGCGGGCCCGCACGAAACGGGCCAGCACCAGCAGCACCACCACGGCGAGCAGCGCCTCGCCGCCCCATCCGAGCCGCCGTTCCAGCAGCCGGTAGGACGCCCCGGCCAGGTAGCCGAGCACGGCCACGGTGAGCGCCCAGAGGGCGCCGCCGGTGACGTTGGCCAGGGTGAAGGTGCGCTGCCGTATCCCGCTCATCCCGGCCAGCCCGGTCACCAGCGCCCGCAGCGCGGCCGCCCACCGGCCGAGCACCACCGCTATCGCGCCCCGCCGCCGGACCA
>NZ_QGGF01000452.1 GCF_003857015.1 Micromonospora globispora | reverse complement strand
GATCGCCTGAGCCAGGTCGGACAGCCGCCGGTTGCGGCTGCGGGCGCCGTTGCGCAGCAGCGCGAAGGCCTCCCCCACCTCCACGTGGAGGCGCTCCGCGAGGACACCCTTGGCCTGCTCGATCAGGACCCGGCTGTTGAGTGCGGTCTGCAACTGCTCGGTGAGAATGTCGCGCCGGTGGACGGCCCGGTGCTGGAGCAGCCCGATGGTGGCCACATCGGCCAGGGCCTGACCGATGCGGAGCTTGCCCTGGTCAAGGGCGCCCGAGTGGGTGTCGAAGAGGTTCAGCGCGCCGATCACCTCGGATCGCAGGCGCATGGGAAGCGCGTGTACCGCGGCGAACCCGACCTCGGCCGCGGCGGCGCTGAACCGCGGCCACCGGCCGGCGGCGGGCAGGTCGACCACCGACACCGGTTGGCCCGTGCGGAAGCAGTCCAGACACGGCCCCTGGTCGGTCTGCAGCTGAAACAGCTCCAACAGCCTCGTGCGCTCGGAGGAGGCAGCCACCACCTGCAGGGCGCCCTGCTGGTCGGTCAGCAGCAGCCCGGCCGCCGAGATGCCCAGCACATGGACACATCGTTCGGTCAGCACGTGCAGGAACTCGAGCACGTCGAAATCGTCGACGAGTGTGTCGGCCATCTCCACGAAAACGTCGGACAGTTGACTCTCGGCCATGTCACTCACCCTCGTCGTACGATAGTCCCGCCGGTTCTCCGGCGGTACGGGCCGTGGTCCGCGCCGCCGCTTCGCGACGACCGGGTCCGGCATTCACCCGGTCCCGCCGTCGCACGCGTCGTCGATGGAGTCGAAACGCAGCCGGCGGGCTACCACGTCACGTGCCACATCCCGCAGCCGCCGGTCGTGGGAGTACGCGAAGGCGCGTAACCGGATGAGTGCCACCGCCGCGGTCACCCCCAGCTGGACCGTGACCATCCCCGTGGCCTGGTGCACCTCGGGATGCTGCAGACCGGCCTGCTCGGGCCGACCCTCGTCC
>NZ_QGGF01000238.1 GCF_003857015.1 Micromonospora globispora | reverse complement strand
CTGCAATCCAGCGTGACCGACCTGACCCCGGACATCGGCCCTTCGGACAAGCCACTTCCCGGACCCGCCACCAGCCAGCCTAAACCCGCCCTCCGAGCGGTGTCTTGACATAAAGGGGTGCCATGAGAGTACGTCAATGCGTCTCATGCCCCCTCGGATCGTCGTGGCCGAGCCGTTCGGCAAGGAAGGCCAGGATCTCGTCTCTGGCGCGCAGTGTGGGGTGCCCCTGCTGGTCGACGAGATGGGCTGTGACGACGCTGTGGGGGCAGCCGACGACATCACGGAAGAACGGGGGTGGCTCGGGGTTGGCCGTCTCGCCCGGGATGACGCGTCCGTCGAACGCGTCGCCCAGGAGCGCCTGGTAGGCGGCGAACCGTTGGCCGGTGCACCACCGGTCGTTGTCGAAACGGTAGGCGAGCACCGTCAGCCCATCACGCTCGATGCGCTCGCGCACCATCACGGCGTCCTCGTCGCTGATCTCCAGTCCGGCGGGGTCGTCCAGTGGCAGCGAAGGATGGTTGACCACAGGCGCGATGACGGCCGGTTCGAGTGTCATGGTGAGCGCGAAGTTGCCGCTGAAGCACAGCCCGATCGCTCCCACGCCGGTCCCGCCGCACTCGGCCAGCGCCGTCCTGGCCAACCCGCGAAGCCAGGCCGTAATCGGGCTTGTGCCGCCACCGGCAAACGCGCGGAACTCGGCGCTGACGCAGGCACGGCGGACGACCTTCTCTCCGTCGGCGGTGCTGGGGAAGGCGCCGTCGATACCGAACAGCGACGGAAGGTAGACCGTGAATCCCGCGTCTCGAATCCAGCGCGACAGGCGGACGACGTCCGGGCTGATGCCGGGCATCTCCGGCATCAGCACGACAGCCGGCCCGGACCCGCCGACGTAGACGGTCTTGCTGACGCCCTCGGTGTCGATAAGCCGCGTCGAGAAGTCCGCGAGAGCGTCGTCCGCTTGCGGTTCAGTGATCGCCATAGCCGTATCGTCGGGCGGGAGTGTCTGGTCCGGCCAGGGGCGAGATCGCCACATGTCCGGGTAATCTCGCCACCATGGTGGCCCCGCTTCGTGTCGGTGTGCTCGCGTATCCAGGATGCTTCGCGTCGGAGGTCTTCGGGGTTCCCGACCTCCTCACGATGGCCTCGCACATCGCCGCGGCCAACGCGACCAGGGATCCGCTGTACGACGTGTCGATCCTGTCGCCGCGGCGGCGCGTGGTCGCCTCCGGCGGCTGGGCGATCACAGTCGTGCCGGTGCGGCAGGTCGATGTCCTCGTCGTACCCGGGTTCGAGCTGTGCCCCGGACTCGACCTGGACGCGACGCTCACGTCGCTCGGGCCGGAGATCGAAACCATCAGGTCCAGCTCGCAATCGGGAGTCGCGCTGGTGTCGATCTGTGTCGGCGCGTTCCTGCTGGCCGACGCCGGCCTGCTTGACGGGCGAGAGTCGACGACCTCGTGGCTGTTCGCCGACCGGCTGGCAGACCGTTGCCCTGGCACCGACGTCAGACCGGAGAAACTCGTGGTCACCGACAGCGGGGTGACCACGACAGGCGCGTTCAGCGCGATGTACGACTTCGCCCTCGGCCTCATCCGCGAGCACAACGGCAGCCGCGTCGCCCGCGCCACCGCGCGTGTCGCGCTCGTCGACGACGCGCGGCCGAGCCAGGCTCCGTACGTCGACGCGGAGCTGTTGCCGGCCACCGGCAGCCAGTTCTCGCAAGGCGTCAAACGCTGGCTGGACCAGAACGTGCGCGAGCGCTACGACCTCGGGCTGCTCTCCGCGACGTTCCACGTCAGCACACGAACCCTCCTGCGGCGGTTTCGCGGCGAGACCGGCCAGACCCCGCTCGGATACCTGCAGGCGCAACGGGTGCGCAGGGCGAAACACCTGCTCGAGACCACTGAGCGGACAGTCGCCAGCATCGCCGCCGATGTCGGCTATCGTGACCCCGGGACGTTCAGCGCCGTCTTCACCCGCCTGGCCGGGCACCGGCCGCGGGACTACCGCGCGACGTTCGGGGGAAGCGCCGAACCCATCTCCTGACGAACCGAAGCACAACGTCCGCCCATCGGCACGAGCGGTCGGCCGACTTGTCGGTCTCGCAGGTGCGGCCCCTGACGCCCGATCGGCGGCAGATCCGGTCCTACGGTCGAGGGCCGCCCGTCGTGCAGTGCTGCTCCCGGGCACACTGAAGACCATGGGAGACACGGCGTGCGCGAGGCCGCTGAGCTTCCTGGAACAACGTCAACGTGGTGGGGCTGAATGATAAACAACTGGTGGAACGGCTCCACTGATCACCTCGCGATCTGCTCGCGCAGTTCCCTGGTCGAGCTGGCAGCGGTGCTACCGGCAACGGGCAGGTTCATCGTTGCCCGGCTTGACGGAACGAGGATGACGGATGCGGACCACGCCTTCTACGAGTTCTCAGACGCGCTGCTCTTTCCCGGCTACTTCGGCTGGAACTGGGACGCGTTGTCCGACTGTCTCGAGGATTTGAACTGGTTGCCCGCGGACGGGTATCTGATCGTTGTCGAGAACGCGCCCCGGTTGCTGTCGAGCAGTGCCGAGGATCAGCACACGCTGTTCCGGATCCTGTCTCGGGCCGTTCATCACTGGGCGAGCCCGCTCGGCAAGAGCGTCCCGTTCAAGGTGCTGCTGCTGTGCGACCGCGACGAGGAGGCGGCGCTGTTGCGGCAGGAGATCGCCTGCGCAGTCCATAACATGCGGTGAAATCGTCGGTACTCGCGATCGCTGGCTGCCATCCACTCCTCGGCAGGACCGCGCGGATCGCGGCATGACCGGATCTTTGGCGCTGCGGTGCGCCAGAACAGTGACGTCGCTTTCGGGCCTGCATGCACAGGCGTGGTCATCGATGGTGCCGTCCGCGAGTTCCACGCCGACGAGGGCTGGGACGTTTGGGTAGGGATGTCCTCGCCGTCTCGTTGGTAGGGTACCGATCATGGACGGGGACGCGGAGGCGACGACGCACCGGTTTGTTCCCGGCGATGTGGTCGTCCGGCGGGAGATCCTGCTCGGTGAGGTGTGGTTCGCATTCCCGACGATCTGTGTCGAGGACTCCGACGACCTCCTCGCGCTTTACATCCCCCGCGGCACTCGGTTCGGTTTCCCGAAGGCCGGTGTCTTTCCCGCGGGACGTCACCCGTGGCTGGGGCACCACGAGCTCTGGCGCGGGCACGGGAAGTTGATGTTGCATCGACCTGGTGAGGCGCACTCCATCGACGTCTTCTGGTCCGGCCCGGAACGGTCCTTTGCCGGTTGGTACTTCAACCTCCAGGATCCGTTTAGACGTACGGCCTGGGGCATCGACACGTTGGACCACGAGCTCGATCTTTGGTGGGCCGCGGGCTCGGACAGCTACGCGTGGAAGGACGTCGAGGAGTTCGAGCAGCGCCTCGTGGAGGGGCGTTACCCCGGCATGGCGGAGGCCATCCGCGCCGAGGGCCGCCGGATCGCCACCCTGCTTGACGCCAGGCAGCGGTGGTGGGACGAGGCGTGGGCGTCCTGGCAACCAGACCCGGCTTGGCTACCGCCGGACCTGCCGGACGGATGGGATGTCGCGTCTGTCACCGAGCACGTTCGCCTGTGACTCCGCCTCATTCGACGTGCCGACGAAGAATAGGACGGCTGGATCTCCGAGGCGGCCACGACCGGACGACCTGCGGCTAGAAGCGGACGCCGAGGCGATCGATGGCCACTTCGCCGGCCGAAGCGGTCCAGGCGCTGTCGCTGATAGCCGGGCATGAGCATCGATGAGCACGGGTTCGACGTCGAAGCACGACACACACACAAGCGACAGAGGCCGGCACGGACGCCCTGGGACTACCGTCCAAGCCGACGTCAGATCGGGACCTCAGGTCACGGGATTGATCGCAGCGATGGGGCCTTCGTCGTGATCCCGGGGGGTTGTAGCAACGGCGGAGGCTCGGGGCCGGGGTCCTCGGTGACGGTGACGCCAGCGGCCACGTGGTCGAAGCCGGCAGGCCAACGGGTGCGTTCGCTGGCAAGAGCGCCGTCCAGACGCGCCTCGACGAGATTAGCCGTGCTGAGATCAGCGCCGCGCAGATCGGCCAGACGGAGATCAGAGCGGCGGAAGACTGCGCCGTTGGCGTCGACCTTCCGCAGGTTCGCCTCGCGCAGGTCCGCCTCGCTGAGATCGGCGTCGCGCAGATCAGCCTCCACCAGCCGCGCCCCTCGCAGGTCGGCCATGACGCAGCGGGCGCGGCGGAGGATAGCCGTCTTGAGGTCGGCGTGCCGCAGATTGGCCGACACCAGAGACGACTGGGTGAGGTTGGCGTGGTAGAGGCCAGCCGATTCCATGCAGACCCGGTCAAGGTTGATTTCCAGCAGCCAGAGCCCGTCGCAGTCGGCCCGGCGAAGATCCGTGGCGCTGAGATGGACCCAGCGCCATTCCCGGCGGTGCTGGCACAGCACGCCCAACCCGGTCAATGCAACCTGGGCATCAGCGGCACGCGTCTCCAGCGGTGCGATGTCGTTGATGGGGACATCCGCCGCTGGCGTTTCCGGCCCGAGAGGCGGCCAGGGCAGGTGCGTTCGCAGGAAGCCGGCCTGGATCGAGATGACAGCCTCCCGGTCGCGGGCAGAATGTTCCGCGATTCGCCACAGCGCGTGGAGCCCGCCGATGCGCACGTCCAGCTTGTCGCTGCCGAGCTGGTCCACCGCCCGGCTGAAGCGATCGGTCAGGTAGCCCTCCTGGGTGGCGCGCAGGCTGTCCTGGCTGACCCGAAGCTGCCGCCAGGTGGCGTAGGCACCAAAGAACACCACAAGGCCGGCGACCGCCTGGAGCATCGTCTTCCGGACTTCGCTCACCGCGCCCAGCCGGTCCTGCGCAGAGACGCTCGCCCCGGCGAGATCGTGTCCAACAACCACACCTGGTAGGACGACGAACGCCGTGCCAAGAACGGCCAGTCCCACCGCCCCACCCACGACGGCTACCACCGCACGACGGCCTACCGTCAGGTCGCGCCAGCGTCGCTGTCCGCGGTCCGGGCCGTCCAGTTCCATGGGCACGACAGAGCAGCCTACGGGCCGCTCAGAAGGCACTCAACAACGATGACATCCCGTCCTCCTCTGTGGACACGCTCGGGCCGCCGGCCCTTCGTTAAGGCGGTCCCGCTCCACAATCAGAACAACGCCCCGAGCTTGAACCCATGCGCTTCTACGCCGAAGGCCTTTGGTGGCACGGCATCGCGCGCGTCGCCGCGGGCTTGCCGGCGATCCGCCCCCAACCGAACATGATCGGTAACAGACGTCCGCCCAGCTTACGAGCTGTTTCAAAGGACAGTCTTTCCGATGCACTCAACTCGGCAAATCCGGACGGCAGCCGGGCCAGCTCGGCGTGACGCTGGGTAGCGCGCGGATCGGCAGTTGAGTGCGCGACCGAACGCGCGCACCGCGACCTTGTGCGCGCGGAACGCGGCATGGTCGAACGCTTCACCGCGTCACGTGGGGACGCCCTCGGCGACGTGGGCTCGCTATCGGGATGGCGGCAGCGGGATTGGTCAGCCTGGTGGGGATGGGGCTGGTAGGCGTGGTCGCGGCGAACTCGCCTGGTGTGGTCGAGGCCACCCAACTTCACTGACGCAGCCTGTCAGGGAAGTTCCCGGAGGCTGTGCACATGACCGCCGCCACCACCCCGCCCACGCAGATGCTTGGGGCCCGGACCGCATCGATCGATTCTCGCGTGCCGCTGGTCGAACCGTTGGCTGCGCCACCGACGGGGGGTCGAGCCGAGCGACTGCTCCTGCCGGCTACCTTTGTCACGAGCCTGGGCAACGGCATCCAGCTCGTCGCCTCCGCGATCCTGGTCTTCACGACCGCGGGCAGCGCGCTGTCGGTGGGGTGGCTGTTCATCGCGGCGTCCGTGCCACCGGCGTTGCTGTCGCTGGTGTTCGGGCGGATCGCCGACCGTTACGACCGGCGGACGCTCTGCCTGATCGCGGATGTGGCCAGCGCCCTGGCGGCATTAGTGCTGCCGGTCTGGCTGCTGCTGGGCGGGGCAACCACACCTGTGGCCTACCTGGTCAGTTTCGCGCTCGCCGCGCTGGCCGCGATGTTCATGCCGGCAAGCAACGCCCTGATGAAGGAGCGGGTCGCCCCGGATCGCCTCGTACGGTTCAGCGCGCACTACGAGATCGCCTTGCAGGCCGGAAATTTGCTCTCCGCAGCGGTGGGCGGATTCGCCATCCACCTGTTCGGGCCCACGCCGCTGTTCCTCTTCAACGGCGCCACCTTCCTCGTCTCGGCCCTGGCCATGTATCTGATCGGCCGGGGCCCTGCCCGCGCCGAGCGTGCCCAGCCGGCGGCCATCGGCAACGGCACGCCGACCGGTCGCACCGCCGCACCGCTGCTGCGCCTCGGCCTTCTCTACGCCACCTGCACGGTGTTGACCATGGTCGGCAACACCGTCTTGATCGTCTTGGTGTACCAAGGCTTCCACCAGGGCGCGGGTATCTACGGGCTGGTGGACGCACTGGCCGGGGTCGGGTTCGTGACCGCCGCCGCCCTCTACCCCCGGCTTCCCGCCAGGTTCGGCCATCTTCGCATCGCCGTCATCGGCATCGTCGGCTGTGCGGTCATCGTGGCCGTGGAGCCGCTGCATCTGTCCGTTCTTCTGGCGGGCATCCCCATCGCCGGCGCTCTGGTCGGGCTGGCCCGAGTAGCACCCCGTAGCCTGCTGCTGGCCAGCATGCCCGAGCGTAGGGCCGGCCAGGTCTTCGGCGCCACCAACGCGGCCGGCCTCGGCCTGAGTGCTGTGATCACCGTACTGGTCGCCACACTTGCAGATCACACGAACATCGCCAACGCGTTCTATTCACTTACGGTCATCACCGCCGTCATCACCGCTATCACGGCCGTGACCCTACGCAAGTCAAATTCGAAGATCGTCTAGGCCAGATGTCCGGTTCCACCCCAACCTCGGAACGCACGGATCTCGGCATGACCGTGCACGCGTCCGGCCCGACCAACTCCCGAACAGCGGCATGAGCGAGCACTGGCGCAAAGCAGTCGTGATTGCTAGCTGCAGCGTGCAGCGGGGAAGTCGTCAACCTCTCGTGTACCGCGGCGCGCTCTGAAAAGCGACTTAAGGCGTCGTAAGGGGTAGCTGACGACGTCCGGGCGTGGGTGCGGCCCATCGGGATCTACCACCAATGTGCTTCTGACAGTGATGCCGCCACGGCAGTCACGGATGACTCGCGTGGGCCCGCTGGCGGCCTCAGCGGCAAGGTCGATTCGCTCCTGAAGGGTCTCGGACCGGTCCTGATCCTCGTAGGCGAACCCGTGGCTCAAGTGCCCAGCGAAGGTGAAGCTGAAGACTTCCGCCCCGGAGTTGACTTGGACTGTGGCCACCCGCTCCGGCCAGACGCGAGGGTGCAACTCGACCACCAGGTCCTCCTCCGGGACCCAGCCCGACAGGATGGTCCACTCGAAGCTTGGATGCCGAGCCATCTGACCGGGCACCAGAGCGGCGAGATCGGGGGTGTTCACGACTGAGAGTGAACCACGGTCCGCGACCGGTGGGTTCAATAGTTGTCACCCCGCCAGAACGTCCACTCATCGGCATGACAGCGCACTGCGCCGGGCGTGGCCAACGTGGTGGATGCGCCGGCGAAACTGTCCCCTCGCCGCTGCCACCTCGGCCCACCAGCGGCGCGTCGAGGCAGCAGCGGTCACGGGTCTTTTGCCGTTCTCAGGCGGCGGCGCGTTCGTCGACGGGCCGGCGGCGCAGGCTTGCGCGCTGGATCGCGGGCGGCTGGTAGGCCATGTCCAATGCGCCGACGTCGGTGCCGGACGGGACGATCTCGTCGATGCGGTCGAGGATTTCGTCGGAGAGGCTGACGTCGATGCCAGCGAGCAGGTCGTCCAGTTGTTCCATCGTGCGCGGCCCGATGATCGCCGAGGTCACGCCGGGGTGGGCGATCGCGAAGGCCATGGCCAGGTGGGTCATCGGCAGGCCGGCCTCTTCGGCGAGCGGGATGATCTGTTCGACGGCATCGAGACGGCGCTCGTCACTGAGGTGCTTGAACAAGGCGACGCGGCGCAGGTCGGTCTGCGCGCCCTTGCGGATACGCCCGGTGAGCATGCCCTGAGCGAGTGGGCTCCATACGAGCGTTCCCATACCGTAGCGCTGGGCGACGGGCAGGACCTCCCGTTCGATGCCGCGGTTGAGAATCGAGTAGGTCGGCTGCTCGGTCCGGAACCGCTCCAGGCCGCGCCGCTCGGATACCCATTGCGCCTCGACCATGTCCGATGCGGGCATGGTCGACGAGCCGATCGCCCGGACCTTGCCGCTGCGGATCAGGTCCGTGAGGGCCGAGAGCGTCTCCTCGATGTCGACGGTCGGGTCCGGTCGGTGAATCTGGTACAGGTCGATGTAGTCGGTCTGCAGTCGGCGCAGCGAGTTCTCGACCTCGGTGATGATCCACCTCCGAGAGATGCCGCGCTGGTTGGGATCGTCACCCATGGCGCCGTTCACCTTCGTGGCGACTACGACGTTCTCGCGGCGGCCCTTGAGCGCCTTACCGACGATCTCCTCAGACTCGCCGCGGGAGTACAGGTCGGCCGTGTCGATGAAGTTGATGCCGGCGTCCAGGGCCTTGTGGATGATGCGGATCGAATCGTCGTGATCCGGGTTGCCGATGGCCCCGAACATCATGGCGCCCAGGCAGTAAGGGCTGACCTGGATGCCCGTGCGGCCCAGCGTGCGGTAGTGCATGGCTCTCCTCTGGCGGCGTATGATCGGATAAGCGGAACGGCTTACCACTTAACCAATATACGGAACACCTTCTCACTTATGCAACAGGAGGGCTGGAGTGAGCGCGGCCACACCTGAACGGGCACGACGCGTCCGCGCCGACGCGCAACGCAACATCGACGCGCTGATCGACGCAGCCCGGGAGGTCTTCGCCACCTCGGGCGTGGACGCCCCGGTACGCGAGATCACCACCAAGGCCGGGGTGGGCCTCGCCACCTTCTACCGCCACTTCCCGGAGCGCTCAGACCTGATCACCGCGGTCTTCCGGCATGAAGTCGACGCCTGCGCCGACACCGCGGCCACCCTGGCCGCCACCTACGAGCCCCTTGAGGCCCTCGTCCGCTGGCTGCGCCGGTTCACCGAATTCGTCGGGACCAAACGCGGGCTCGCCGCGGCCCTGCACTCCGGCAACCCCGCCTTCGAACCGCTGCCGGCCTACTTCCAGCAGCGCTTCGAGCCCGCCCTCGGATCGCTGCTCGCCGCCGCAGCCGCCGCCGGGGAGGTCCGCGATGACGTCGATCCCCTGGAACTACTGCACGCGGTCTCCCGCCTGTACTCGCCGACCGGCGTGGACCACACAGGTGACGATCGCATGGCCGCCCTGCTCATTGATGGACTGCGCTACGGCGCCAAGCCGAAGCCCGAGTCCGCCGAGCACTGAGCTCACTCACCAAATCGGCAGGTGAAACAGCACACCTGCACCGGGGCGGTTCGCGAATTGCGGACGCACATTCAACTCGGCAGTTCAGGATGCCCGCACGACTCAGAGGCCAGCTACCAAACGTGATTGCCTCGGTCGGCGGGCGCGCGCGGGTCGCGGCATAAGAGTGCACCCGTTCAGCAGTGTTGCCGACGTTTCCTCACGACCGTCAGGTGGGCGTCGCCGCGTTCGGCGCCGGCACGGCTGGGGCCGACGTGACCGCGCGCAGCTCGGCGGCCATCTCGGCGATCAGGTCGGTGAGGGAGGCGTCGCAGCCGGGCGCGACCCAGCGGGCAAACGCCACCCGGAAGACCGTGACGCCCGACTCGGTGGCCAGGGTGGCCGTGGTCTCGCCGACGCCCTTGGCACGCAGGGCGGCGGCGACCGCCGCCGCCAGCGAGCCCGTCTTACGCAGCTCGCGCTCCTGTAGCTCGGGGCTGCCCTCGATGATGGACTGGCGCACCCGAACCAGGTCGAGGCGGTCGGCGAAGACCTCGTCCGCCACCCGGTGGAAGGCGGCGATAACCGTCTCGAAAGGGGCGGCGTCCGTCTCGGCGACCGCCTTGACTAGGACCTCCTCCAGCAGCTTGCCGCCGCTGAAGAGCGCCTCGCGCTTGTCGCCGAAGAGCCGGTAGAACGTGCGTTTGTCGAGGCCGGCGCGGGCCGCAATGTCGGTGACCGTGGTCTGCTCGAAGCCGCGCTCGCGGAACAGCTCCAAGGCGGCCGCCTCCAAGCGGCCGCGCGCGTCCGGTTGCCAGCGGGTCATGCCGGCAATGGTATCCGATGTCACACGGCGACATCTTCCTCGGCGAAAGCATGTCGTGTGGTGACATCACGGTGTACGGTGATGTCACAAGATGACATCAGTCCTTGGGAAGGAACCACGATGCGGGTATTCGTCACCGGCGCCTCCGGCCACCTCGGCTCCGCGGTCCTGCCGGAACTGCTCTCCGCCGGGCACCAGGTCGTCGGCCTGGCCCGCTCCGACGCGTCGGCCGCCGCGATCGAGAAGCTCGGCGCCCAGGTGCGCCGCGGCGACTTGTCCGACCTCGACGTGCTGCGCGAGGAGGCGGCCTCCTCCGACGGCGTGATCCACCTCGCGTTCCGCCACGACCTCATGCTGACCGGCGACATGTCCGGCGCTGCTGAGGCCGACCTAGTCGCCCTCAAGGCACTGGCCGACGGTCTGGACGGCTCCGGCAAGCCGCTGGTCGGCACGAGCGGGACGGCCATGCTCGTGATGGGCGGCATCGTCGGCCGCCCTGGCACCGAACGGGACGTGTTCCCGGGCGGCTACCGGATCGACGCGGAAAACTTCGTGGCCGACCTCGCCTCGCGCGGCGTGCGCTCCTCGATCGTCCGGCTCGCGCCCACGGTGCACAGCTCGCTCGACCACCACGGCTTCATCACAGCCATCATTGCCACCGCCCGGCAGAACGGGTACGCCGCATACGTCGGCGAGGGCGCCAACCGGTGGCCGGCCGTGCACACGCTCGACGCGGCCGACCTCTACCGGCTCGCCCTCGAGAAGGCGCCGGCCGGCTCGCGCGTGCACGCGGTCGCCGACGAGGACATCCCGTTCGCCGAGATCGCCGCCGCCGTCGGCCGCAACCTGGGCATCCCGGTCCGGAGCATCAGCCCCGAGGAGGCGGGCGACTACTTCGGCTTCCTCGGGTCGTTCGCGCAGATGGACAACCCGGCGTCGGCCGTGATCACCCGCGAACTGCTCGGCTGGACCCCGGCCCACCCCGGCCTAATCGCCGACCTCGACGAGGGGCACTACTTCCAGGCATGAACCACAAGCGACGGCCCGGGACTGTTCCCGGGCCGCCGTTTCGTTTTATCGGGTACTCGGGACGAGCCCAGCTGCTCGGCTTCATCGGCTGACGCTCAAATCCGAACGCCGAAATCGACCAGGATGCGTGCGCTCAATTCGGCACGACAGTGCAGGTGCCCGACCAGTCAACGCTCGGTCAGCGGCAGATCCGCGCGTCGAGGGCCGCCCGACGCGGGTCAGCCATCCGTTCACTGCCGGGTGGCGAGCCATGGCTGGCACAGGTGTGGGAGGACGGGGGCGACCTAATCACGCCGCGCGTCATCGTCGTCAAAGACGGGGCGATGGTGGTCCGGTCCGGCGGTTGAGGGCGAGGTCGTACCCGGTCTGGATCGGCCGCGACCACGACGGCGATGTCGCCTGCTTCATCGCCGACATGCGGCCGGTCAGCAAGGTGAAGACGACGCTGACCAGGGCAAGGGCTGCTGATGTTGGCCGGTGCGGCTAGAACGGCCGCGGGATGTAGGCGGCGTCCATGCCGATCAGGCACACGGCGATGGTGAAGACGTAGGCCGCGGCGATCTGCCAGCGGACCGACGTCTCGATGCTGAGGTACTCGTTGGCCCGTCCCGATTTGCGCTCGCGCCAACGGTGCCACGTCTCCAAGCCCCCGAGGATCAGGATGAAGAAGAAAACGGGCGACGGGTGCCAGATGATCAGCCCAACCGCGGCAGCCATACCGCCTAGCCAGACCACCGGATGCAGCGCACCCGCGACCCGTCCGCCGTCCAGCGGCAGCACGGGGAAGAGGTTGAAGAGGTTGAGGAAGAAGGCGGTGTAGGCCAGCGCCCGCAGGAAGTCCGAGTTCATCGACTCGGCGACGCCGAGCACGGCACCCGCACCGAGCAGGCCCGCGATCGGTCCGGCCAGCGCGGAGACAGCCTCCTGCGAGACGGACCGCTGTTCGCCCTCGATGTTGACAAACGCGCCGATGAAGGGGATGAACATCGGCGCGCTTGCCTTGATCCCCTGTAGCCGGAGCGCAAAGACGTGCCCGAGTTCGTGCACGAACATCAGCAGGACGAACCCGACGGCGAACTTCCAGCCCCAGAAGATCGCGTAGGCGGCGATCGAGATCAGCATGCTAAGGAACGTCTTGAGCTTCAGCAGCGTGAACAGCCCGAACTTGCCGATCAGCGCAATCTTGCCGAGCACCTTGAGGGTCGCACCGCCGACGACTGCGGTGCCGCCGCCGACTTTCCCTACCTTGGCCCGCCAGGTCCTACGCCCGCCCATTACGGCGTTATGCATGTCGGCGGCCGTCTGGTCAGTCGCGGGCGCGGCTGGCTGCGGCCGTACGTCGGGGCGCAGCTGGCGGTCCAAGGACGGGTCGCTCATGACCGGCGACGGTAGCAGGCCTGCGCTAGTGCCGGGGGCATCGCAGCTGGCCGTCCCTTCGTGCGTGACGGGGCGGGTCAACGCCCTGAACGCGGCAGATCCGGACATGTGATCAAGGCATGTTTGTCGGTCGTCGGCGGCAGACCGAAGGCGATGCGGGAGGGCCGTGCTCGTAGTGGCCTGGCGATCGGGGGACGACCTGGATCTCATGGCTCAGCCCTCCGGCTCATCGAGTGCGGCTGAGGGCCGCGTCGAGGTCGTCGAGATAACGTGAGACGGGGCCGACGGTGAGCATGCCGCTGCCGGCCCCGGCCAGCTCGTTGGCGGCTGGCGTGAGTTCGGTCCGGGCGCGTTTCATCGCCGTATGGTCGTCCAGGGCGATTGCAGCCTGGGCGGTGAGGCACCACAGGGCCTCGAACAGCAGGTCGCGCGGCGGATCCGGGGTCTGACGCAGCGCCGTGGCGGCATCGGCCAGGCGGTCCCGGGTCAGTAGGACGAACGGGCGCACCCAGGGCGTGTAGGGGCCCCAGTCGGTGTCATCGTCGAAGCGGATCGGGTCGCCGTGCCACACGTGCAGGCACAGCAGGGCCAGCGGTAGGAGGCCCCGCTCGACGCCGGGCATGCCGGCGTTGGCGAGCTGTGCTGCCGCGTCGCGGTAGGCGGCTTCCGCGGCCTGTGGCGAGGGCCCGGTCGCGGCCAGTCGCAGTGCGCGGTACCACTGGGTGAACACGCCGACCAGCGGGCGGTCGTGCCGCTCGGCGAGCCGGTCTGCTGCGGCGGCGTGCTGGTCGCCGGTGGCGAAGTCCGCGAGCGCGCCGCGGGCCTGTAGTCGGACGAGATGACCGAGGATCTCGAACGTCACCAGGCCGTGCCGGGCGGAGAGCATGACCAGCTCGGCACCGATCTCGTCGCGCTCGGGAGCCAGGCCCGCGCGGTGAAAGGTCTGCATGAACACGCCGTTCAGGGCGAAGGCCAGCAGAGCCGGGTCGCCCAGGCGGCGCGCGGTCCGCTCCGCTTCCCGGGCCGCCTCGGGCCCGCGCGCCGCGCGCGTACCGCGTGACTCCACCGCGATCGTGGCCAGCAGTCGGGCTCGGGTGGCCTCGGACGAGCCGGGGCGAAAGGCGGCCAGGGCCCGCTCGGCCGCCGCGACGATCTGCGCCGCCCGCGCCGGATCATCCGAGCGCGTCCAGATCGCGGGTACGTCGTAGCCGCCGATCACCCGGGCGGTGAGCTCAGGATCGCCCAACTGCTCGGCCGCGGCGATGGCCGCGATCCGCTGCTCCCGCGCCGCCTCGAGCCCGCTCGCCCCCGTCACGGCGAGACTTCGCAGCAGGCCGACCGTCGACTCCAGTCGAGCCCCGGAACCGGACGCCACGGTACGGTCGTATGCCGCCGCGGTCTCCGCCCAGACCCGTTGCGGTCCCGGTGAACCGGGACCGTCGCTGACTCGATCGGCCTGGCGGAGGATGTCGGTCTCCAGGCGACGCAGTCGCGGGCTCGGATCGACGCCGAGCTGTTCCAGGAGGAGGTTGCGGGCTCGGCGCAGTACCGCAAGCGCATCACCCTGGCGTCCCGTGCGGTACAGGGCGAGCGCCAGCAGCCGCCACGCCTCCTCCCGCCACGGATGCTCGGCCACGTGGGCGTCGAGATCGGGTACGACGTCGGAGGCGCGCCCGACATCCAGTCGCGCCTCGGCCCGCTGCTCGATCGCGTTCAGCCGTAGCTGTTCGAGGCGGGAGCGCTCGACGCGCGACCACGGCTCGTCGTCGAAGCCGGCGAACGCGGGCCCCCGCCACCAGCTCAGGGCACGATCGATCCGCTCGAGTGTCTCGTGCGGGGGCGCCGTGGACGCGACGGCGACCTCGTCCTCGAACCGCCAGGCGTCGACCGCGTCCGGCGCCGACCGAAGCGCGTAGCCCGGGCCCTCGGTGACCAGCAACCGAGCCGGCTCACGCGGTGGACGCTGCGGCTCCAGCGCGCGCCGCAACGCCGCAACGAACGTGCGGACGGCGCCCACCGCGCCTGGTGGGGGCTCCTGCCACAGGTCGTCGACGAGGCGGCTGACCGGTACGACCCGGCCGCGCGCGACGACGAGTCGCGCCAGCACCGCGCGGTGTTTCGGCCCTTTCAGGTCTATCGGCGCGCCGACGCCGTCCCAGGCCACAACCGGCCCGAGAACACCGAACCTGACCTGCACTGATCGAACCGCCCTTCCGCGCCTCGGCTCAACGTAGCGCGCTCATCGGTTGCTCATCCGCGACCGGCACGCTGGAATCGTCCACCCGACGAGAAAAGGACGATCATGACTTTTGCCATTCCCGGGTTCGACTACCAGCGCGTCACGGTCGACGATGACGTGACACTGAACGCGGCGGTGGGAGGTACGGGCAGCCCGATCGTGCTGTTGCACGGCTTTCCGCAGACCCACGTCATGTGGCGGCACGTCGCCGTCGACCTGGCCGCCGACCACACCGTGATCTGTCCCGACCTGCGAGGCTACGGCGCCAGCGACAAGCCCGACGCGCGCGACGCCGACACGTACTCCAAGCGGACCATGGCAGCCGACATCGTCACCCTCGCCAGCAAGCTCGGCCACGAGCGCTTCGCCCTGGCCGGACACGACCGCGGTGCCCTCGTCGCCATCCGCGCCGGCCTCGACCATCCCGCTACGATCACCCACCTCGCCACCCTCGACGTCCTGCCGACGCTGGACATGTGGGACATCCTGCACGGGTCCACCGCCGCTGTTGCCTTCCACCTGTACCTGATGGCCCAGCCACCCGGCCTGCCCGAGCAAATGATCAGCGCCAGCGCGGACGCCTTCTTCGGTTACTTCCTCGACGCATGGGCCCAGAACCCGCAGGCCATTCCAGCGGACCTGCGGGCGGAATACCTGAAAGCCTCGCGCGAGGCGGTCCCCTCCATCGTCGCCGACTACCGCGCCTCGGCCGGCATCGACATCGAACACGACCAGACCGACCGAGCCGCCGGGAACCAGCTGTCCATGCCGGTCACCGTCGTCCAGCAGGATTGGGGATCCGCACTCGGCTTCGACGCCGCCGCGCTATGGCGCACCTGGGCCGCTGATCTGGAGCACCGCACCACATCGGCCGGGCACTTCATGGCCGAGGAAGCACCCGACGAGATCATCAAGGTGCTGCGCTCCCTGCTCGCGCGGTAGCGAATCGTCTGCCCGCCGACGGCGCGGTGACGCGCTCAATTCGGCAGAAGCGGATGCGTCACGTGTCGGCAATGCGAACGGCTCGCCGTCGTCGGGGTCGTCGGCGGCCGGCACGACGAGGGTGACCGCCCAGCCGACCTCGTCGATGATCTCGTCCTGGCGGCGTATGAACTCTTCGCTGCCTATGATGGGCCTGCTCCTTCTGTCGGTGTGCGATCCGCTGCGCCGTCCCTTTCGCAAAGCGCGGCGGGCCGGAGGGTGCCGTGGGGCTATGTCACGTCGCGGTGGTGTCGTTCGGCCCTCGCTGCGGGCCGGCAGGCTGTGGCGGGTCGACCTCGACGAAGCCGAAGAGCCGTTCAATGAGCTGCAGCGCCTGGGTGTGATATCGGTCGGCGAAGCCGCGGCAGATCGCCGGCTTGGCGTCGGGGTGCTTGTAGTGGGGGAGCGTGGAGTGGCAGACGATAAATGACTCCCTGGCTCGGGCTTCGGCGACCAGATCGCGAAGCCGACCCGGGGTGAGGTGCATCTTGTTGCCAGGGGCGAACACGCAGGTGTCGCACTGCCGCGACAGCAGGCGTGACTTGCCGAGGTCGGGGTCGCCCACGCTGAGGTTCGCGTTGGTGGTGCCGACGTGCTTGCCAGGGTCGGGCAATGGATCCATGGTGTCTCCTTCTGCAGGTGCCTATGCGGCCAAGGTCAGGCGGCTCGCGGCGCCGACGTCGGCCGTTGCTGTGGTGGGTTAGGCCGGAACCAGCCGGCGAACCGTGCCGCTGCGGCGGCGGCAGGGGCGATGACCCGCGCCCGGCCACGGGCAAGCAGCGTTGGCCGGGTCGCGGCGCGGCACGCTCGGTAGGCGTCCTGTGCCGGCGGACACGGGTACGTCTCCTTGTGGCAGCGCAGGTTGGCGCAGTGGCCGGGCCGGTCGGGGTCGGGAAGGTGCTGGGCGGCGACGTCGGTGGCGAGGAGCCACAGCAGGACGTCGGTGGCGTCGGGCGGTACGGCGCGGCGGTGCGGCTGCGACATCAAAGGCTGCCCTTCCGGTGCGGGTGCGACTCGGGTGGCCGCCACCCTGGCCAGCGGTGCGGGGGCCGCTGTCGGGTCCGCCGGGGTGGCGACCGCGACGAGTGACGCCCGACTTTCCGGATAGATCAAGTCGTCGCCGCGACATCGGGTAGACGACGCCCTGGCCCCGCCCGGCGGGTCGGGTGTCTCGGCGGTTGACGAGGCAGCCGCCAGTGGCGGGGTCGTCGTGCCGGCAGTCCAGCAGCAGTTCGTCGTAATGGGCGCGCTGGCCGCCGCGGCGGCACTGCATCGGTGCCGGGACATCGAGGGCTTCGCGGTCGCGGCCGGTGCTGGTGGTGTGGTCGTGGGCGGGGGAAGGTACAGGTGCTGTAGGTGCCGAACGGTCTGGCGGGTGTGCGTAGCCGAGCGCTGCCCTCGTTCTGCACCTCGACAGTGTGTGGTTGATCTCGGCCAGGATCAGGTCGGCGTAGCGGGCCAAGGCGACGGCGGCAGCGGTTGGTCTTGGCCGGTGGCGGACTCCTCCTGGTGGGTGCCGTCGTCGGAAGTGGGCAGCGGTGTCCATGGCCACTGGTAGGCGCCGATGGCGTAGCAGCCGTTGGCGTCGGGGCTGATGCGGTCGCACTCGATGCGGCGGGTGAAGCCGAGCTCGTCGTGTTCCCACTCGACGACAACGGTGTCGCCGTCGAAGCGCAGCAGCGGGTGCTCGCCGGGCATGTCACCGAGCCGCAGCCCGTCGAGGTGGGTGGCCATGAGTTGCACCGCGTAGCGGGGGAACCGGGCAAGCACCGCGCCGTCGTCGACGCTGGTGTGCCCGACGGCGACTAGCGCGCGGAACGCCCCGCCGGCGACGACGTGGCAGGTGACGGCCATCGGCGTCCACGTGGCCCCCGGCGGCAGAAGGTCCCCTCGGCCGGCAGCCGCCTCGTAGCGAACCCGGCCGCCGCGGGAGGGGTCGACGGTGATGCTGATCCAGTGCAACCGGGGAAGGCTTGCCTTGCGGAGCAGGCGCCACAGGCTGGCCGATCCGGCAGCGGCGCAGCGGGAGCACCACCCGGAATTCCGGCGCGGGCGGCGCCATGGCGGGCCGCACCCAGGTCTCCGCCCGCGCACTGGAAGCAGTGGGGTGCTGGCCGGCGGGACCGGGTGAACCCGTCAGCGAGAGGCCATCGGGGCCGCTGGTCAAGAGGAGGGCGGGGCGGCGTCGCCTCCGGGAACCACGGTTGCCGGCTGCGGCCATGGTGGTTTCGGCGAGGGGCAGCACGTCCTCCGTGCGCCACCACATGCGATACGACATCACAAAGCTCCAGGGAGAAAGCAGCGGCGGCGTCCCGGTCAGGACCGGGACGCCGCGCGAACGGAAGGAGGAGAGCGCGCACGGCCGGGACTCTGATGGCGCCGCAGCTTGTGCAAGGCCCAGACGAGTGCCGACGCGTGCGCGGGAGGGGGCCGGGTGTCAGCCGTGGGCGGTGCCATCGCCGTCGTGGCGGAGTGGCTCGTCGGCGTCGAGGTCACCGCCGAGGGCTTCGTAGCCTTCCTGCCCGTCCCACTCGATGTGGGCGGGTAGATCGGCGAGCGCGGCTTCGATGGTGTTCTCCGCGTTGGTGAAGGCGTCCTCGCGGGTGGTGGCGGTGATGTCGATGAGCAGGGGCAGGGTGAGGCGGACCTGCCAGCGGCGGGGCAGCAGCGGCAGGTCGAGGACCTCCAGGAGGCTGTTCGCGGCGTCGATGCTGACCTGCTCGGTGCAGACGGCGTCGGCGAGCGCTTCCCGCAGTTGCCGGTGGAACCGGTCGATCGCGTCCGGGTGCCGGGCGGTGTCGGGTGGGGTGTGGGTCTGGCGCAGGTGGGACAGGACCTGGGCGGTGGTGTGGGTGAGCCAGCCCAGTGGTGCCTGCTGGCCGGGGTGGAAGGTCTCCCAGCTGGTGCGCAGGATTGTTTCGAGTGCCGGCTCGCGGGGTGGGATGTCCGCGCTGGTCATCTGCGGTGTGCTCCTCTTCTGGTTTCAGTGAACGGATGTGGAGGCGCCCGGCAGCCGGGATGAGGCGCGGGGCGCAGGAGTTGCCGGCGGTGCCGGTAGAGGGCCGGCTCGCCGGTGCGTGTCGGTGGGCTCTGTGCAGCTGTGGTCAGGGCGTGGCCGGGTATGCGCTGTCGGGTTGATCAGCGGCAGGGTGCTGTCGCCGGGACGGGTGATCAGACCGGTGCCCAGGTCGGTGAGGGCGTCGCACTCCTGCCGCAGGCGGTCGGTGGCCTTGTCTCGCTGGGCGAGGGCGCGGGTGAGGGCGTCAGCGACGCGGTCGAGGTGCTCTCGCATGGACAGGACTGTGTTGATGTCGCCGTCGGAGTGAACGTCGCAGAGCAGGTCCGCCGCGTTGGTCAGCGTGGCGATCTGCGCGTCGGCGGCGGCGATGCTGCAGCCTGCCGAGAACAGCGCGCACACGGCGTCGGGATGCTGCGCACAGGTCTGGTCCAGCTTGTCCGCGTCGAGGGCATAACCCTCCCTGCGGATGAGGTGTCGCAGGACATCGAGGTAGTCAGACACAGGTTTCCTTCCGGGATGGTGGCGTGACCGGTGATGGCGCTCGGGGTCAGGGCGCGGTGGGGAAGTCCTGGTCGGGCCAGCCGTCGAGCACGGACGGGGGGAGCCCTTCGCGTAGCGCCCGGTCGATGAGCTGGGCGAGGGAGTAGGTGGGATTCGCTTGCAGAGCCCGGTCGACGGCGACGGAGGCCAACGCTCCGGCGCCGCTGCGCCAGGCGGCGAAGGCGAGCAGGCTGGCGGGCGGGGCGGCGAGGTCGGGTTGGGCGCGGCGGGTGATGTCGCTCCACAGCGCGACATGCCACGGCTGCGAGTCGGTGGCCCGCCACGCCGTGTCGCGGACCGCGGTGATCGGCAGGAGCACCGTGAGCCAAGCCAGCTCGTCGTCGGTGAGCACCTGGTCGTCGGCGTAGCGGGCGAACGTTGCCCCCACGATGTCCTCGCCCGCGCGGATCAGCGCGTCCCGGCCACCGTCGGTAGAGAGGGCGCGGCGGCGTGCTCGGGCCTTGTAGGTGGCCCGGGTGACGGCATGGCGGGCGGGACCGTCGATGGGGGCGATGCTTTCGACGAGCGCCCGCCGGTCGGGCAGGGTGCTGCAACCGGCGACGATGGCGTGCAGGGTGAGGTCGCTGCGGTCGGGGTCGAAGGGCATCCCGTCGATGGGGCAGCAGGTGGGGTCCTGGCAGAGGTAGGAGTAGTAGCGGCGGTCGGTGACCCGCAGTGCGTCGAACACGTCGATGCCGGCGTCACACAGCCGGGCTGTGACGGTGTCGACGACCGGGGTGACCCGGCTGGCGGTGCCGTAGCCGATGACGATCGCGGTCGTCACGCTGGCGTGGTGGAGCATGCGCAGCTGTTGGGGCATCAGCTCGTCGGCCCAGTCGACCGCATCGGCGGGGTCGGGTAGGTCGGTGCGGCTGGCGACGGCGACGCGGGTGCCGGCGAGACCGACGAGGACCAGGCTGTCGGTGGGGTGGAAGCCGAGCAGGTAGGGCACGGCGACGATCAGATCTGCCGGTGAGGTGACCGGTAGGCGGTGCTTGTCGCTCACGACGTCTCCAAATGTGTGAGGGAGCCCGGGCACGGCGGTGCCGCCGTGCCCGGGGTGCGCGGTCGCGCGGCTAGCCGGGCAAGCGGCTGCAGGCGGTGCGAGGGGAAGGACCGATCGGTGTCGGTCGAGGAGGCAGGCGGGTTCATCCGCGGCGTCTGGCTTCGCTGCAGGCCGTCTGTCCAGGGCCGGTCAGCTGGCTGGTGTTAGGCCTGCTCGAGGGCGGCGACGGCGGCGTCGGCGATGTGTCCGGTGGCCTGCACCGGGTCGGCGACCTCGACGGTGGTGGTGTCGGTGAAGGTGTGCCCGTCCAGGTCGGCGGGGCGTAGCCACAGCACGGCGCAGCCGGCGCGGTGCAGGGTGCTGACGAGCCGCTGCGCCGCCGGGATGTCGTCGAGGTCGCCGTCGGAGACGACCGCGAGCATCCGCAGCCTGCCGGGTTTACGCAGGTGCAGCAGCTCGTCGGCGAGTTTGACGGCGTCGATGAAGGTGCTGCTGCCGCCGAAGGTGTTCATGTCCTGCACGTGGGTGGGGCGTTGCCGTGGGCCGATGAGCAGGGTGACGTCGCTGCCGAAGGCGATGGTGGCGGTGACGGCGTCGTTGCTGCGGGCGGCGTGGGCGAGGATCCACCCGGCCGATGACATGGGTCCGGCGTAGGGGTGCATCGAGTACGACACGTCGACGATGACGGCCAGGTGCAGGGTCGGTTTCGGCGGCGGCAGCGTGGCCCGCTGCTGCCAGGGTGTGGCGGTGGGGATGGTGCCGGCGGCGCGCTGCGCCTGGGCGGTGATGGCGTGGCGGGTGCGAAGCCTGCCGGGTGGGATGAGGCTGCCGGGTGTCGGGTTGGTGGGTGCGGGCGCGGCGCAGCCGGGCGGCGAGGTGGCGGGCGGCGGCGCGTTCGGCTTCGGTG
>NZ_QGGF01000769.1 GCF_003857015.1 Micromonospora globispora | reverse complement strand
CTGCCCGCCCTGCAGGGCGCGCTCACCGCTCGCGCCGGCTCCCGGCTACTCGGCCTCGCGGTCGCGGCGGCCGCCCCGCTGGGCCGTCGCCTGGCCCGTCTGGTCTCCCCGACATGACCGGACCGGCGGTCCCGCTGCGGTTCGGGTACGGGACGAACGGCTTCGCCAACCACCGGCTGGTCGACGCGCTGGCGGTCATCGCCGATCTGGGCTACCAGGGGGTGGCGCTGACCCTGGACCACGACCACCTGGACCCGTTCGCGCCCGGGCTGGCCCGCCGGGTCGCCGCGGTGCACCGCCGGCTGAGCTCTCTCGGCCTGGCCGTGGTGATCGAGACCGGCGCGCGCTACCTGCTCGACCCCTGGCACAAGCACGCTCCGACGCTGTTGCACGACGACCCCTCCCGCCGGGTCGAGTTTCTCCGCCGGGCCGTCCGGATCGGCGCCGACCTGGGCGCGGAGGCGGTCTCGTTCTGGGCGGGGGTACGTCCGCCGGACGTTCCGGAGGCCGTCGCCCGGAACCGCCTGGTGGCCGGCTGTGCAGCCGTCTGCGCGGAGGCCGAGGCGGCCGGTGTGCCCCTCGGGTTCGAGCCCGAGCCGGGGATGCTGGTCGAGGAGATCGCCGGCTGGCGGTGGCTGCGGGACGCCCTCGGCGCGCCGCCCCGCTTCGGGATCACCCTCGACATCGGACACTGCCGCTGCCTGGAGCCGCTGCCGGTGCCGGAGTGCGTGGCGGCGATCGCCGACCACCTGGTCAACGTCCAGATCGACGACATGCGCCGGGGCGTGCACGAGCACCTGGAGTTCGGGGACGGCGAGATCGACTTCCCGCCGGTGCTGCGCGCGCTCGCCGATGCCGGCTACCGGGGCCTGGTGGCGGTCGAACTGCCCCGGCACTCGCACGCCGCGCCGGCCGTGGCCGCCCGCTCGATCGACTTCCTGCGCGCCGCCGCCAGCGCGGCTGCCCACGCGGTCCCGCCGCCCGGTGCGGCCCGGGTGGCC
>NZ_QGGF01000742.1 GCF_003857015.1 Micromonospora globispora | reverse complement strand
GCCCGGGCGGCTGGTCCGGACCCGGCACGGCGACCCGATGACCCTCACCGAGTTTCTGCGTACCCGGGTGGTGGAGGTCGGGGTGCACGGCCTGGACCTGGCCGCGGCGCTGGACCGCCGGCCCTGGCTGACCCCGACCGCGGCCAGTGTGGTGGCCGACCTGCTGACCGGCGGCCGGCCCGTTCCCGCCGAGCTCGGCTGGGACCCGCTCACGCTGATCGGCAAGGCCACCGGCCGGGTCGAGCTGACCAACCGGGAGCGGACCCTCGTCGAGGCCGTTGGCGTCCGCTGGCTCTCCTTCGGCGGCTGATCCGGGCCGCTCCGCCGGTCGTGCGGGATGCGGATCGACGCGATCCGGGACCGGACCTGGGCGGCGGCCCGGATCACATCCGAGCGCGGGTCAGTCGCCGACGCGGGCGGCCGGTGCGTGCGGGGCGGTGCGGCGCAGGTGATCCAGGACGATCGGGTCGATCCGGCCGAGGACCAACCGCTCCTCGAGGTTCTCCACACCGGCCCAGGAGGCGAGCGCGTCGTCCAGGCCGGCCCCGCCCACCGGGTGGCCGACGGCCGCCAGCAGGCCGGCGACCTCGTCCGCCAGCGGCCCGGTCAGGTCCCGCAGGGTGGCCGGGTCGGGCTTGCCGAAGAGCATCGTGTGCGTGTCGAGCAGCCGCGCCAGCTCGGTCACCGGATCGGGGTGGTCGTCCACCCGCAGGTCGATCAGGGTGTCGCCGGTGCCCGCGTACCCGCCGTGCCGCTCGACCACCAGCAGGCCGGCGCTCTGCCGACCACGCCGGTCGCCACCGGCCCGGTCACCGGCGTGCAGCGCGCCGAGCAGCCGCTGCGGGAATGGCAGCTCGACCCCGCCCAGCCAGGCGTCCCGGACCGCGTCGATGACGTGCGGGCCGGCCAGGATGTTGCCCTGCGCGGCCCAGCCGTCCCCGGCCTGCCCGCCGACCCCGGCCGGGACGACCGGCAGCTCGGGGTGGTCGGGGCGCCCGGGTA
>NZ_QGGF01000635.1 GCF_003857015.1 Micromonospora globispora | reverse complement strand
GGTCAGCGCGGCGTGCTCCAGCCCGCCCACCGCGGCCAGCACCCCCAGCGGATCGGCCGGGTCGGGCGCGTGCCGGTCGAGCGCGGCCCGCACCACGCCGACCTTCCGCCGGTACGTCTCGTCGTCCACCCCGGTCCCGCGCCCGGTCGCCGCCGCCGGGTCGACCCCGGTGAAGGCCGCGATCAGGGCGGCGGACGGGGTGGTGTTGCCGATGCCCATGTCGCCGGTCAGCAGGATGCCCGCGCCGCCGTCGATCAGCTCCCCGGCGACCCGGATGCCCGTCTCCACCGCCGCCCGGGCCTCGTCCCGGGTGAGCGCGGCGGTGACCGTCATGTCCCGGGTGCCGAGGCGGACGTTGGCCGTGACCAGGCGAGGCCCAGCCGGGTCCGCGGTGGCCGACGGGTCGACCGGGAGCGGGGTGGCCACGCCGACGTCGACCACGGTGACCAAGGCACCGGCCTGTCGGGCGAACGCGTTGACCACTGCGCCGCCGGCCAGGAAGTTGCCGATCATCTGCGCGGTGACCTCCTGCGGCCAGGGGGTGACCCCCTGGGCGTGCACCCCGTGGTCGCCGGCGAAGATCGCCACCGCGGCCGGCTCGGGCAACGGCGGCGGGCAGGTCCCGGCCAGCCCGGCGAGGCGTACGGAGAGGGGTTCGAGGGCGCCGAGCGAACCGGCGGGCTTGGTCAGCCGGCTCTGGAGGTCGCGGGCGGCCGCCATGGCGGGCTCGTCGAGCGGCCCGATCGCGGCGACGGTGGACTCCAGCATCATGCCTCCAGGATGTCGGCCAGGACGCGGGTGAACGCGTCGGTCGTTTCGGGATCGCGGACCGCGATCCGCAGCCAGTCCGGGCCGAGCCCGGGGAAGGTGTCGCCGCGGCGTACCGCCCAGCCCCGCTCCCGCAGCCGCTCGCGTACCGCGGCCGCGCCGGGCCGGTGGATCAGCACGAACGCGCTGGTCGGGCGCCCCGCGACGCGTACGCCGGGGAGGGCGGACAGGCGCGCGACCAGGTGGTCGCGGT
>NZ_QGGF01000544.1 GCF_003857015.1 Micromonospora globispora | reverse complement strand
ACCCGGCTGGCGCCGCTGGTGGACCGGATCCGCACCCGGGTCGCGGCCGAGGTGCCGGACGTGGAGGTGGTCGGCGACCCGGTCGACCGCCTCCCCCACCTGGTCACCTTCTCCTGCCTCTACGTGGACGGCGAGGCGCTGCTGCACGCGCTGGACCGGCGCGGCTTCGCGGTCTCCTCCGGCTCGTCCTGCACGTCGTCGACGCTGCGGCCGTCGCACGTGCTGGAGGCGATGGGCGTGCTGTCGCACGGCAACGTCCGGGTCTCGCTGCACCGGGAGACGACCGAGGCGGACGTCGAGCGATTCCTCGCCGAGCTGCCCGGCATCGTCGCGGACCTGCGCGCCGAGGCGGGAGTGGTGGGGCTGTGAGCCAGCCGGACGAGGTCCTCGACTGCCGCGGCCAGCGCTGCCCGCTACCGGTGATCGCCCTGGCCCGGCACCTGCCGGAGCTGCCGGTCGGCGGGGTGCTCCGCGTCCTCGCCGACGATCCCGCGGCGGCGGTCGACATCCCGGCGTGGTGCCGCATGCGCGACCAGGAGTTCGTCGGGCCCCACCCCGACGGTCCCGGCTACGACGTCCGGCGCAGCGGCTGAGCGGTCGCGGTCAGCGGAGGTAGGCGAGGATGCCGGGGAGGGGGTCGGTGTCGACCGCGGTGTCCACCACCAAACGGGGGCCGACGAACGGCTCGTACTCGGCGCGGCGGAGCAGGACCTGCTCCCAGGTCGGCAGGTGCGGGTCGGAGACCGCGGGCAGCCGCGCCTCGATCCGGCGGCGGTGCTCCGCCTCGTCGCCGCAGTGCACCTCGATCACCCGGAGCGGCACCCCGGCCCGCTCGGCCAGATCGTGCCAGAGGCCGCGGGCGCTGGCCACCGGGTTGACCGCGTCGACCACCACGCTCAGCCCCAGCCCGAGCTGCACCTCGGCCAGCCCGGCGACCGCGCCGTAGGCGGCCATCCCGGGCACGTCACCGGTCAGCCCGTACCGGCCGAGGGCCCGCTCCACCGGGTCCACCGGCAGGACCGGGGCG
>NZ_QGGF01000669.1 GCF_003857015.1 Micromonospora globispora | reverse complement strand
GGCTGCGGCGACCCGTACGGCCCGGGCGCGGGCTGGCCGGCGCCGTACGGGTTGCCGTACACGGTGCCGCCCGCCGGCGGACCGGGCGGCGGCTGCGGCGGGTAGGCCGGGGGGAAGCCCTCCGGCCCGGTCGGTGGCTGGGACATCTCTTCCTCCAGGATTGCTGGTCCCCCGTGGGGTGGCCCCGAAGGGCCGGGGTGTTCGGGTCCGCCGATGGATCGGCGTCCTTGTTCAGAGTGAACGGCCAGGTCAATGCCGGCCGGCGGCGACCGGTCAGCAGAGCTTGAACGCGTCGCAGGCGGTCTTGATCGGGACCGCGAGGCCGATCCCCTCGGCGTCGCGCGCCTTGGCGGTGGCGATGCCGACGACCTCCTTCGAGCCGTTGATCACCGGCCCGCCCGAGTTGCCGGGGTTGATCGGGGCGTCGAACTGGATGACCGGACCGGAACCGCCCTCGTCCTTGCGAAACGCGCTCACCACCCCCGTGGTGACGCTGTCCTGCAGGCCGAGCGGGGCGCCGACCACGACGATCTGCTGCCCGGACTTGACCGGCGTGCCGGCGGCGACCAGACCGGTGAACTTGGCGGTGGTCCGCAACTGGGCGAGGTCCTTGGCCTTGTCGACCTTGACGATGGTGGCCTCGAAGCGCTGGTCGGTCCGCTCCAGGAACACCTTCCGGCCGCCGCCGTCCCAGACGGCCTCGACCACGTGGAAGTTGGTGAGCAGGGTGGTGCCGCCGCCCGCGGGGGGCTTGCCGATCGCGAAAGCCGTCCCGGTGAACTGGCCCGCCCGGACCCGGAACACGCTGGGCAGGACCGCGCTGGCCACCGCCTCCGGGTTGAAGGCGGCGCCGACCTGCTTCTCCAGGGCCTCCGCCCGCTTCTCCAGGCCGTCGAACCGGGTGCCGTCGGTGCCCTGCGCCTCGGACAGGCGGCGGTCGGTGGCGGCGAGCCGGTCGTCCAGCCGGTGGATCTGGTACGCCTGCAAGCCGGCGACCACGGCCAGCACGCCGGCTTGCAGGCGTACCAGATCCACCG
>NZ_QGGF01000702.1 GCF_003857015.1 Micromonospora globispora | reverse complement strand
CTAGGCCGTGTGTCGAAGTCGGCGGTGGTGGGCGATGAGATTCCGGCGCGTCGGTGATCGATAAGTAGCGAGGTCTCCGGTAGATGGTTCATCGACGAAGAAGACCATCAGCACGGAGACCTCGTGACCACTGTAGCGGTGACGAGGCGGCACGACCTGACCGACGCGCAGTGGGCGGCGCTGGAGCCGCTGCTACCTGTAGGGCGTCGGCCAGGTCGGCCGCCGACATGGACGAAGCGGCAGCTCATTGATGGGATCCGGTGGCGGACCCGGGTCGGTGCGCCGTGGCGGGACGTACCGGAGTGCTACGGGTCATGGGCGGCGGCGTACGCGTTGTTCCGCCGCTGGCAGCGCGACGGGACCTGGGCGAAGATCTTGACCTGGTTGCAGGCGGTGGCCGACGCGGCCGGGCGTGTCACGTGGGACGTGTCGGTGGACTCGTCGGTCGCCCGGGCGCATCAGCACGCCGCCGGGGCGCGTAAAAGGGGGATCTGCAGGTCGAACCCCCGGGCGGGGTGACGGTCGAGCCAACCGATCATGCGCTCGGGCGGTCGCGGGGTGGGCTGACGACGAAGCTGCACCTGGCCTGCGAGCAGGGGCAGAAGCCGTTGTCGATCGTGCTGACCGCAGGGCAGCGTGGGGACAGTCCGCAGTTCGTCGCGGTGCTCGACGGCATCCGGGTGCCCCGCCTGGGCAGCGGCCGGCCGCGGACCCGCCCGGACCGGGTCCTGGCCGACAAGGCGTACACGTCCCGGGCCAACCGCCGCTACCTGCGCCGACGCGGAATCAAGGCCACCATCCCGTCGAAGGCCGATCAGGACGCCAACCGGCGTAAACGGGGCTCGAAGGGCGGCCGGCCACCCGCCTTCGACCCCGAGCGGTACAAGCAGCGTCATGCCGTGGAATGCGGCATCAACCGGCTCAAGCGCAACCGCGCCGTGGCCACCCGATTCGACAAGCTCGCCGTGCGCTACGAAGCCACCGTGCACATCGCCGCGATCAGCGAGTGGCTGTGACCGACTTCGACACAGGCTCTAG
>NZ_QGGF01000253.1 GCF_003857015.1 Micromonospora globispora | reverse complement strand
CCGCGTCGTCGAGGAGCAGCGGCGGCGGTCTCCCTGCGGCTGGCGTCGGGGGGCACGGTCGCCGGGGCGGGCGAGGCGGCACTGCGGGCGCTCGCGAAGCTCGACCAGGTGATGCCGTCCCGGCTGCGCGCCGAGGTGCGGGCGGTGCACGGCGCCACCGAGATCCTTGTCGGCCCCGGGGTAGAGATCGACGCGGAACTGCTGGTGACGCTCGCGCGGGCCTGTCGCGACGCCGTGCGGGTGCGGTTCCGGTACGCCGGCCGCGACGGCGGGGAGCGCGAGCGCACGGTCGAGCCGGTGCGGATGGTCACCACCGGCCGCCGCTGGTACCTGATGGCCCGGGACGTCGACCGCGACGACTGGCGCACCTTCCGGCTGGACCGGATGCGCGAGGTGGTGACGACGACCTGGCGCTTCCGGGCGCGGGAGCATCCGGACCCGGTCGCCTACGTGCAGCAGTCCGTGACCGAGGCGCCGTACCGGTATCTCGCCCGGGTGCGGGTGCACGCCCGGCCCGACCGCGTGCGGGAGCTGGTGCCGCCCCAGGTGGGGCGGGTCGAGGACGATCGCGACGGGTGGTGCGTGCTCGTCGTCGGCGGGGAGAGCCTGGACTGGCTCGCCGCGCAGGTGGCCCGGCTGGGCTTCGAGGCGGAGGTGCTGGAGCCTCCGGAGCTGCGAGAGGCCGCCAGCCTCCTCGCCCGCCGCCTCGCGGCGATGGCCGGGACCGGCTGACCCGGTCAGCCCCTGCTCGACACCGTGCCGGCATCGGCCGCTCGGTTTCCGCGCGCCGCGTCCCGTCAGTATGCCGCCACGGCCACCGGATCCGGCTCGACCTCGGCCAGTCGACCGGGCCGTACGACGATGAGCAGGACGGCCGTAGCCGCCACCATGCCGCCGGCCACCACCGCGGCCATCGCCACGCTTCCGGTGCCGAGCATGCCGACCAGAGGCGCGGCCAGCGCGCCGACACCGAACTGCACCGCACCGAGCAGCGCCGCGGCGGTGCCCGCCGCCTCGCCGTGCCGGGACAGCGCCAGGGCC
>NZ_QGGF01000741.1 GCF_003857015.1 Micromonospora globispora | reverse complement strand
CCCGGTGGCCAGCAGCCGCCGCAGGTCCGGGTCGGCGGCGCGGAGGGTGGCGGCGAGCTGCGCCAGCCCGTCCGACCACCGGCGCAGCGCCTCGGCCGACTCGGCCTGGGTGGTGAGCACGGTGCGCCCGTCCCGGATCAGCGCGAGCGTCTCGGGCAGCCGCGCGTCGGCGTCGGTGAGCAGCGCGTCGCCGGCGTCGAGAATCCGCGCGAGCGCCTGCTCGTTGCCCTCGAACGCGGTACCCAGCTCGGTGATGAGCACGGTCAGGTCGTCCGGGTCGACCGAGCGGACCAGGGCGTCCAGATTGGTCAACAGCGCCTCCGGGGCGAGCGGGACGCCGGTGCGCTCGACCGGGATGACCGCGCCGTCGGCGAGGAAGGGCCCACCGTCGCGGTCGGGGCGCAGGTCGAGGTACTGCTCGCCGACGGCGGAGCGCTGGGTGACCACGGCGCGCAGCGCGTCGGGCACCCGTACGCCCCGGCGGATCCGCACATCGACGCGGACCCGGTCGGCCCGCAGCTCGACGGCGGTGACCCGGCCGACGGGGACGCCACGGTAGGTGACCGGGGCGTTGGCGAAGATGCCGCCGGCCCGGGCGAGGTCGACGTGGACGAGGTAGTTGCCGCCGAGCAGCCGGTCGCCGAGGCCGACGTAGCGGATCCCGACGTAGCTGATGCCGAGGACGCTCACCAGCACGAACGCCAGCACCTGAAGTTTCGCGGTACGCCCGATCACGGGATCAGCCCTCCACCCAGGACGTCGGTCAGGTCGCCCACCTGTCCGGTGACCGCCCCCGTCACCGGTAGCACGCAGTCGGCGGTCAGCACGGTGCCGTCCGGCAGTTCGGTGCCGGCCGGGAAGGCCGTGCCCGGCGGCACGATCCCGGTGGGCAGGAGCAGTCCGCCGGTGGGCACCTCGGAGCCGGGCTTGAGCAGGGCGCACCCCTCCGGCAGGCCGCACTCCTTCGGCGGCGTCCAGGTTGCCGGGAGGTCCTTCGGGTCGGGCAGGCACGTCAGCGGCAGCTTCGGCAGGGCCGGCCCGGCACCCG
>NZ_QGGF01000738.1 GCF_003857015.1 Micromonospora globispora | reverse complement strand
TTCGGGTCGTCGTTGTGCATGCGCAGGTACTCCTCGATGGCGGCGACGAGGTCGTCGATGCTGCGGAACACGCCACGACGGATCATCTTCTCGGTCAGGTCGGCGAACCAGCGCTCAACCAGGTTGAGCCAGGACGAGCTGGTCGGGGTGAAGTGCAGGTGGAAACGCGGGTGCTTGGCCAGCCATGCCTTGACGTTGGGGTGGGTGTGGGTGCCGTAGTTGTCGACGATCATGTGGATCTGCAGCTTGCGGGGCACGGAGGTGTCGATCGTGCGGAGGAACCGCAGGAACTCGTCGTGCCGGTGCCGGGCGAAGCACTTGCCGATCACCTTGCCGGTCAGCACATCCAACGCGGCGAACAGGGTCGTGGTGCCGTGGCGCTTGTAGTCGTGGGTCATCGTGCCGGCCCGTCCGGGCTTGAGCGGCAGGCTCGGCTGGGTGCGGTCCAGGGCCTGGATCTGCGACTTTTCGTCCATGCACAAGACCACCGCCTTGTCCGGCGGGTTCAGGTACAGGCCCACGACGTCGACGAGCTTCTCCTCGAACCGCTTGTCGTTGGACAGCTTGAACGTCTCGACCAGGTGCGGCTTGAGCCCTCGGGCGTCCCACACCCGCTGCACCGTCGCCGGACTCACACCGACCCTGGCCGCCATCGACCGGCACGACCAGTGCGTCGCCCCCTGCGGCTTCGAGTGCAGCGTCAACTCCACAATCTGGTCGATCGTGGCCTGCGGGATCGACGCCCTACGACCACGGCCCGGCGCGACCCTGCCCAGATCGGCCAGACCACGCTCGGCGAACTCGGACCGCCATGCCCGCACCGTCACCCGGGTCACCCCGGCCAGCACCGCATTGTCGGCGTTGGACATCCCGTCCGCGGCGCGCAGAAGCACCTGCGCCCGCTGCACCAGCCGATGCTCGACCGTACGCGACTTGGCAAGAGACTCCAGCAGTTCCCGCTGGCCGGGTTCGAGCACCAGTGGTGCGGCAGCACGTGTCACGCCCAGAGCCTACTAAAACGGCTATCTATTTGCGAGACAGGACACTAG
>NZ_QGGF01000206.1 GCF_003857015.1 Micromonospora globispora | reverse complement strand
ACCCGATCGGCTTCTCCGCCACCCCGCCCCGGTACGACCTGCCGCCGCCCGTGCTCGTCGAGCCCGGGCGGCGGCAGGTCGTACCGGGGCGGGGTGGCGGAGAAGCCGATCGGGTGCCGGACGCCCGGCACGTCGCCGGCCGTGACGACCGGGTCGAGCCCGAGCTCCCGGGCCAGGGCGACGCCGTCGGCGACCGTGTTGATCGGGGCGCACGGCACCCCGGCCGCCCGCAGATCCCGGAACCACTCGTCCCGGTTCCGCCGGCGCAGCCGGGCGACCAGGAGGGGGCGCAGGGCGTCCCGGTTGGCGGTGCGGTCCTGGTTGCGCCGGAACCGGGGGTCCTCGGCCAGCTCGGGCAGGCCGAGCACCTGGCACAGCGTGCGGAACTGGCCGTCGTTGCCGGCGATGACGACGAGCTCGCCGTCGGCGGCGGGCAGCGGCTCGTACGGGAAGATGCTCGGGTGGGCGTTGCCCGTCCGGAACGGCGTCGCGCCGCCCGCCACGTGGGCGCTGGTGTGGTTGACCAGGCCGGACAGCGCCGAGGAGAGCAGATCCACCTCGACATGCTGGCCGACCCCGGACGCGGCGCGGTGGTGCAGGGCGGCGAGGATCCCCACCGCCGCGTGCAGGCCGGCCATCACGTCGAACACGGCGACCCCGGCCTTGTACGGCGGGCCGTCCGGCGCACCGGTGAGGCTCATCAGCCCGGACGCCGCCTGGGCCATCAGGTCGTACCCGGGAAGGGCCGCCCCGGCGCCGGCGCCGAAGCCGCTGATCGACGCGTAGACGATGCGCTCGTTGAGCGCGGCGACGCTGTCGTAGTCGAGACCGAACCGGCGCAGACCGCCCGGCCGGAAATTCTGGATCATGACATCGGCGCGCCGGACGAGCCGCCGGGCCACCTCCCGATCATCGGGGTCGGCCAGGTCGAGGACGATCGACCGCTTGTTGCGATTGACGCCGAGGTAGTAGGTGGAGACGCCCTCCCGGACCGGCGGCATCCAGGTCCGGGTGTCGTCCCCGCCGGGACCCTCCACTTTGATCACCTCAGCGCCGAGGTCGGCGAGGAGCATGGTCGCGTACGGCCCGGCGAGGATGCGCGAGAAGTCCGCGACGAGGATGCCATTGAGCGGCCCCGGCCGTTGCTCCGCCATCGCCACCACCCTTCCTGAAGCCGGTCAGCCGCGTGCCGTCGGTCGCGGTACGACCGAGTCTCCTGGACGGCCTCGGCGGGCGCCGACGGCCTCGGCGGGCGCCGACGCCGGCGCCGGTAGTTGCCGGTCGTGCAGCCGGCTGAGCAGAGCCAGCGACGTGACGGCACCGATCAGGGCCAGGAACATGTCCCACTGGGTGTCCCAGACGTCGCCCTGGGTGGCGAGGAAATCGTCGGCGGCCGACCCTCCGGCCACCGCCGCCCACCACTCGATCATCTCGAAGAAGGCGCTGAAGGCCAGGCAGGCGCAGACCACGAGCGGGGCGAGCCACCGGCTGCCCCGCAACGGCGATCGGCGGACCAGGATCTCCCGGACCAGGATGGCCGGCACGAAGCCCTGCGCGAAGTGCCCGAGCCGGTCGTACGGGTTGCGGGACAGGTCGAACACGTCCCGCACCCAATCGCCCAGCGGGGTGCGCGCGTAGGTGTAGTGGCCGCCGCCAATCAGGATCATCGCGTGCACCGCGAGCAGGCAGCAGAGCAGGGTGCTCAGCGGAAAACGGCGCCAGGTGACCAGCACCAGGGGAATCCCGACGATTACCCACACCGTCTCCAGCAGCCAGGTGAGCCGGTCGTACGGCCGGATGCCCGACGCGACCAGCGCGATCAGGACGAGGACCAGCAGTGCCTGCGGAAGGACAGCGCGTACTCGCATCACCGGCGACCGCCTACTCGAACGTGCCAGGCGGCCGACCGCCGCTCGGGCGCAGACGATATCAGCGGATGATCCGCGTACCGCCGGCCGTCACCTCAGCACGTGTGGGTGGGATCCCAGCCCGAGTACCCCTGGTGCATCCCGGGGTTGTGGTACCCGTCGAAGCCCATGGCCTGCTCGCAGGCGACGACGTGTCCGCCGAAGTCACCAGCGGTCGGGCCGGCGTCGGCCACCGCCGCGACGGGCAGTGCCACGACTCCGACCAGTACCGTTCCCAGCATCACGACGCTCCGGCGAATCGCACTCACCACTGCCACCTCTCCCTCGATCGGTTTCCCGTTCCCGACCTGACTCTTCCCGTGCCGGACAACCCCGGCCAGGGCCCTAGGTCCCGGCACCGTGGGCCGCAGTACCGGCGGCGAGTGGGATTGCCGGGTGCCTCCGGATGGGTAGGAAGGCCGGTGTGAAGGTCATCCACCGGTTGATGATCGCGGCCGCGGCGGCGCTCCTGCTGTGGGCGGGCCTGGCGTACCAGGTGTCCCGGCCGCCAGACGCCTCCGGCTACCAGCGGGTCGTGCTGCAGGTGGCCGGTACGGCGCACGACGCCGCGGCCACCGGCGTGCTGGTCGGCCGCCAGCAACTGCACCGGCACGTCACCGACGCCTTCGCCACGACCGCGTACGACGACGCGATGAAGGCGGTGGCCGGCGCGGAACAGAAGTTGGCCCTCGCGGTCGCGCCCGACGGCACCTCCGCCACCCTCCGCGACCGGCTGGCCCCGCTGGTGCAGGCCACCGCCCGTGAGTTGTCCGACGCCGCCGGGGCCGGCGACGACGCGACGCTGGGCGCGGCGGTCGCGGCCCTCGACGGCACCGCCCGGCAACTGGACGACCTCATCGAGGACAACCCGTGAGCGCGTCGTCGGTGACCAGCAGGACGGAGGCACCGCCGTCGCCGGCGGGCGGGGGCGGCGTCAAGCAGGTCCTGGCCATCGCCCTGGGCGTGCTGACCGCGATCGGCGGGTTCGTCGACATCGGCGACATCGTCGCGAACGCCGAGGCCGGCGCGCGGTTCGGCCTCGCCCACGCCTGGGTCCTCCTGCTCGGGGTGATCGGCATCTGCGCGTACGCCGAGATGAGCGGCCGGGTCACCGCGGTGAGCGGACGGCCGGTGTTCGACCTCGTCCGCGAACGCCTCGGCCCGCGCGTGGCCCTGGCCAACCTCGCCGGCTCCCTGTTCGTCACGGTACTGACGCTCGGCGCGGAGATCGGCGGCGTCGGGTTGGCGCTGCAACTGGCCACCAGCGTCGACTACCTGCTGTGGGTACCCGTCGTCGGGGTGGTCCTGTGGGCCACGCTGTGGCGGGCGAAGTTCTCGCTGCTGGAGAACCTGTTCGGAATCACCGGCCTCACCCTGGTCGTGTTCATCATCGCGTTCTTCCGCCTCTCCCCCGACACCGGTCAGCTGTGGCACCAGGCGGCCCACCCCGGCCCGCCCGCCGGCGAGGACTGGGGCACCTACTGGTTCATGGCCGTCGCGCTGTTCGCCTCCGCCATGACCCCGTACGAGGTGTTCTTCTTCTCCTCCGGCGGCGTCGAGGAACGGTGGAGCAGCAAGGACCTGCTCACCTCGCGGGTGAACGTGTTCGTCGGGTTCCCCCTCGGCGGTCTGCTCGCGTTCGCGCTGATGGCCACCGCCGCCACCGTGTTCCACCCGCTGCAGATGTCGGTCGACGCGCTGTCCCAGGTCGCGCTGCCGGCCGCGGTCGCCCTCGGCAAGCTGGGCCTGGCCGCCGCGATCCTCGGCTTCTTCGCCGCCACCTTCGGCGCTGCCATGGAGACCGGCCTGTCCAGCGCCTACACGGTCGCCCAGTACTTCGGCTGGGCCTGGGGCAAGCTGCGCCGTCCCCGGGAAGCCGCCCGCTTCCACACGGTGCTCATGGTGGCCATCCTGGTCGGGGTGGCGGTGCTGATGACCACCATCGACCCGATCCAGCTCACCGAATACACGCTGGTGTTCAGCGCCGTCGCGCTGCCCCTGACGTACCTGCCGATCCTCGTCGTCGCCAACGACCGCGGCTACCTCGGCCGACGCGTCAACGGCCGGCTCGCCAACACCGTGGGCCTGCTCTACCTGGCCATCGTGCTCGCCGCGGCCATCGCCGCGATACCCCTGATGATCGTCACCCGGATGGGAGGCGGCTGACATGCTCATCGGCTTCGACCTGCTCGACCGGCAGATCCTCGACCGCGACGGCGAACCCGTCGGCAAGGTCGACGACGTCGAACTCGCCCTCGACACGGACGGCACCCCGTACGTGGCGGCACTGCTCACCGGTCAGCAGGCCCTCGGCGACCGCATCGGCGGCGGGCTCGGCCGCTGGATCGCCGACATCGCCCGACGGCTCGCACCGGATCGCGACCGCGGTCCCATCCGCATCCCCTACGTCCTGGTCGCCGAGCTCACCAGCGCGGTCAACCTCTCCGTACGCCGGGAGGTGCTGCCCGACCCGCCACTGGAGACCTGGCTGCGCGACCACCTCATCGCCCGCATCCCGGGAGCCACCGATGCCACCTGACACCCCGCTGCGGGCCGGCCGCCTCCTGCGGCGACCCGTCCGGGACCACGACGGCCGGATCATCGGCCGGGTCGCCGACATCGAAACCACCCGCGACGACGAGGGCCGGGAACGCGTCACCGCCCTCATCGTCACCCCCGGACGGTGGGGACGCCTCCTCGGCTACGAACGCCGGGAAAGCGGCGGACCATGGCTGCTCGAACACCTCGCCCGGATCGTGCTGCGCCGAGGCACCACCCGGGTGCCGTGGCCGGACACCCACCTGTAGCGAGGTGGCGTCCCTGGCTCCGGCCGACCGTCAGTCGGCGCGGGCCAGCCGCTCGCCGACGGCGGCGGCGACCAGGAGCGCGGCGAGGACGCCGAGCGCCGCGGCGGGCGGCACCACCCGCCCGACTGGCAGCAGGAGCAGCGCCACCACCGCGACGGCCACCTGCGCCGGCCGGACCGCCTGCTGGGTGAGCCGGAGGAACAGCAGCCGGCCGGCCAGGTACAGCGCGGCACCGCCGTACAGGGCGGCCGACGCCGACCAGCTCAGCGGGGCCGCGCCGGCATGGTGGCCACCGCTGTGCTCCTCGGCGACGTGCTCCAGCACCTGCTCGATGCCGAGCGCGAGGTAGATGACCCCGGTGATCAGCAGCAGGTGGGTCTGGCTGTAGGCGTCCGCGGCGATCCGGTCACGCCGGTCCCCCGTGACCGCGGCGAGAGCGCGGGCGGCGGCCGGCGCGGAGGCGTCGAAGTAGAGCCACCACAGGCAGACGGTCACGGTCAGGCCGACCAGGGCCACGCCGAGGACCGATGGCGCGGTCACCGCCGACCCGGCGCCCACCCCGGCGGCCACCAGCGACTCGCCGAGCGCGATGATCAGGACGAGTCCGTGCCGTTCGGTGAAGTGGCTCGAGCT
Organism: Micromonospora globispora; assembly: GCF_003857015.1. GTDB lineage: Bacteria > Actinomycetota > Actinomycetes > Mycobacteriales > Micromonosporaceae > Micromonospora > Micromonospora globispora. The sequence continues at coordinate 16,039 of NZ_QGGF01000206.1, read as the reverse complement.
GCGCAGCGGCCAGGCGCCGCGCCACGCGTACGACAGGCGCTGGCCGCCGATCTCGATCAGGAACGCCAGCACCCACAGGGCGGCGTGCGCCGCCCCGGTCAGCAGCGCGCCGAGCAGGAGCGGCACCCAGCCGAGGGCGCTGACCGCGGCGAAGAAGCGGATCCGCGCCCGCAGTCCGGGCACGCTCGCCGCCGCCCAGTGGTACAGCACGAGGTGGACCACGCGGAGCGCCACGTAGGCCAGCGCGACGAGCAGCGGCCCGTCCAGGCCCGGCCCGGACGACCAGGCCTGGGGCATGACCAGCGCGGCGACGAAGAGCGCCGCCATGGCGACCAGGAACCCCGCGCGGACCACGCCGACGTCGGCCCGCGTCTGGTTGCCCAACCAGGTGTACGACGACCAGGCGAACCAGAGCAGCACCAGCAGGAGCAGGCCCTGGGCCATGGCCACCGGAGTCGGCGGTCGCCCGATCAACGCCATGATCCGGGTGGCCGTAGGGTCGCTCCCGAGCCGCCGCGCCGGTCATCAAACCGGCTCAGGATCAGCGCGGAGCTGCTGTCCCGATGAGCGCCAGCAGGGCGGCGTGCGTCTCCTGGTCGGCCGCCACGACGAGGCCACCGGCGCCGGTGTGCAGCGGCTCCCCCTGGATCCCGGTCAGCACGCAACCGGCGGCCCGGCACAGGGTGAGCCCGGCGGCGAAGTGGACGTTGTCCCGCAGGTCGCCGTCGGTGACGTACGCGGCGCGCCGGCCGGCCGCCACCCAGGCGACGGCGAGGGTGGTGGAGACCACCCGGGGGTGGAACCGCCCGAGGAATCCCGGGTCGGCGATGAGGCGCCCCGCCCGGAAGTTCGGATCGCTCGGGTCGCGCGTGTCGAGGTTGACGTCGACCAGGTGGGAACCGGCCGACGGTGCCAGCGCTTCGTCGGCCCCGTCGCGGCGGACGTACGCCCGAGCGCCGTCCGTCCAGAACACCTCGTCGGCGAACGGGTCGGCCGAGGCCGCCACCGTGACGTCCGAGCCCGCACGCAGGGCCACGTTGACCGCTACGAGCGTGGTCCGTACGGCGTAGTTCAGCGTGCCGCACAGCGGATCCACGAGCCACATCCGCTGCGCGCCGACGGCCCCCACGCGTCCACTCTCCTCGCCCGTCACGGCGTCGTCGGGTCGGGCGGCGCGCAGTACGTCGAGGATGGCCCGCTCGGCTTCGATGTCGGCGGCGGTGGCGAAGTCGCCGGCGGACTTCTGGAAGCGGGCCAGCGCCGTGCCGTACCTGGCGCGTACGACGGCGGCTCCCGCCTGGGCCGCGGCGACGGCCAACTCGGCATCGGAGATCAACATGCGGGCAGGATAGTCGGACGGCGCAAGCTGGTGTCCTGTTCGTACTCTCGGGACATGGACAACGCACTCCCATTCATCGATGAGCACCGGGTACTGGTGTCAGCGCCCGCCGGGGCCGTCTGGCGTTCCCTCACCACGCAGCTCGCCAACCCGCGGCCCGGCGGCGCCGCGGCCCTCGCGCAGCTGCTGGCCGCCGAACCGCGCCGCGCCTCCGGGCATTCGCTAGACCAAGGCGCGACCATCCCCGGGTTCGCGGTGGCGGAAGCCGAGCCGGAACGCCTCGTCCGGCTGACCGGCCACCACCGCTTCTCGCGGTACGCGCTCACCTTCACCCTGGTCGCCCAGCCCGACGGAACGGTGCTCAGCGCTCGCACAGACGCGGAGTTCCCCGGACCCCACGGCTGGGTCTACCGCCAACTCGTCATCACCTCCGGCGCCCACCGCATCCTCACCGCGCGCATGCTCCGTACGGTCGGCCGCCGCGCGGAGCGCCTCAGCGCGAGCTGAACTCCGTGCAGGGCGCTGACGGACAGACAAGAGCCACACCGGCTGATTAGGATCCGCGGTCATGCACCCCGGGCACCAGCCGCACGTCGAGGATGTCCCATCTCCCTACGCGCCGCAGCCGACACCCTCGGCGCTTCGCCGCCCCCGGTGGCGGCACCCGATCCTCGCCGTAGCCATCCTCGTTCCCGTCCTGCTGGCCGCCGCGGCCGTGATCACCTACCGGGCGGGCGGCTTCGACGACGACGGCCAGTTCCGCGCCGAGCCACCGGCCTGCGCGACGCTCGCGCCGAGCCTTCACCTGCTGGGCACCGCCTACACCCTGCGGCAGGGCGAATCCAACAACTGCGACCTGCTGCTGCCCAAGGGCCATCCCGACTACATCCCCGCCCCCAAGATCTCCGTCGGCTATTACGTCGCCACACCGCGACGGGGGGATGCGCCGGAGGCCGCCAGCCGGCTACTCCGGCCGCTCGGGACGGACTTCCGGCCGCTGCCCGGCGTGGGCGACGAGGCGTACGTCCGGGGGGACCGGGACGTGGTCCTGCGGGTGAGCAACCTCGTCGTGGGCATCATGGTGTTCCCCCGGCAGGCCAGCACGGGGGACCAGGTACGGGCCTTCGCCGCCGACCTGGCGAACCGCCTACGGGACAGCTGAGACCGGCCAGGATCGCAAAACAGTTGGACAATGTGGTCGGCCCATGGCGATCGTTGGCCACATGCAGCAGGACGAGATCTGGGACGTCGATGCCGCCCGGCGCTATGACACGCCCGGCAGCGGCATGTTTGCACCCGAGGTGCTGGGGCCGGCCGTGGACCGCCTGGCCGAACTCGTCGGCGACGGCCGGGCGCTCGAGTTCGCCATCGGCACCGGCCGGGTGGCCGTACCGCTCGCCGAGCGAGGAGTGCCGGTCACCGGCATCGAGCTGTCGCGTCCGATGATCGACCAACTGAGAACGAAGGCGAACGAAGCGACGATCCCGGTGGTCGTCGGCGACATGGCCACCGCCACCGCCCCCGGCGAATACACGCTCGTCTACCTCGTCTACAACACGATTTCCAATCTGCTCACCCAGGCCGAGCAGGTCGCGTGCTTCCGCAACGCCGCCCGCCACCTCGCACCCGGCGGCCGGTTCGTGATCGAGCTCTGGGTACCCGAGCTGCGCAAGCTCCCACCCGGTCAGCAGGCCACGGTCTGGCAATCCGAGCCCGGGTACATCGGCCTGGACACCTACGACGTGCTGCGCCAGCACGTCGTGTCGCATCACTTCAGGTTCGGCGAGGGCACGGAGGCTCAGCTGTTCCGCAGCCCGCACCGCTACATCTGGCCCGCCGAGCTCGACCTCATGGCTCGGTTGGCCGGGTTCGAGCTGGAAAGCAGGCAGGCGGACTGGGCCGGAGCGGAGTTCACCGCCGAATCGCGTTCCCACGTGTCCGTCTACCGCATCCCGCGGGACCACTAGTGCGGGCCGACGTCGCAGGGAAAGGGGTTCGGGTTTCCTGTTCTGCGGTCTCACCCCGTTACAGCGGTCATCCCGAGACAGCCACGGTTTCGACGATGTCGCCGTTGTCCGGCACGCCGGTTCCCACCAGCTCTACCGCGCCGTCGCGGCGGCGGACGCGGTAGTCCCGAAAGGCGATTGGCACACCTACGGCCACGGACGGGTCGAGGTCGTCCATCACCTGAAGGTGCACGTGCGGCTGTGTCGAGTTCCCCGAATTCCCACACCGCCCCAGCGGCTGGCCCGCGGCCACCAGCTCGCCCGGCCGCACCGCGACCGTGCCACACCGCAGGTGCGCCACCACCAGGTACGGTCCGCCGTCGGACAGGTCGAGCACGACGTGGTTGCCGGCAAGTCCACGCGCACCCCGCCGGGCTCGCGACACCTGGCTCAGGGCATACGGAATGAGGGCGAGTTGCGAGCGACGGGCCTCATGGTCCGGCTCACCGTCGTGCACCGACACGACCCGGCCACCGGCCGGCGCCATGATCGGCTGGTCGAAGGCGAAGAACCGTTCCACCGGTTCCACCGCGAACAGGGTCCGCCAGTCACGCATCGGCGCCGTCCGTCCGTCCTGGACGGCGACGAAGTCGATGGCATGACTCGCGCCGAAGGCACGGGTGCCATGACTTGGCACCCGCCGGGCCGGACTGTTGCGGACGATCCAGGTTCCGTGGAACGGAAGCTGCAATACCACTGGCCGCGTCGACGCGGATCGGGAAGGCATGTCCCCCAGGATGCACCGCCTTCGCCACCTGTCCCCGCCTACGCATCCACCACCCGAGGGCTGCCCGTTGCTGGGCCGCTCGAGCGCCACCGATTCTTGATTGATTCAAGAAAGTGGCGCATACTGCCGAGCGTGCCCACGGCCTCGGACTTCGAGCGCATGCTGCGTGGGGCCACGCTCCGCGTGACCCGTCCGCGGCTGTCGGTGCTGGCCGCGGTCCATGCGCACCCGCACGCCGACACCGACTCGATCTTCGGTGCCGTGCGGAGGGAGCTGCCCACCGTGTCCCACCAGGCCGTGTACGACGTGCTGCGGGCGCTGACCGCCGCGGGGCTGGTGCGGCGCATCCAGCCGCCCGGCTCGGTGGCCCGCTACGAGTCGCGGGTCGGCGACAACCACCATCACGTCGTGTGCCGGTCGTGCGGTGCCATTGCCGACATCGACTGCGCCGTCGGCGAGGCTCCCTGCCTGACCGCGTCTGACGACCAGGGCTTCTCGATCGACGAGGCCGACGTCACCTACTGGGGCATTTGTCCCGAGTGTGTCGCGGCACCAGCAGCCAGTTGATAGAACGAGAAATCAAGACGGGAGAAGTATCGACGTGTCTGACAAGAAGGCCGCGACCGAGAGCGTCAGCGAAAGCGAGAACCCAGCAATCCCCTCGCCGACCCCCAAGCCGACTCGGCGACCCAGTACGAACCAGGACTGGTGGCCCAACCAGCTGAACCTGCAGGTTCTCCACCAGCACTCACCCCGGGCCAACCCGATGGGCGCGGACTTCAACTACGCGAAAGAGTTCAAGACCCTCGACGTCGAGGCCCTCAAGCGGGACGTCCTCGAGGTGATGACGACATCGCAGGACTGGTGGCCGGCCGACTACGGTCACTACGGCCCGCTCTTCATCCGGATGAGCTGGCACTCCGCCGGCACGTACCGGATCGAGGACGGCCGCGGCGGTGGTGGTGACGGCGCCCAGCGCTTCGCCCCCCTCAACAGCTGGCCCGACAACGCGAACCTCGACAAGGCCCGCCGGTTGCTCTGGCCGGTCAAGCAGAAGTACGGCCGGAAGATCTCCTGGGCCGACCTCCTGGTCTTCGCCGGCAACGTCGCCCTCGAGTCGATGGGCTTCAAGACCTTCGGCTTCGGCTTCGGGCGAGAGGACATCTGGGAGCCCGAGGAGATCTTCTGGGGGCCTGAGGACACGTGGCTCGGAGACGAGCGCTACAGCGGCGAGCGGGAGCTCTCCGGTCCTCTCGGCGCCGTTCAGATGGGCCTCATCTACGTGAACCCGGAGGGCCCGAACGGCAAGCCGGATCCGCTGGCTGCCGCACGCGACATCCGCGAGACGTTCCGTCGCATGGCGATGAACGACGAGGAGACCGTCGCGCTCATCGCCGGCGGCCACACGTTCGGCAAGACCCATGGTGCCGGCGACCCGAGCCTGGTCGGCCCCGAGCCCGAGGGCTGCCCCGTCCACCATCAGGGCCTCGGCTGGAAGAGCACCTACGGCACCGGCAAGGGCAAGGACACGATCACCAGCGGGCTCGAGGGGGCGTGGACGCCCACCCCGATCACCTGGGACAACAGCTTCTTCGAGACGTTGTTCGGCTACGAGTGGGAGCTCACGGCGAGCCCGGCCGGCGCCAAGCAGTGGAAGCCGAAGGACGGCGCCGCGGCCGACGCCGTGCCCGACGCGCACGACCCCTCGGTCCGGCACGCCCCGATGATGGCGACGACGGACCTCGCGCTGCGCGTCGACCCGGTCTACGAGAAGATCTCGCGCCGGTTCCTGGAGAACCCGGACCAGTTCGCCGAGGCGTTCGCCAAGGCATGGTACAAGCTGTTGCACCGCGACATGGGGCCTGTCTCGCGCTACCTCGGCCCGTGGGTTCCGGAGCCGCAGCTGTGGCAGGACCCCGTCCCTGCGGTCGACCACGAGCTGATCGGCGACCAGGACATCGCCGCCCTCAAGAGCAAGCTCCTCGCATCCGGACTGTCCGTGTCGCAGCTGGCCCGGACCGCCTGGGCATCGGCGGCGAGCTTCCGCGGCACCGACATGCGTGGCGGGGCGAACGGGGCGCGGATCCGCCTGGAGCCGCAGAAGAACTGGGAGGTCAACGACCCGGCCGAGCTCGGCACGGTGCTGCAGACCCTGGAGCGGATCCAGCAGGAGTTCAACACCGCCCAGTCCGGTGGGAAGAAGATCTCGCTTGCTGACCTGATCGTCCTCGGCGGGTGCGCGGCCGTCGAGCAGGCGGCGAAGAACGCCGGGCATGACGTCACGGTTCCGTTCGCGCCGGGGCGTACGGACGCCTCGCAGGAGCAGACCGACGTGGAGTCGTTCGCCGTGCTCGAGCCGAAGGCGGACGGGTTCCGGAACTACCTGCGCCCCGGAGAGAAGTTGTCGCCGGAGACGCTGCTGCTGGACCGGGCCAACCTGTTGACGCTGACCGCTCCCGAGATGACGGTCCTGATCGGCGGCATGCGGGCCCTGAACGCCAATGCGGGGCAGACGCGACACGGCGTCTTCACCGACCGGCCGGAGACGTTGACGAACGACTTCTTCGTGAACCTGCTCGACATCGGCACGGAGTGGAAGGCATCCACCTCGGCCGAGGACGTGTTCGAGGGCCGGGATCGCGCCACGGGCGAGGTCAGGTGGACCGCCACCACCGTTGACCTTCTCTTCGGCTCGAACTCCCAGCTCCGCGGCATCGCGGAGGTCTACGCGAGCGCCGACGGGCAGGAGAAGTTCGTCCGGGACTTCGTCGCCGCGTGGGTCAAGGTGATGAACCTGGACCGGTTCGACCTCGCCTGATGGGTGGGGGCCCCGGTCGCCGAGGAGGCGACCGGGGCCCGCCATCGTGGTCGACGTGCCGGGCCGCGCCTCGGTTAGCGTATGGCGGTGCCGCTCGTGCCGTCACGTCCTACGTCAGTCGCCAGGCCATTGCTGAGCTGGACGAGCTGTCCCCCCGGAGCCGCGCGCGCAAGGCCTGAATGAACCAGTCGAACACCGGCGCCAGACTGGTGGTGGCCGGCCAGCCGTTGATCACCGACAGCAGCTGCAGGTACCGCTCCCGGCGCGGGTCGCTCGCGGACTCCAGCCGGACCAACAGCCAGCGCCGAAGCTCGACGTCGTTGGGGCGACCGCAGACGCTCGCATACTGGCTCATCACCGTCGCGACCACAGGATCGGCCTGGGGTGAGAGCGGGTCGGTACCGGCTGTCAGGGCTGGCGCTACCTGGTCCCGGACCACAGCGACAGCCTCGCGGCGCACGCCTGTGGTGTTGCCATGGGCGCGGTCGGCCGCATGCTCCTCCGCCACCCGCCGCATGCTGGCGCGAAAATCCGGGTCCTGGGACAGTTCGGCCAACTCGACCCAGGCCTGGACCTGCTCGACCTCCGGGTTGTCGGGCAGCTCGGGAGTCATCGAGCGCATGATCCCCGCGAACTCGGGGTGCGTGTCCAGGCCGCCGAAGACGGTGTCAAGGAATTCGCCGATCAGGCGCCGCCGTTCGTCCTCCGAGAGTTTGGCCAGTCTGTGCATGAGATCAATCTCCTCAGGGGTGGACCCGCGCTTGGCGACCACCGTCAACACGGCGCGCCGCAGGCGCAGCGTTCGGATCTGTACGGCGACTGCTTCGGCGTGCGCCGTGGCGACGTCGGCGAGCGAAACCTCGCCGTCCACGACCTTGCGAATCGTGGACAGGTCCAGCCCCAGGTCGCGCAGCGTCCGCACGAGGTCCAAGCGGGCGACAGCCTCGATTCCGTAGAGGCGGTAGCCGGTCGGGCTGCGGTCGGTCGGCGGTACGATCCCGCAGTCGGAGTAGAACCGGATGGTCTTGACGGTCAACCCGGTCCGTCGCGCCAGGTCCCCGATCGTGTAGAGGGCGTCGCCGTTCATGCCCCTCACCCTCACACCTCCCGCCGCTGGAGACTCAAGCAGCGGGTTGGCCGGCAAGTCCGCATCCACGTGTGCACCGCTCTGAGGCCTGCACATTGACCGACCCGGCCACTGCGGGCAACCTGCCCTGCGAGGCGTTGCCTTGCGAAATCCCCTGCGGCACCATGGCACGAATGACTGAGCGCCCGGACTGGTGGGACCGCTACGTCGCCGGCGAGCAAGAGCGGGTCTGGCATGAGATGAGACAGCTGGGCAGCCGCGTCCGTGACCCAGCGTTCGCCGCGGACGCGCAGGCGGTGTGCGGCGAGATGGCAGGAGGACCAGGACGAGCCCTTCGTGCTATCCGTCGCGCCCGACCACTTCCACAAGGACAACGTCAGCGGGGGCGCCCCGTACGGCATCGTCCTTCCTGATGCATGCGCCGACGCCCACTTCGTCGGTGAGGTCGGTATGCCCTTGGTGTCGTACCTGAACTGGGTCTTCCGGCATGGCGGCTTCCCGCGGCCGACCGTGACCACGGGCAGTGGCGGGTGATCTACCACTTGGCAAAGGGCCTTCAGCGGCTATGAGGAACTGACGCGAGCGCTCGCCGACTCCTCACCTGCCAGCTACTTTCCCGGGATGCCCGGACCCACCTCGCCACGCTGCAGGTGCTCGGCGTTGCGGTCGGCTTCGCTCTCGGCGTGCGCAGCTGCGGCGTCCGGGTCCGTGGTTCGGCGCCCCTCGGCGTCCCGATACACCTCGCCGCTCTCGAGTGCTTCCTCCTGCTGCCGCCGACTCTGCTCCGGTGTCATAGCTAGCCAGTTCCCTGCACTCCCGCCAACAAAACGGTGCTGGCGCTGGTCATGATGGGCGACGGTTCACGTGCACCGAGCGGGCTGGCAACGCGGACCCGAGGGGGCGTCGATGGCCGTCCGGGAAGGGCGCTCAATCCATCGCGAGGTCGCGCCGCTCGAACTCTTCTTCGACCTGGTATTCGTGCTGGCCATCGGTCAGCTGACGCACCACCTCATCGAGCATCTGACCTGGTGCGGCGCCGCCGAGACCCTGGTGGCCCTCGTCGCCGTGTGCGCGTCTGGGCGTTCACGTCCTTCGAGGTCACCCTGCTCGACATCGAGCGGCGGGGCACGAAGGGGGTCACCGTCACGGTGATGGGCCTCGGCCTTTTCATGACCGCCGGTATCGCGCAGGCGTTCGATGACGGTCCCTGGCTGTTCGTCATCCCGATGCTGCTGTCGCTCGCGGGCCCCGGCGGCTATGCCGCGGCGACCGCTCCGACGCCCCAGCTGCGCCACCGCAGCCCCCTGACGCAGCCAGCGGTCGTCTCGCCGGCCTGTTCGGTCTCGGGACCTGCCTGACTCACAAAGTACGTTGCGGCCGAAGATCAAGGTGCGCGATGCTGCCGACGTGCAGATGCATGCCAACCAGCTGGCCGTGCCGGTCGAGACCGTGCGCAAGCTGGTAGATGAGCAATTCCCCGAGTGGCGAAGGCTGCCCATCAAGAGCCTTCCTGCGCACGGGACAGTCAACGCCGTCTTCCGCATCGGCGACCAGCTCGCAGCCCGGTTCCCTCTGGAGCTTCGGGCCGTGGAGCCGACGCGGCGCTGGCTGGAGGCGGAAGCGGAAGCAGCCCGCGAGCTGGTAGGTCGTACGCGGTTCCGCACGCCCGAGCCGGTCGCACTTGGTGAGCCCGGGGCGGGTTACCCCCTTTCGTGGTCCGTGCAGACCTGGCTGCCGGGTGTCGTGGCAACCGGCGACGATCCGGCAGAGTCGGTCGCGTTCGCGCACGATCTGGCCGAGTTCATCAATGATGTCCGCGCCATCGACACGCGCGGGCGGACGTTCAGCGGCGGAGGTCGAGGAGGCGACCTCCAATCCCACGATGCCTGGATGGAAACCTGTTTCGAGAACAGCGAAGGGCTCCTGGACGTTCCACGTCTCCGCGAGATGTGGGCAGTCATGCGGAGCCTGCCGCGCAGCGCAGCCGAAGACGTGATGAGTCACGGTGATCTCATTCCCGGCAACGTGCTCGTGTCCAACGGGCGCCTGGCCGGGATCCTCGACGTCGGCGGCCTGGGGCCGGCGGACCCAGCCCTGGATCTCGTGAGTGCCTGGCATCTGCTCGATGCGGGGACGCGGCAGGTGCTTCGCGAGGATCTCGGCAGCAACGACCTCGAATGGGAGCGCGGGAAGGCGTGGGCTTTCCAGCAGGCGATGGGGGTCGTCTGGTACTACGTCGAAAGCAACCCGGCCATGAGCCGGATGGGTCAGCGCACTCTGGAACGCATCATGGCGGACGAATCAGCGGCCTGAGGGGTGGGTCGCTACTTCGGTGGTGGTGGGCGCTCAGCGCGGCATGAACGGGCAAAGGTGCGAATGCCGATGCAGGCGGCGATGATTCATGAGCGGGAACGGCCAGGGGTCGGTTGACAACGTCAGCGCGAGAGGAGCTTGCTGTGACGAAGTTTGTGACCATCGGCTATGGCGACCAGGCCGGCTACGACCGCACCGATGCAAGCGTGCGGGACGCGGCGCACGCGCACGACGCCCGATTGCGCCAGGACGGGGTCGACATGGGCATCGCCGGCCCACCCGTGCAGGTGCGTAACCACGACGCGACCGGGGTGACCACGGAGGACGGGCCTTTCATGTCTTCCGCGCTTCCCGTGGCCGGGTTCGCCATCATCGAAGCGGGGTCGCTGGCTGAGGCCGTCGACATCGTGTCGCGTACGCCTTGCGCCGTTGCCCATGGCGTGGTCGAGGTATGGCCGTTGCAGGAGCCGCAGTAAGCGAAGTCTCGGCGGCCCGCTGGATCCATACGACCACGCGATCAGCGGCAGATCCGGATACTTGGCTCCTTCATCCCGGCGCCCTCGTCGCGCTCCACGACGCGCGTATTCGGGTCACTCGTTGAGCGATGCGGCCAGCCGCCCCGGATCCGCCTTATCTGGTGGACTTACCGCACCCTGTGCGTGTAACAATATGCATTCCGCTGAGATATTATGCTGAGAGTGGGTGTGGGGTGCTGGGCGTCACGGTCCTGGAAGTGCCGCAATGGCAGGGATCGGGCTCACGCGGCGCGTACCGGTTGCGGCAAGGCGCGACCGTGCTGGCCGGGCTTTTCCCCGCCGGGCAGCGGATGCGAGTCGACACGGATGGCCAACCGGCCGATTCCCGCGACGGCGTTGCCGCACTCGACACGCTCGCGGCGAACCTGAGCGCGGTACGCGCCGCCCACGCCAACGCTCGGGCGCGCGGGCGAACAGTTGTGACCGTCGGCGGGGACTGCGGGGTCGACCTGGTTCCCATTGAGGCGGCTCTGGCCGCGCATGGCGACCGGCTGACCGTGGTGTGGTTCGACGCGCACGGCGACCTGAACACCCCGGCCTCGTCGCCGTCCGGCGCGTTCCACGGCATGGTCTTGCGGGCCTTGCTTGGTGATGGCCCGCGCGAGCTGGCCCCGGCCAGGGCGTTGCGGCCGGACCAGGTTGTACTGGCCGGTGTACGCGCGCTCGATCCCGGGGAACGGGCATTCGTGGCTGAGCATCGGATTCGGCACGTCGCGGCGGCAGGGCTGGCCAACCCGTCCGTACTGGTGGACGAGGTCGCCGCCACCGGTGCTGACGCCGTCTACCTCCACATCGACCTCGACGTGCTGGACCCGGAGGTGTTCGGCGCCGTCGGCACGCCCGAGCCGGGCGGTCTGACCCTCGAACAGCTCATCACCGCCGTGCGCGGCCTCGCCGCGCGGTTCACCATCGCCGGATTGTGCCTTGCCGAGTACGAACCGCAGACCGACGGCTGCCCCGAGGTCCTCACCGGCCTGATCACCGCACTGGCGTCTGTTATGGACGGCGACGGCGAGGACGGGACGGCGCAAGAAGTCGAAAACATCGCTGCCAGGGCGTGGCCAGCTACCTACACCGCAAGCCACGGCGGCTGGCTGCTGCGCCACACTCCCGGCGTCACCCGCCGCCGCTCGAACTCCGCGGCTCCGCTTGCCGCGACCGACGATCCCCACCATGGGATCGAGGTGGTCGAGTCGTTCTACCGCTCGCGCGGCCTGCCGGTGCTGGTTCAGATGGCGCCCGCACATCACCACGCCGGGCTAGACGCGGTACTGGCCGCGCGGGGATATCGCCTGGCCGCGCCCACCCTGGTGCTCACCGCGCCCACCGCCGACGTCCTCACGGCGACCGCTATGGGCGACACGTGTGCCGTGCACATCGACGCCGTAGCGACAGCGGACTGGCTGGACGCCTACGTGGCCTTGGATGGCCATGACGACAGCACCACCGTGGCCGAGTTGGTGCTGCCACGGGTCCCGGAACCAGCCGCCTATGCCAGTCTGGCCGTTGATGGCGAAGTAGCCGCAATGGGCTTGTTCGTGGCCGAGGCCGGCTGGGCCGGCGTCCTCTGCATGGCCACCGATAGGCGCCAGCGCCGGCGGGGGTACGCTCGGGCCATCCTGCACGCCGGGACGAGCTGGGCCGTCACTCACGGCGTGGAGCGCCTCTATCTACAGGTCGAGGCCGGCAACGAGGCGGCTCGCGGGCTCTACAGGCGCGCCGGCTTCACCCACTCACACACGTACCACTACCGCGTCGCGGATAGCGGGGCGACACCTCAACGGCGTGACCGCCTCACACCATCATGATCGCCTAAACGGTCCGGTCGGTACCATCCAGCACACCCCGAAAGCAAGGTGGCCACCGTCACCCGGCGCACGAACGCATCCGGACATCGGCACGTCCGGATGCATGCACGCGTGAGCTGGTTACCTTGCGTGACGAGCGCTTGTCGGCAGATGCGTGCGTTCGTCGTACAGGAAGTCGCGCGGCGCGGGCGCCAGCTCAGGGAAGGTCGGGATCTCGGTGCTCGGCCACGAAACGCTCGCCCGTTTCGTCGTTGACCAGCGAGTTGTCGACCAGCCATTCAACAGCCCGCCGCTTTGCGCGCACGTCTCGGAAGGCGTACCACGCCGGCAGTAGGTGCGGATACTCCTCATGCAACTCCGTCTTGAACCGCCGGAAGGCGCCCTTGCCCTGGATCGCTCGGGCGAGTCTGCGGCCGGCCGCCGCGTCACTGATCCTCTCGGCGAAGTCGGCCATGTCCTGGTACCAGACGTAGGACGGCAGCGGATCAATACCGACCAGGTCGAGGTCGTCAAGGTCGATGGGCGTGTGTCCGTCGATGCCGCCGTCCGTCGTCCAGAACACGATCTCGCCGGTCTGCGGGTTGATCAGCCATCGGTGCTCGTAGTCGGTCTGGTCCTCGAGCGCGGTGGCGATCTCCTCCAGGTCTAGCCTGCCCAGGTCAAGCATCCGGCCACCATAAACCCGCTTCTGTCCGCGCTTCGACCAGCGACAGCGCGACCAGCGGCAGACATCCTATGTTTTTCGTTGTCAAGAACTGGGGTGGAGATGGGCCCAGGCAGTTGTCTCGTTGTAGGCGGTGCCGGTCTTGAGGCAGCCGTGCAGGATGCCGACGAGGCGATTGCCGAGTTGTCGCAGGGCGGCACCTCTCTTCCTCTATGGACCACATCGTTCATGGCAGCGCGGAAGAGACCCCAGCGATCTAATGGCCAAGTGCTCACCGCGAACCGCGGGGCACGTCATCCCATCAGCTGTCCAGCCTCCTCACGACCAGCGGGCGCACGGTCTGCCGCAAGGCCTCGAAGGCCTGAAGAGTGGAGTGCTGACCCGCCAGCCGCTACCGGAGCCATCCTGCACCAGCAGGCTGACGGAACCCATTAGAAGAGTGCCTCACGAGCGGGTAGCCGGATACCGTTTCGACCCATGGATGACCACTGGCGCGAGCAGGATCGTCACGCGCCGTTGACCGGCGCGCAGGCTGCTGACGTCGTTCGGAGACGGATCGACCACGGAATGCTCGAGACGTGGTTCGAGCACGACCGAGGAGGACTGCTCGCTGTCGTTAGCAACGGCACCCGCGCCTTGATCATGCTGCTGGAGGAACCGGGCGGTCCCGGCGAGCACGCCATCGACCCGACCGGAACCGGTCAGCAGGGCGGGTTCGTCCTCAGCAATGGGCAGTCCGACGCATACAGCGACGGCGACACCGTCCCGCTTGTGCAGGCGCTCGCGATCCTGGAACACATCGTCGATCACGGTCACCCGCCGGCCAGCGTCGGGTGGCACGTCGACCGGTAGCTACCAGCCGTTCGCCCGGTCATCGGTTATGAGCGGATGAACCCGACGCCGGTCGTGCGCCCGCGGAGGCACCGAATCCGAGTTCGACGATCGAACCAGCGGAGGTCGGCCTGCCGACGCGGGCCTTTCGAAAGCCGACGGCGAGCGTGTACGTTGCGCCGATGAGTCGAGAGGATCAGGTCCGGGCCGGCTCACTCGGTGGCCGCGTAGTGCTGTCGGCACAGTTGCTGTTCCTGGCCGTGTACCTGGTCGGCAGCTTCGGTGTGCTGCTCGTCGCCGCACTGCACATCGGCGACCTCCCGGCTGTGCTGGACCCGCGGTTAGAACGGTTGGGCGACCCGAAGGACTCCCTTCCGCCGGCCGGTCCGGACACGGCGTGGAACCCGCTGGTCTGGGTGTTCGGGATCTGTCGCGCGGTGGCGATGTTCGTCTACCCGCTCGCGTTCGTGACCTTGGTCCTCGGGCTGGCAGCCCTTCTCCATGCCTGGCGGACCGGCGACCGGAAAACGTTCGGATGGCTCGTCATCAACACGGGAGCTTGGTTCGCGCTGGCGGCGCTCGCGCTGAGTCCGTACGGCACACAACTACACGGCTGGTTGCTCGACTGAGCCGTGAGCCCGCCAAGACGGCGCAGTCTGATGTGGCCACCCTCCGCGATCGGATCGTCGCTCGACCTTATTGTGCACGTCTGCACATCGACAGATCCGGTCATCTCGGACGCGGTCAGCGGCAGATCCGGATGTCCACCACGGCCAGGCGTTGGAACAGGACCTCACGCGCCAGTCTCGGAAAACAGCTGGCGCATGTGCGAGCGCCGAATGATCATCTCTGAGTGGGAATCGACCTGGAGCTGGCCGACGTCGCCGCAGCTCGGAAACAGTTCATCTCTTGCCGGAAATCCGGGCGGAGCTGTGCTCATGACCCGGACTGTGAGGAGAATTTCCACCGTCTCCTCAGCCGCGGACCCTCGGAGTTCCCGTACCGCCGGTTTCGGGATATCAACGAGAACATGCAGCTGACCGGGATGGGCTACGAGGCCGAGCCTGAACACTGGACGATCCCGGTCGGCGATCCTGGCGACGAGCAGGCGCAACAGGACCGGCAGGCGGCCGACCTCCGCTGGCGGTCACAGACAGTACCGGGAAAGACTGGCATTCCCGCGTTCAAGCTCCGGTCGAACGATCGATGGCTGGTGACCACACGCGAGATCGATGAGGCACTGTCGGCGTATGCAAGAGTGCCACCAGAGCAAAGAGCTTTCCTGGAATCCGATCCGAAGTGGGTCAGCTGGCTGCAGTGGCTCGCCCTCGCCCGAGAACACGGTGGCTTCGAGGCTGAGTGACGGGTCTGCGCTCTGCCCCCACGATGTCGCGTACCCACCGCTGAAACCGCCCGCCGGACCGGAGAGCACGCGCCCGCTCATCGGCACGACAGCTCACTGTGCCGGGCGGGGCCAACGCGCGGATCGCGGCTACCTATTGGCTGGTGGTACGACCGCAGCCCGGCCAGGCTTGGTCGAGGTGACCGGTGGGGTCGCTCTCATCGCGGCTGCCCACCGCAGGTTGGTGTGGCTCTCATCTGGCGTGCGCCCCGCCGGTCACCGCGGCGGAGAGAGGCTCAAGAGGGGACTGCCCGGCTCAAGGTAGCGCTGCCCTCCCGTCGACGTTCCATCGTCGGATCGAGGGAGGACACGATGGCCCAGGTCATCATCGGCGTGGACCCGCACAAGCGTTCCGCCACCATCGAAATCATCAACGCCCGGGAGAAGGCGCTCGGGCAGGGCCGGTTCGGCACCGACCGCGACGGCTACCAGGCCATGCTCGCCGCCGGTCGCAAGCACAAGGACCGCCTGTGGGCGGTCGAGGGCTGCAACGGCATCGGCCGGCATA
>NZ_QGGF01000699.1 GCF_003857015.1 Micromonospora globispora | reverse complement strand
TGGTCTTCGTCCGGGTGCGTGACAACCCGCCCCTGGTGGACGTCTTCTCCCCGGTGCTCACCGAGGTGGAGCCGACCGAGCGCCTCTACGTCAAGCTCTCCGAGCTGACCAACCGGATGCCGATCGGCCGGCTGTACTGCGCGGACGACACGGTGTGGGCCTCCATCCCGGTCTTCGGCCGGAACTTCCAGGCCACCCACCTGATGCTCGCCGTGCAGGTGATGACCGGCCTGGCCGACGAGTTGGACGACCGGCTGCACGGCGAGTTCGGCGGCAAGCGCTTCTTTGGCGAGGGCGACAAGCCGGCCCGCGCCCAGTCGGCCGAGCATCGCACCGGCATGTACCTCTGACCGACCACCCCCGCACCCGCGGGCGGCGAGCGCCGGGGCGCGGGGGTGGTCAGGGTACGTCGAGGAGGGTCTTGCCGATGGTGGCGCGGGACTCGATGGCGGCGTGTGCCTCGGCGGCCCGTTCCAGCGGGAAGCGCTGCCCGATGAGCGGTCGCAGCCGCCTGGCCGCGCCCTCGGCCAGCGCCCGCTCGGTGTACACGCGCAGCTCCGCCGGCCCGGCGCTCGGGCGGAGCAGCGCCACCCCGCGGGCTGCCGCCACGTCGGCGGGCAGGTCGGCCCAGGCGCCGCTGGCCAGCCCGAAGCTGAGCATCCGGCCCCCCGCGCCGAGCAGGTCGAACGCGGCTCGGGCCAGTGTGCCGCCCACCCCGTCGAAGACCACGTCGACCCCGTCGGTGGCCGCGCGGACCCGGTCGGTCCAGTCGGGCTGCCGGTAGTCCACCACCAGGTCGACACCGCGC
>NZ_QGGF01000736.1 GCF_003857015.1 Micromonospora globispora | reverse complement strand
GCCCACCCGGGCACCCCACCGCACCTGACCGCCGCGCTGCCGGCCAGCGGCTGGCCCGGCTTCGCGGCGCGGGTGCAGCAGGCCGTCGACCGGTGCCGGGACCGCGGCCTGGAACCGGTGTTCCACTACCACCTCGGCACCGACGTGGAGACCGAGGCGGAGGCGGACCGGCTGCTGGAACTCACCGACGTCGCGGTCTGCCTGGACACCGGGCACCTGCGCCTGGCCGGCGGCGACCCGGTCGCGGCGGTCCACCGGTGGGCCGGACGAATCGGGCAGGTGCACCTCAAGGACGCCGACCTGGCCGTGCACCAGCGGATACGCGAGGCCGGCGGCGGCCTCACCGAGGTGGTCGCCGCCGGCGGCTTCTGCGCCCTGGGCACTGGGGACGTCGATTTCGCCGGGGTGCTGCGCGGCCTCGACGAGATCGGCTACACCGGCTGGCTGGTGATCGAGCAGGACGCCCCGGCCGAGGGGCGGGACCGGGACCGGATCCGCGCGGACCAGCGCGACAACCGGCGGTGGCTGGAGGAGGCGCTGCGATGACCGAGGCGGGCAAGCGGATCCGGATCGCCGTTGCCGGGCTGGGCGTGATCGCCCGTACCGTGCACCTGCCGCTGCTGCAACGACGGTCCGATCTGTTCGACATCGTCGCGCTCAGCGACCTGTCCCCGTCTCGGCTGAGCGAACTGGGCGCCCGGTACGGCGTCGAGCCGGCCCGCCGGTACGCGGACGCCGACGAGATGCTGGCGGCCGGTGGATGTGACGCGGTGCTGCTGGCGACCTCCGGCTCGCACGGCGGGCTCGCCGCCGAGGCGCTGCGCCAGGGCCTGCCGGTGCTCTGCGAGAAGCCGCTGGCCTACACCGGCGCCGAGGCGGACCAGTTGACCGCGGCGTCGGCCAGCGGGGCGGCGGCGCTCATGGTGGGCTACATGAAGCAGTACGACCCGGCGGTGGCCGAGGCCGCCCGCCTGCTCGACGGGATCGGCGGGGCGGCGGCGGTGCACGCGGTCGAGGTGACCGTGCTGCACGCCGCCGGGGAGCAGCAGCTCGCCTTCGCCAACCTGCCACCGGCGCCGCGCGACGTGCCGGC
>NZ_QGGF01000735.1 GCF_003857015.1 Micromonospora globispora | reverse complement strand
GTCGGCGGCCCGGCGGGCGGTGCCGGCGTGGATGACGCCCGGACGCTCCGCGCCGGTGATCACGTCGCCGGTGCGCGGCGCGGCCGGGTAGCCCTCGGCCGCCACCACTACGGTCACCGCCGCGCCGTCCCGCCAGCGCAGCGGCGGGTGCGCGGCCAGCGTGCCGGTGGCGGCGGCGTGCAGCAGCCCGGCCAGCGGCGTCTCCAGCAGCGCCAGTACGACCTGGGTCTCCGGGTCGCCGAACCGGGCGTTGAACTCGATCACCCGGGGCCCGGCGGAGGTGATCGCCAGACCGACGTAGAGCAGCCCGGCGAAGGGCGTGCCCCGGTGGCGCATCTCGGCGAGGGTCGGGTGCACGACGTCGCGCATCACCTCGTCGACCAGGCCCGGCGGTGCCCAGGGCAGCGGCGCGTACGCCCCCATGCCGCCGGTGTTCGGGCCGGTGTCGCCGTCGCCGACCCGCTTGAAGTCCTGCGCGGGGAGCAGCGGCAGCGCGGCTTCCCCGTCGGTGACCACGAAGAGCGAGACCTCGGGGCCGTCGAGGTACTCCTCGATCACCACCCGGCCGCACTCCTCGGCGTGCTTCAGCGCCACGGCCCGGTCCGCCGTGACGACGACACCCTTGCCTGCGGCGAGCCCGTCGTTCTTCACCACGTACGGCGGCCCGAACTCGTCCAGGGCAGCAGCCGCGCTCTCGGCCTCGGTGCAGGTGAACGCCCGGGCGGTCGGCACGCCGGCGGCCAGCATGACGTCCTTGGCGAACGTCTTGGAGCCCTCCAGCCGGGCCGCCTCGGCGGACGGACCGAACGCGGGGATGCCCTTGGCGCGTACCGCGTCGGCGACCCCGGCCACCAGCGGCGCCTCGGGGCCGATCACCACCAGGTCGGCGGCCGTCTCCACGGCCAGCGCGGCGACGGCGGCGGGATCGGTGACCGCCACCTCCCGCAGCTCCGCCACGGCCCCGATGCCCGGGTTCCCCGGCGCGGCGATCAGCCGCTCGACGGACGAATCGGCAGCCAGTCCGAGCGCGAGCGCGTGCTCGCGCCCCCCACCACCTACAAGAAGAACCCGCACGCCCCGGAATCCTACGCACCC
>NZ_QGGF01000363.1 GCF_003857015.1 Micromonospora globispora | reverse complement strand
GTCCCACCCCGCTTCGATACGACCTCCGCGCGGGCAGCCCCGACGTGGCCGCCTTCCCGGTGACCGCCTGGTTGCGGGCGACCCGGCGGGCGCTCACGGTCGCCACCGCGGACGCCTACGGCTACGGCGACCCGCGCGGCCGACCCGAGCTGCGCACCGCCCTCGCCGGTTACCTCGGTCGGGCCCGGGGCGTCCTCGCCGCTCCCGAGCGGATCGTGATCACCACCGGGTACGTCCAGGCGCTCGTCCTGCTCACCACCGTGCTCCGCGAGGCCGGCACGCCGACGCTCGCGATGGAGGACCCGGGCCTCGCCTTCCACCGCGAGGTGGTCGGCCGGCACGGCGGGACGGTGCTGCCGCTGCCGGTGGACGACCGCGGCGCCCGGACCGACCTGCTCGGCGTGGGCGTGCTCGCCGACGTCGCCGCCGCGGTGGTGACGCCGGCGCACCAGTTTCCCGTCGGGGTGACCCTGCACCCGACCCGGCGGCACGCGCTGACCGACTGGGCGCGGGCCGGCAACGGCCTGATCGTCGAGGACGACTACGACGGCGAGTTCCGCTACGACCGGCAGCCGGTGGGCGCGGTCCAGGGCACCGCTCCCGAGCAGGTCGCCTACGTCGGGACCGCGGCCAAGACGCTCGGCCCGGCGCTGCGACTGGCCTGGCTGGTGCTGCCGGCCCGGCTGGTCGAACCGGTGGTGGAGGCGAAGCGCCACCTGGACCTGCACTCGGAGACCATCGGGCAGCTCGCCCTCGCCGACCTGATCACCTCCCACGGCTACGACCGGCAGATCCGCACGGTCCGCCGCCGCTACCGGCAGCGCCGGGACCTGCTGATGGAGCGGTTGGCGCCGGCCGGGCGGCGGTTCACGCTGGGCGGCATCTCGGCCGGCCTGCATGCCACCGTCCACCTGCCGGCAGAGGGCCCGACGGAGGCGGAGATCCTGGCCGCGGCCGCCGCCCGGGGCCTGGCGCTGGGCGGGCTGGGCGGTCACTGGCACCGGCCGGAGGGCCAACCACCGGGCCTGGTCGTCGGGTACGGCCGGCCACCGTCGCACGCGTACCCGGCCGCGCTGGACATCCTGGCCCGGGTGCTGCGT
>NZ_QGGF01000615.1 GCF_003857015.1 Micromonospora globispora | reverse complement strand
GCCGTCGCCCATGCGCTCAACCGCCGACCGCGGAGAACTCTCGGCTGGAAGACACCAGCCGAAGCCCTCGACGAACACCTACGATCGCTCCAACAACCTCGTGTTGCGACGACCGGTTGAATCCGCCCAATCCCTCTGTGACCTCCTGGCTCGCTCGCCCCGGCAGCGCACGTGGCGCCCGACTGTCGTTGATTGCCTGTCTCACCATGCCTGGCCTGATCGCGGCGCTGGCCAGCCTGATCGCTCTGCCAGACTGGGTGCCACTGGCTGCGGTAGTCGTAGCGGCGCTGGTCGTCAGCCAGCTGGTGTGGACCCGAGGCATGTGGAGGGCCGCTTCGTTTGCGGTCAAGACCTTGACGGTGGCCACATTCCTCGCGTCCACCTTTTGGATGATGGCGATGACGCAGGCGCCCCGGACCACCGTGCTCGCCCTGCGGGGGGAGCCGGTGGTGGCAACGATCGTGAAGCACGACATCACCCATTACCCCGGCCGCTCAGGTGGGTACGACGAGCACTGCTACCGTCTGGAGCGCACCGACAGCACTCCTGTATTCGGCCGGATCTGCCGCGATTCGGATGAGTTCACGGTAGGTGACAGGATCACCCTGCTAGTGGACCCGAGTGGTCTGATCGCGCCCGAGACCCCGGATGAAGTTGCCTACGCCCGCAGCTGGCAGATCATGGGGCTGGTCAGTCTCGTGGCGACCCTCGCCTTGTGCTGGATCAGCGGCGGACTTACACCGCTCGCCGGCGGCGAGTAAGCGCCTGGGCCATCTGTAAAGCATCAGGTGGGACGGATTTGTCAAGCACGTGGTGGGACAAGGCAGCGGACCTTGTCAGCGGACCTTGTCAGGGTGATCCGACAACAGATCCGCGACACATGTCCGCCAACTGATGTGCGACAGATCCAGCGACCTAGGGCGGCAGGTTGGCCGCCGACGAAATGTCCTGTCATGGCACCCCTTTATGTCAAGACACCGGGGAGTTGCCCCCTGGTCCTGGACACTTGAACCTTGGATCGTGATGGTCCGGGGAGATCAGGAGTCCCTGACAGATGGTGAACAAGCACTACCCCGCGGAGTTCAAGGCCGACGCGGTGGCGTTGTA
>NZ_QGGF01000176.1 GCF_003857015.1 Micromonospora globispora | reverse complement strand
CCGGATCGAACGGACCTACCACCGCCGCCGACGGCAACGACGCCTCGGCAAGCTCACCCCGATCGAGTTTGAGACAATCAACAGGCCCGCACACGCGGCCTGAACCATTCAACCCCGCGAGTCAACCGAACCCGGGGCAGTCCCGAGGTTGGCATCCGCCACCTCGAAACGCCCGCCGTCCAGCTCGCCCCGGGCCAGCCAGTACCGGCGCAGACCCATCTGGGTCGCCTCTATTCGAAACGCTCCGCTCACGCCACGCCGCCTCGCAACCACCTGCCGGCCGAGCACCATACCGCGATGACGGCAGGCTGCGTCCATGGGGACTCCGTGAACGCACTCTTCTCGGCAGAGTGGAACGTGTCCGCGCACGCCGGCCAGCGGCATGACGGACATCTCCAGCGTGGTGAGTCGAACCGACCAAATGGCCGGCGAGGAGCAGTCGGAGGGCCAAGATGTGACCAGGCCCGGTCGGAACCACGGTTGCCGTATGACCAGGGATTCGAAGCCGTCGGGCCTGACCGTTACCTCCCGGCAGTAGAGCCGACGATCATCGTGCCCACAAAGCCGCACCAGACGAGGACGAACAGCCCGTAGATGGCGGTGAAGATCCATCCGACCACGAGGCCGGCGGTGGCAAGCTCAACCCCGCGTTCGCCTGTCTGGGCGATCTGCTTCTTGGCCTTGTTGCCAAAGTAGATGCCCAGCGGCGGGAACACCATCGCGCCAAAGACCAGCGCGAGGATCGCGTACATGTTGACCGGCGGAGGGTACGCATAGGGCGGATAGGGCGGGTAGCCCGGCGTCGGGCCTGGCGCAGGTGGGGGTTGCTGACTCGGCGGCTGGTCGGTCATGTTGCCCTCCGGACGGGTGGCGGCTACCTCCACAGTGTGAAGGAGCCCGCAAGCGGGCCGCAGGAAGCACTTTCACGCCACGTCTCCGTGGCGCTGACAGCCCGAGGACATCAACAACGGCGGGCGCGCGGATAGCGGCTACTTAGAGACTTCCTGCAGGATCGATGTCCGGCCAGACTCGGTCCAGGTGCTCGGCGAGACGCTCCCACATTGCGGCTGCCCACCGGTGTCATTGGTGTGGCTCTCTCATGGCCTGCGGT
>NZ_QGGF01000734.1 GCF_003857015.1 Micromonospora globispora | reverse complement strand
TGGTCGGCCGGTGCTCGGCCAGCGCGTCGGCGGCGCGGCCGGAGGTGCCGCGCGCGGCGCCGCCCTCGGCCATCTTCCGCAGCACCCCGGCGAGCAGCCCGCCGTGCAGCGGCGACCAGGGGATGATGCCCAGCCCGTAGTGCTGCGCGGCGGGGACCACCTCCAGCTCGACGTGCCGGGTCATCAGGTTGTAGATGCACTGCTCGGAGACGAGGCCGAGGAAGTTGCGCCTGCCCGCGGCCGCCTGCGCCTGGGCGATGTGCCAACCGGCGAAGTTGGACGATCCGACGTAGACGACCTTGCCCTGGGCGACCAGGGTCTCCATCGCCTGCCAGATCTCCTCCCACGGCGTGGTCCGGGAGATGTGGTGCATCTGGTAGAGGTCGATGGTGTCGGTCTGCAGGCGGCGCAGCGAGTCCTCGCAGGCCCGGATGATGTGCCGGGCGCTCAGCCCCTGCTCGTTGGGCCAGTCGCCCATCTTGCCGTAGACCTTGGTGGCCAGCACGACCTTGTCGCGGCGGCCCCCGCCCTGGGCGAACCAGCGGCCGACGATCTGCTCGGTGACCCCCTCACCGAGTTTCCAGCCGTAGACGTTCGCGGTGTCGAAGAAGTTGATCCCGTGTTCCAGCGCCCGGTCCATGATGGCGAAGCTGTCCGGCTCGTTGGTCTGCGGCCCGAAGTTCATGGTGCCGAGGCAGAGCCGGCTCACCGAGAGGCCGGTGCGTCCCAGGTTCGTGTACTCCATGGATACACCCTGGCACGCGGGCACTTAGAGTGCCTCTACATGCCAGGGTGTTCCGTGGATCAGGAGGACTCGCGGGCCGCCGGGCCGCTGCCGAAGAGGACGTCGTCCCAGCTCGGCAGCCGCTTGCGCGGCTTGCCGCCGGCCTCCGTCGACTCGGCGCCACCGGCCGCCGCCGCGGCACCCGTCCGGCGCGGCCGGAGCACGGCCAGCGACGGTACGGCCGGGATCTCCTTCGGCGCGTCGGAGTCGTCGTCGAACGCCGAGCCCTGACCACCGCCGAGCAGCGCGGCCGCGCCACCGCCGACGGCCCGCTGGCGGGGCGCATCCGACCCGGCCAGCGCGGCCGGTCTGGCGCAGGCGGAGCAGCTGCACG
>NZ_QGGF01000731.1 GCF_003857015.1 Micromonospora globispora | reverse complement strand
GGACCGGCTAGCGTCGTGGCGTGACCCACGCTGCTCCCGTTTCCCCCGTCGACCGCGCCGGCCTGCGCCAGCGGATCGACAAGGCGCTGACCGACTTCCTGGCCGGCCAGCGCGGCTGGATGACCGGCGTCGACGACGCACTGGCGCCGGTCGCCGAGGCGATCGAGGCGTTCGTGCTGGGCGGGGGGAAGCGGCTGCGGCCCGCCTTCGCGTACTGGGGTTACCGGGGCGCCGGCGGCGTCGACTCCGACCAGGTGGTGACGAGCCTCGCGGCGCTGGAGTTCGTGCAGGCCAGCGCCCTGATCCACGACGACCTGATGGACCGCTCGGACACCCGGCGGGGCGAGCCGGCGGTGCACCGGCGGTTCGCCGCCCGGCACCGCTCAGCGGGCTGGGGCGGTGACCCGGACGGCTTCGGTGACGCGGCGGCGATCCTCCTCGGCGACCTCTGCCTGGTCTGGTCCGACGAGCTGCTGCACTCCGCCGGCCTCGATCCGCGTACGGTGGCCCGGGCCCGCCCGGTCTTCGACGAGATGCGTACCGAGGTCACCGTCGGGCAGTACCTCGACGTACTGACCCAGGCCACCGGGGACACTTCGCTGGAGCGGGCCGGCAAGGTGGCCCGGTACAAGTCGGCGAAGTACACGGTCGAGCGGCCGCTGCTGCTGGGCGCCGCGCTGGCCGGCGCCCCGGCCGAGGTGAACGTGGCGTACTCGGCGTACGGGCTGCCGCTGGGTGAGGCGTTCCAGCTCCGCGACGACGTGCTGGGGGTCTTCGGGGATCCGGCGCAGACCGGGAAGCCGGCCGGTGACGACCTGCGCGAGGGCAAGCGGACCTACCTGGTGGCGGCGGCCCTCGAGACGCTGGACGAGGCCGGCCGGGAGCTGCTGCTCGGCGGGCTGGGCGACCCGGGCCTGGAGGAGGCCGGCGTGGCCCGGCTGCGCGAGGTGATCACCGCTAGCGGGGCGCTGGAGCGCACCGAGCGGCGGATCGCCGCGCTGACCGAGAGCGCGCTGGCCGCGCTCACCACGGTCGACCTGGAAACCGAGGCCCGGCAGGCCCTGGTCGACCTGGCCATCGCCGCCACCCGCCGCACCGACTAACCGCTCCCCTCCCCACC
>NZ_QGGF01000643.1 GCF_003857015.1 Micromonospora globispora | reverse complement strand
CCGCGCCGACTACGTGGAGCTGCCACCCGGTGGGGTGGTGCTGGTCAGCGGGTCGCTGCTGCTGGGCGGCGGGCTTCCCTTCGACGTCACCGTCCACCTGGAACTCTCCCCGGCGGCGCTGGCCCGGCGTACCGACCCGGAGCTGCGGTGGACGCTGCCGGCGTTCGCCCGCTACGCCGACGAGGTCGCCCCGGCGTCCTTCGCCGACGTGGTGATCCGCGCCGACGACCCCCGCCGTCCGGCCCTCCTCGAGCCCGGCGAGCCGGGCTGACATTGCCCTGATTTCCGGCAAAATGTGTCCGAAGCGGGCGTCGATCACCGTCCCGGCGGACCGGGGCACGAACCACTGCGGCCGAACTGCGCACGGCAGCGGTGGAGGGTCGAAAAAATCGACGGTTTGATCCTCTGAAGGGCCGGGTATTCGCCCGGCTCACAGAGCACGGGTGATCTCGCTCGTGCCACCACCGACCAACAGGTCCGGGGCGGTTGACCGCCCCGGACCGATGTGAGGCCCCACGAAAGGCAGGCAGCGATGCTCGTCCACGACACGGTAGCCACGGGCCGCTCCCAGGCGGAGATCGACCAGATTCGGCAGTCCCTGCAGTCGCGCTACGACGAGCTGACCGCGGAGTACGAGCAGGCGGTGCTGCAGAGCCAGGTGCTGCGGCTGGTCGAGGTCGGCGACACCGCCGGCGACGACCAGGCCGACAGCGGCACCAAGACCGCCGAGCGGGACACCGCGCAGTCCCTGCTGCGCACCATCCTGGACCGCCGCGCCCAGTTCGAGCACGCGCTCACCCGGCTGGAAGAGGGCACCTACGGCTTCTGCGAGGGCTGCTCCGCGCCGATTCCGGTTGAGCGGTTGGAAATCTTCCCGTCCGCCACCTCCTGCGTCACCTGCAAGCAGAACCGGGAGCGGCGGGCGGCCTGAGCGCCGTCGAGTTGCCGGTCGGTCGCACGCGCGGTGGACTCCACCCATGGGTGAGATCAAGGTGGGCACCGCCTCGTGGACCGACCGGACCCTGTTGGACTCCGGCTGGTACCCACAGACGGCGGACACGCCGGAGAAACGGCTGGCGTACTACGCCCGGCAGTTCCCACTGGTCGAGGTGGACGCCACCTACTACTCCCCGCCCGCCGAGCGGACGGCGGAGCTGTGGGTGGCTCGCACCCCGCCCGGCTTCACCTTCAACGTCAAGGCGTTCAGCCTGCTGACCGGGCACCCGACCCGGGTCGGGGCGCTCTACAAGGATCTGCGCCCGCAGACCGACAAGAAGAACGTCTACCCGGACGACCTGCCGCCGCAGGCGTACGAGGAGGTGTGGACCCGCTTCCTGTCCGCGCTCGACCCGCTGGTCGAGGCGCACCGGCTCGGCGCGGTGCTGTTCCAGTTCCCGCCCTGGTTCACCATCAAGCGGGACAACAAGCAGTATCTGCTGGAGGTGGCCCGGCGCTGCGCTCCGCTGCGCCCGGTCTTCGAGTTCCGGCACGCGTCCTGGTTCGACGGTGCCAACCGGGACGAGACCCTGGGCTTCCTGCGTCAGCACCGGCTCCCGTACGTCTGCGTGGACATGCCGCAGGGGCACCGGTCCTCCGTACCGCCGGTGCTGGAGGCCACCGCGGACCTCGCCGTGGTCCGCTTCCACGGCCATAGCGACAAGTGGACCAGCAAGGACATCCACGAGAAGTTCGGCTACAAGTACTCCGACCGGGAGCTGCGGGATTGGGCGCCGAAGCTGCGCGAGCTCGCCGACTCCGCCGAGCAGACCCACGTGTTGATGAACAACTGCTATCGGGACTTTGCTCAGCGGAACGCCGAGACGCTTACCGCCCTTCTGAGCAGCTAAAACGCTCTGCTGCCTGTCGGGGCCGGTATTGGCACAACGTTCCTAGTTCCGATAACGTACCCGCCGTGTCCGATTCTACGCAAGCGCAGCCGCACCCCGACTTCGACCTGCTCGCCGAGTCCTGGCACCTGTCCCTGAACGCCGACGGGTACGCGGCCAACACCCTGCGGGCCTACCCCAACGCCCTGCGCCAGCTCGCCGGCTGGCTGGCCGTGCACCACCCCGGCGTCGGGCCGCTGGACGTCACCCGCGACCAGGTCCGGGCGTGGATCGTGCACGTGCGGGAATCCAGCTCCAGCGGCACCGCCCGGTCCTGGTTCGCCGGCGTCCGGCACTTCTTCCGCTGGCTGGTGACCGAGGGCGAGACCGACCGCGACCCGACGGACGGGATCCGCACGCCGCCGCCCAACCAGCCCACCACGCCCGTCCTGGCGCTCGACGACGTACGGGCGCTGCTCGGCACCTGCACCGGCCGCGAGTTCGTCGACCGGCGCGACGCCGCCATCCTGTACACCTTCATCGACGGCGGGCTGCGGCTGGCCGAGGTCGCCGGGCTGGCCCTCGACGACGTGCACCTACGCGAGCGCGCCCTGGTCGTGCGAGGCAAGGGGAGCAACCGGTCCGGGCCGCGGTACCGCCAGGCGACGCTGAGCGTGAAGGGCGCGCAGGCCCTCGACCGGTACGTCAGGGAACGCCGTCGGCACCCGCACGCCGAGCGGCCGGCGCTCTGGCTCGGCGCCCGTGGCCGGGCGGCACTGTCCCACGACGGCATCGAGGCCGTGCTCCACCGCCGCGCCGCGCAGGCCGGCATCGGCTCGTTCCACGCGCACATGCTCCGGCACACCTGGGCCAGCCAGGCCCGGGCCGCTGGGCTGTCCGAGGGCGACCTCATGGTCCTGGGTGGCTGGCGCTCCCGGCAGATGCTCGACCGCTACGGGGCCGCTGTCGCCGCCGAGCGGGCCGCCGACGCGTACCGCCGTCTGGCCCTGGGCGACCGGCTGTGAAACACACGTTCGAAGTGGGTGACGGACAGTGATGTCCGGCCCGGGCGTGTCGTTACCAAACCGTTACCGTGTCGCCTATGCGATACGCCTGATCGTGGCTGACCTGCGCTGATGATCGCCGAGCGTCGCCAACCGGTGCGACGAGATCTTGCACTGTGATGCGCAGGCGCAACAGGATGCGGACCGGACATGAATGCCCAGGTAGACACGGTCGGCTCAGCGCACTTAGAGTGAGCGCTGAGCCGACCGGCTTGAACTATCCAGTTCATTCCCACCCCGTAGCTAGCAGGCCTCGGGCGGGACCGACGCAGGGGTGTTACCAGCACCCATTGCGTCTTCGCAAACCTAACGCTGTGCCGGGCATGTCGCAAGCCTGCGACATCCTGCACCGACTCGCATGGTCGTGCACTGACCGGCATGTCGCTACACAGCGTGAAGTGCGCCCCGTCCAGTGATCCGGGGTGGGCAACCGAGAAAGGTTGCCCCGAATGGGACCCGACCACTCCCAGATCAGCAAGCTCGGCGCGCACGCCAGATGGGCCAAGTGCGACGACCGCAGTGCCGCCACCCTGCCCGCCCGGCAGGCATTCGACCAGCGTTTTGAGCGTGAGGTCGACCCCGACGGCAAGCTGCCGCCTCACATCCGCGCTCAGCGCGCCGAGAGCGCCCGCAAGGCCTACTTCGCCCGCCTGGCGCTGAAGTCCGCGCAGAGCCGCCGTGCCGCCGCTCAGGGCCGCAAGGGCGGTGCGGAGTGACCGTCACCAACGGAAGAGTGCGCCCCAGCAGCCAGACTGAGACGCACCCTAAGGATTCCGGCAAAGGATCCGAGTTCATCGTAGGCCACCGGTCCGACAAGTGGTACCTGCGGCTGCTGCGGGTCTGGCCGGCCGTCGCCGTCTACGTGCTCGCCACCGCCGGCACCGTGTGGGCCGCAGCCTGGTCCGTGGGCACCGACCCGGACTGGTTCGCCGCCACCCTGGTCGGCGCGGCGGCTGGGAACACCGTCTGCGCGGTGCTCGGCATCCTCCGGCTGGTGCGGTCATGAGCGCGCAGGAGTGGCCGGCGCTGGCCGCCGTGCCTGAACTTATGACCAGTCATAAGTTGCCGGAGCGGCGCGACGTCGAGCAGGTCCGGGCTCGGTGGCGGATGGACCGGATGCGCTACCGGCGCCGGGTGTCGCAGGCCCTCGACGACCTGTGCGTCCGCATGTACGGGGCCGAGGAAGCTGCCCGGTACGGCATCCGTGACCGCACGGGGCGGTGGGCAGCGTGACCGACTGCACCGAGCAGAAGCCGTGCCACCTCGACGGCTGCGGCTTCTGCGACCCGGGCGGCTACCTCGAGCAGCGCGACGCGGCGTCGCAACTGCTCGACACGCCATGGCTCGACGAGCAGGGCCAGCCCTTCACGCCGTCCGCTCGCCGCGCCGAGGTCGAGGCGGAGACACCCGACCTGTTCCACAGCGGAGGCGCGTTCGTCCTCGACATCCCGGAGACGCCGCCCGCGGTCTGGGGCGACGGCGATCACGTGATCTGGGCCGAGGGCGAGGCACTGATGATCGCCGCGCCGCAGGGTGTCGGGAAGACCACCGTGGCGCTCCAGCTGGTGCGGGCACGGCTCGGCCTGCAGGACAGGGTGCTCGGCTACTCGGTGGCCCATACGGGCGGCCGGGTGCTCTACCTCGCCATGGACCGCCCCGCCCAGGTGCAGCGCGCCGCTCACCGCCTGTTCAGCGCGCAGGACCGGGCCCTGCTCGACGAGCGGCTGGTGATCTGGAAGGGGCCACCGCCGTACGACATGGCCCAGCGTCGCGACATCCTCGCCGTCATGGCCCAGAAGGCCAAGGCAGACACCGTGATCGTGGACAGCATCAAGGACGCCGCGCTCGGCATCTCCGAGGACGCCGTGGGCGCCGGCTACAACCGGGCCCGACAGCAGGCGCTCACCGAGGGCGTCCAGATCCTGGAGCTGCACCACACCGTCAAGAAGGGCACCAACGGGGCTGCACCGGATGACCTGGCGGGCGTGTACGGCTCGACCTGGCTGACCTCCGGCGCGGGCTCCGTCGTGAGCCTCTGGGGCGAGGCCGGTGACCCGGTGGTGATGTGGCGACACCTGAAGCAGCCCTCACAGGAGGTAGGGCCGTTCCGGGTCGTCCACAACCACGAGACGGGCACCAGCGAGGTCGAGCAGAACGTCGACATCTTCGCGCTGGTGCGCCGCACGGGCGTGCAGGGCCTCACCGCGCTGGAGTTCGCCGTCGCGCTCTTCGAGCGTCCCAACCCGACCCGGGCGCAGAAGGAGAAGGCCCGCCGACGGCTGGAGAAGAAGGTCGAGGGCGGCTACCTCAGCCGGGTGGACGGGGCCGCCGGGTCGTCGGCCGCGCGCTACTACCTGGCCCGCCCGGACGTGCACGGGGAGGTGCACGCGCCGTGAAACGCCGTACAGATACACGCGGCGCATGCGAGGTGCACGCCGTCCAGGAAACCGCAGGTCAGGAAATCACGGATGAGTGCACGCAGGTACACGCCCCAGAGGTGCACGCCCCCGACCCCCTCTTTAGAGGGGGCGGGCACCCGCAAACGACAGAAGAAGACCTAGCCGAGCGGCAGAAGGCCGCACTGGACAGGCTGCGTCGACAGAGGCCGGCCATACGTAGGCGGTCCGTGTGAGCCGTAGTTGGGCCAGGGGCAGCACCAGGGCATGGCGTAGAACCCGTGCCCTGGTGCTAGCCCGTGACGGGTACACCTGCCAGCTACGGATACCCGGGGTGTGCACCACCGTGGCCGAGCACGTGCACCACACGCAGGGCAAGGCGCAGACAGGTGACGACCCGAGGTACCTGGTCGCGAGCTGTGCAGCGTGCAACCTGCACGTCGGTGACCCGACCAGGCACAACGACCCACCGAACAGGCCGGTGACCCGATGGTGAGTCGGAAAACGAAAAGCTGCGGAATCCGACCCGGTTTTTCCCCAGCCGGGCACCCTACGGACAGCCCGCCCTGTCCCTTTTTTGTGTCCGCGGATCGGAGCCGATCGTGACCGTTCTGCTCGACTCTCCGCCGATCCTGGGCAGTACGCAGCCGCGGCTGTTCACTCCGCCCCTCGTGACAGGGGAGCCTGGCCCCTGCGGCTGCGGGTGCGCCCTGACGCCGGAGACGTCGTACGGATTCCGGGCTGTCAGGTTCGCCACGGAGAAGCTGCGGCGCTCGCCGTGGCCGTGGCAGCGCTGGCTGTCGATCCACGCTGGCGAGCTGCGGCCGGATGGCATCCCGAGGTTCCGCCGGCTGATCGTGGTGGTGGGTCGGCAGTCCGGGAAGACCCGGGAGGTCGAAGACCTGACGCTGTTCTGGATCTTCGACGAGCGGCAGCCCAGCGTGCTGGGCACGTCGACGCTCACCAAGTACGCCAAGAAGCCCTGGCAGTCGGCGTTCAAGACCGCGCTGGCGATCCCTGAGCTACGGGACCGGATGGGCGAGAACCCGGAGCGCAAGGCGATGCGCAAGGCGGCCGGCGAGGAGGAGTGGTGGACCGCCGACGACTGCCACTACGCGATCGCCGCGAGCAACGCCGAGGGCGGTCGGTCGATGACCAATCAGCGGGTGATCGCCGACGAGTTCGCCAAGCAGTACAACTACGACGCGTACGGCGCGGCGTACTTCAGCATGGACGCGGTCGAGAATGCCCAGTACTGGGCACTGACGACCCCCGACCCGAAGGGGGAGCCGTACAACGACCTGCGCGGCGCGGCGCTCACGTTCGTCGAGACCGGGATCGGTGACCCGTCGCTAGGGCTGTTCGAGTGGTCGGCGCCGGAGGACGCGGACCCGACCGACCTGGCGGCGCTGGCGCAGGCCAACCCGACGCTGGGCCGCCCCGGAGGGAAGTCGGCGGACCGGCTGCTGAACGAGGCGCGCGGGGCGGTGGCGAAGGGCGGCGAGCTGCTGCGCACGTTCAAGACCGAGGTCATGTGTATCCAGGCCGGCCAGCTGGATCCGGCGATCGACCCGGACGCGTGGCGGCTGTGCAAGGACGTCGGCGACCTGGCCGCCGCCCGCTCGCGGCTGGCGGCGTGCATCGACCTCACGCCGGACGGCACACACGCCACCCTCGCCGTAGCGGCGGTGCTCGAGGACGGCCGGGTGCGGGTCGAGACGGTCGCCGAGTGGACCGGGCCGACGGCGGCGTCGCACCTGGAGCGGGACCTGCCCGGCTGGGTGGAGAAGCTGAAGCCCAAGGTGCTCGGGTGGTTCCCGGCCGGGCCGGCGGCGGCGGTGGCGGCGAAGGTGGCCGACCGGCGCAAGGCTGGCGTGACCGGCTGGCCGCCCCGGGGCGTCACGGTGGAGGCGATCCGCGCCGAGGACACCGCGGCGTGCATGGGGCTGGCCAAGGAGGTCACCGCCGGCATGCTGGCGCACTCGGGTCAGGACATGCTCGACGCGCAGGTCGGCCCCGCCGAGAAGCTGAAGCGCGGTGACGCCTGGGTGTTCACCCGCCGGGGCGGCGGCAACGTGGACGCGGTCTACGCGGTCGCCGGCGCGGCACACCTGGCCCGGACCCTGCCGAAGCCACGGAAGATCTCCCGGCGCGCGCACGCTGTGTGATTCCGGAAAGGTGATTCCGGAAGTACACTTCCGACATGGGGTGGATCGCCGCGACGGCGCAGGTGGTACGGGATGCGCTGTCGCTGCCGCGCCCGCTCACCCTCGACCAGCAGCCGCAGCACACGTTCGACACCGCGCCGCAGCCGGTTGACCGGCTGATCTCGGCGATGAGAGCGGGCACCGGCTCGGTGACCCGGGACGAGGCGCTGTCGGTCGCCGCCGTGCAGCGCGGTCGTAACGAGATCTGCTCGCTCGCCACGTTGCCGCTGAAGCTCTTCCGCGGCTTGGACGTGGTGGACTCGCCGCTGTTCCGCCAGTACGACCCGGACGTGCCCAACGTCGTGCACCTGGCGATGACGGTCGAGGACCTGGCGCTGGAGCGCATCGCCTGGTGGCAGGTCACCGGCCAGGACTTCGACGGCTACCCGGTCTCGGTGCGCCGGATCGACCCGGGCCGGGTGGAGCTGAAGAACCCGACCGGCCGCCCGGCTCCGGACGACGACCGGTTCGTGTGGATCCGCAAGGAGGACGGCAGCGGCTGGGACCGCGTCCCGGCGTCGCTGATGAAGCGCTTTGACTCGCCGAACCCGGGGATCTTGAAGGCGAACGCCCGCGCGATCCGGATCGCGCGCCGGCTGGACGAGCTGACGGAGATGTACGCGAGCAACCCGGCGTTGCGGGAGTACTTCACCGACTCCGACAGCCCGGACGTCGACCCGATGGACGACGACGAGATCGACGCGTTCCTGGCCGAGTACGGGGCGATGCGGCGGGTGCAGCCGTACGGCTGGATCCCGTCGACCGTCAAGCGGGCCGACGTGTCGTCGCCGTCGCCGCGGGATCTCACCCTGGTCGAGCTGCACCAGACGGTCATGGTCGCGATCGCGAACGGCCTGGGCGTCGACCCGGAGGACATCGGCGTCAGCACGACCTCGAGGACGTACCAGAACGAGGACGCCCGGCGCCGCGACAAGATCAATCGGATGTTCGCGCCGTACATGCGTGCGATCACCGACCGCCTGGGCATGGGCGACATCACCCGCCGGGGCTACACCGTCCAGTTCGACCTCACCGACTACCTGAAGCCGGACCCGCAGGGGCAGGCCGCGTACTGGAAGGCGCTGAAGGACATGGGCGTGACCGACGCCGACGAGATCCGCGGCTGGGCCGGGCTGTCCGGCCGGGCCCCCAAGCCGACCACGACCCCGGCGGTGGTTCCGGCCACGTCGGCCCGGTTCGCCGGCGACGGCCCGGTGATGCGGTTCAGCGCGCAGGACTTCGCCGAC
Source organism: Micromonospora globispora (assembly GCF_003857015.1). Classification (GTDB taxonomy): domain Bacteria; phylum Actinomycetota; class Actinomycetes; order Mycobacteriales; family Micromonosporaceae; genus Micromonospora; species Micromonospora globispora. The sequence goes on along the minus strand of NZ_QGGF01000643.1, from coordinate 12,648 downwards.
GCCCCGCCGGCGCCCACCGTCGACAAGGCGGCCCGCACGATCACCGGCCTGGCCGTGCCCTACAACGCCGTGGCCAACAAGCTCGGACTGAAGTACAGCTTCAAGCCCGGCAGCCTCGAGTACTCCGACCCGGCGCGCATGGCCCACCTGAAGGACCACGTGACGCCGGTGGGCTTCCACCGCAGCGTCAAGGACACCCCGGACGGCCCTCTGGTCGAGCTGGCCGTGCTGGACGGCCCGGAGGGCAGCCCGGCCAAGGCGGAGCGCGACCAGCTGCTCTACGACGCCGAGCACGGCCTCTACTCGGGACTGTCCATCGGCGTCGACTTCAGCCTCGACCCCGAGGTCGGCGACGTCGAGTACGACGCCGAGACCGGCGTCTACAACGTGCTCCGCGCTACCTGGCGCGAGACGTCCACCACCTACATGCCCGCTTTCGATGACGCCCGCGTGACCACGGTGGCCGCGAGCCTGACAGGAGGACCCCAGATGGACCCGTGCCAGCACTGCGGCCAGCGGCACGCCCCGGGCATCGCTTGTGCGACGTTCGCGGCGCAGCTGCGCCAGCCGGCCCCGCCGGCGCCCGCCGCTCCGGCGGCCCAGGACACGCCCGTCGACATGGCTGCGTTCAGGCAGATGGTCGCCGCGTTCCAGGCCGGACAGCCTCAGGCCGCCGACGGTGGCCCGACGCCCGTCTCCCCGCACCGCGGCTCGGCTCAGGTCAAGGAGCCGCAGCCCTACGTGTTCGACCGGCAGGGCAACCTGCGCGCCGGTTCGCACGACTTCTCCACCGACCTGTTCACGGGCTGGCAGCCCGGCGGCGGTGGCGACCAGGCCGCCCGGGACCGGGCCGAGGGCTTCCTGCGGGACACGTTCGAGGGCGGCGCCGCCAACCAGTTCGCCATCACGCCGGCGAACGTGACGAACCTGAACTACCCGGCCAACCGGACCGACATGTACGTCGACCAGATGGAGTACCAGTACCCGATCTGGAACGCCATCAACAAGGGCACCCTCGACGCCGTCACCCCGTTCGTGGTGCCGAAGTTCAACACCGCCACCGGCCTGGTCGCCGACCACGTGACCGGCACCGAGCCGACCCCGGGCACGTTCACCGCCACCGCGCAGACCATCACCCCGTCGGCTGTGTCCGGCAAGGTGGAGATCACGCGGGAGGCGTTCGACCAGGGCGGCAACCCGCAGATGTCCGGGTTGATCTGGCGGCAGATGACCCGCGGCTACTTCGAGGCCCTCGAGGCGTACGCGGTGGCCCAGCTGGCCGCCAACGCCGCCTCGATGGCGGACCTCACCATCACCACGGCGGCGGCCGACTCGACGCTCGACCAGTCGATCGCGACCGCCCTGATCCCGCTGCAGTACATCCGGGGCGGCGACCGCTTCAAGACCGTCTTTACCCAAGTGGATCTCTACACCGCGATGGCCAAGGCCAAGGACGGCTCCGGCCGCCGGCTGTACCCCGCGTACGGGCCGCAGAACGCCGCCGGCACCGCCGACCCCGGCTACGCGGTCATCGACGCGCACGGCAAGCGGTGGATCCCCGCGTGGGCCACCGCGGCCACGTCCGTCAACGCCGCGTCGTCCTACATGTTCGACCCCGAGGTCGTGTGCGGGTGGGCGTCCGCGCCGCAGCGCATCGACCTGCAGTGGCGGGTCGCCTGGGTCGACTTGGGCGTCTGGGGCTACAAGGCGTTCGCCATCACCGACTTCGCCCGCACCCGCGAGCTGGTCTACGACCCGGTGTAGCCGGACCCGCGGGCGACTGAGTACTTCTACTCAGTCGCCCGCACCCGCCCGAATCCGTTGCCACGTAAGGAGATCCGATGGCAGAGAACAAGCCGGCAGCCGACCGGGCGGCCGACACCAAGCCCACCAACCTGCAGGCCGAGAACGCCCGGCTGCGGGCCGAGAACGAGCGGCTGCGCGGGCAGCTGGCCGCGGCGGGCGCCTCGACGCGCGCCGGGACCGTGCCGGCCGCGAAGCCGTACCTGACCGAAGGTGAGCGGCAGGACCTCATCACGTTCGGCGTCACCAACGACGTGCACGCCGGCCAGCGGATGAACCTGCACGACGCCGCCAAGCGGTACCCGGACGCCGACCTGGCGGACGCGACCGACGACGCCAAGACGGCGGCCGACCGGGACCGCACCGAGGCCGTGGAGCGCACCAGCGTCCGCGGCGTCGACTACGTGTGGCCGTCGGTGGAGCCGGGGAAGATCGACCCGGCCGTCGCGGGCACGCCCGGTATCAACGGCCCCTCCGCGGACGCCAAGTAGGTAGCGGGCCGTGACCTGGAAGCCGGACTACCTCACCGCGGCGCAGCTCGCCGCGTACCTCAACGTCACCGACTCGCTCGATGACGCTGAGCTGGCTGTCTGGGTCACGGCCGCGTCCCGCGCGATCGACAAGCGGTGCAACCGGCAGTTCGGGCAGCTGGCCGCTCCGGCGGCCCGGACCTACCGGCGCGCCCCGGTGTACGACCCGACCACGGGCCTGTGGGTGCTGGAGATCGACGACGTGCAGGACGTGACCGGGATGCTGGTCAACGGCACCCCGTACGCGTCGTCCGGTGCCGTGCTGCTGCCCGACAACGCCCCGGGCAACGGCGTGCCGTGGGAACGGATCGGGTTCACCGCATACCCGACGCAGTCCTACCCGGGCGCGCCGGTCGCGTACGTCCTGACCGCCCGCTGGGGCTGGACGGCGGTCCCTGCTCAGGTGGTCGCCGCGTGCAAGCTGCAGGGCGCCCGGTGGAACGCCCGGCGCAACTCGCCGCTCGGCGTGGCCGGCTCCCCCGACCAGGGCTCCGAGATGCGGCTGCTCGCCCGCCTGGACCCGGACGTGTCCACCACGCTGGCCGGCCTGGCCCGCCGCCGAAGGGTCGGGTGACCCGATGAACCTCGAAGCGATCGCCGCCGAGCTGGCCACCGTGCTGGGCACGATCGCCGGGCTGCGGGTGCCGCCGTGGGGCGTGGAGAGCATCAGCCCGCCCGCCGCCGTCATCACCCTGCCGGACCGCATCGACTACGACAGCACGTACGGGCGGGGCAGCGACCGGTTCCCGGACCTGGCCGTCGTCGTGCTGGTCGGTGCGGCGACGCAGCGGTCCTCCCGCAAGGCGCTCGCCGCGTACGCCGACGGCTCCGGCGCCAAGTCGGTCAAGGCCAAGCTCGAGGCGCACACGTACACCAGCTGCGACAGCGTCCGCGTGGCGTGGGCCGAGTTCGGCACCCCCACGTTCGCCGGCACGGACTACCTGGCCGCGATCTTCCATCTCGACATCACCGGAAAGGGCGCGTAGCGGCCATGGCATTCGTACACGGCATGAACACCGTCATCACGGTCGCCGCCAAGGACATCTCGGCGTACTGCAAGACGTCCAGCTTCGAGCTCTCGGCGGACGTGCACGAGACGACCGGCTACGGCAAGACCGCCAAGACCAGGCAGGGCGGCCTGCTCGACGGCAAGTTCACCTGCGGCGGCACCTACGACAGCACCGCGTCGACCGGCCCGCGCGCCGCGCTGAAGCCGTTGCTGGGCACCAGCGTGGCGGTGGTGCGCAAGCCGGAGGGCACGGGCACCGGCAAGCCGTCTGACGCGTTCTCCGGTGTCCTGACCAAGTACGTGGAGACCTCGCCGGTCGACGACATGGTCACCTGGTCGGCCGAGTTCGAGATCTCCGACGTCGTCACCACCACCACCCAGCCGTAAGGGGACCACGATGGCGAACCTGACCCGGGCGCAGATCCTGGCCCGCAAGACCGGCAAGGGCACGGCCACCTTGCCCGACGGCTCGACGGTGGCGATCCGCGCGCTGACCCGCGACGAGGTCCTGGAGTCGCAGGAGAAGAGCAGCTCGACGGCGGAGCGGGACAACTTCATCGTCGCGACCGGCATGACCGACCCGCAGTTGTCCGTTGAGGACGTCGCCGCGTGGGCCGCGTCCGACGACGCGGGCGCCCTGGTCGCCGTGTCCGACGCCATCGCCGAGCTGTCCGGGCTGAAGCCCGCAGCCAACAAGGAGGCAACCAAAAGCACTGCTCGACGACGCTGACCTGCACTTCGAGTTCTACCTGGCGCAGAAGCTCGGCATGACGGTGGCCCGGTTGCGGGCCGAGATGACGCACGCGGAGTTCATCTACTGGACCCGGTACTACGCGCTGAAGGCGCAGGCGGAAGAGCTGGAACGTAAGAAGGCGGGGGTGTGATGGTAGCCAAGATCCAGGTCACCGGCCTGCGCGAGTTCCAGCGGCAGCTCAAGGCCATGGACGCCGGCCTGCCGAAGCAACTCCGGCTCGCGCTCAACGAAGCCTCCGGTCTGATCATCAACTACGCGACCGCCCGGATGCCCAGCCGCTCCGGCCGCGCCAAGGCGTCGCTGAAGGCCCGGTCGACGCAGCGGACCGCCCGGGTCGCCCTGGGCGGCAACCGCGCCCCGTACGCCCCGTGGCTCGATTTTGGCGGCGAGGGCCGGCGCAAGGGCCGCCCGGCGTACCGGCCGTTCATCAAGGCCGGCCGGTACGTCTACCCAGCGCTGGACGTGAAGCGCGACGAGGTCACCGACATCATGAGCGAGGCGCTTACTCAGCTCGCCAAGGATGCCGGGCTGGAGGTCAGCTGATGGCCAATCAGGTCACGCTCACATTCGCCGGTGAGACGAAGGGCGTCGAGGACGCTTTCACCCGGGTCGGCGGCGGCGCCAAGAACATGGGCGAAAAGGTCGGCGGGGCTGCGAAGAAGTTCGATGAACACGGCGGCGCGATCGGCCGGGTCGGCGAGAAAGCGGACGGGGCCGAGTCCAAGCTGATCGGCGTTCATGACGTCATCGACGGAACCGCGACCATCATGCAGGGCCCGGGCAAGGTGGGCATCGCCGCCTACGTGCAAGGCTGGGCTGATCTCGCAGGTGGTATGGCGCCGCTGCTGCTGGGCCTGGCGCAGACGAAGGTTGGCATGATGGCCCACGTCGTGTGGTCGGGGATCGTGCGCGCGGCCACCGCTACGTGGGCGGCTATGCAGTGGGTGCTGAACTCGGCCTTGTTCGCGTCGCCGATCACCTGGATTGTCGTCGGGATCCTGCTGCTGGTCGGGGTCATCATCCTGATCGCCACCAAGACGGACTGGTTCCAGCGGGCGTGGAAAGCCGCCTGGGGCTGGATCAAGTCCGCGGCCAGCAACACCTGGGAGTTCATCAAGAAGATCCCGGGGTGGATCGGCACCGCGTTCTCCAAGGTCTCCGACGCCGTGTCGAAGCCGTTCAAGGCCGCGTTCAACGCGATCGCCAACGCCTGGAACAACACCGTCGGCCAGCTGTCCTGGTCGGTGCCCGGCTGGGTGCCGTTCATCGGCGGCAACACCATCTCGGTGCCGCACCTGCCCACGTTCCACGCCGGCGGTGTGGTGCCCGGCGCGCCCGGGCAGAACGTGCTCGCCATGCTGCAGGCCGGTGAGACGGTGACCTCGAACGCCGGCCGGGGCGGCGGGGCTGCGCTGGTGCTGCAGTCCTCCGGCACCTCCGTGGACGACCTGCTGATGGAGGTGCTGCGCCGGGCGATCCGGGTGCGCGGCGGCGACGTGCAGGTGGCGCTCGGGTCCGGGTGGTCGTGATGGCGTTCCCCGCCACCCCGCTGGCCATGACCGTGGAGCTCTACCTCGGCCCGTCCCTCGGCTGGGTCGACATCACCAGCGACGTGCGGCAGTCGTCGGCCGGCTCCGGCGGCGGGGTGTCGATCGGCACCCGCGGCCGGTCGTCCCCTGGCCGTGACCCGGACGTGGTCCGGTGCAACCTGGTGGTCAACAACGCGGGCGGCAAGTACAGCCCGCGTAACCCGGCCAGCCCGTACTACGGTCTGCTGACCCGTAACACCCCGCTGCGGGTGCGGGTGGCCGACGTCGACCCCGGTGGCGCCCTGGCCGTGGACGGCTGGAGGCGTAACAGTGGCACCCCGGGTGCCGCGGTGACAGCCCCCCACACGTCGCTCAACGGCACCGGCGACGTCGATGTGCGGGTGTGGCTGCGGATGGACGCGTGGACCTTTCACGGCGGCATTTTCGTCGTCGGGAAGGACGACTCCTGGTCCCTCGCGATCGGCGACACGGGCATGTTGGAGTGGCGCTGGGTTGACGGGTCGTCCGGGGCGCACGCGATCGCGCAGAGCGTGAAACCCGCACCCGCCGCCGATGGGTCCCTGGCCATCCGGGCGACCCTCACCGTGTCCGACGGGTCCGTCAGGTTCTACTCCGCGCCGACCCTCGCCGGGCCGTGGACGCAGCTCGGTGGCGCCTTCATCGCGGGTGCGACCAGCGTGAAGGCGTCGGCGACGAACGGCGTGCAGGTCGGCCGGGTCGCGTCGTACGGCGACAACGCTGTCACCGGTGAGCTGTTCGGCATGGAGCTCCGCTCCGGCGGCACCCTGGTCGCCTCGCCCGACTTCACCACCCTGCGGGCGGGCGCGACGTCCCTGACCGACGCGCAGGGACGGGTGTGGACGTTCGACCCCGGTGCCGTCCCCATCGACCGCGGTGCCCGGTTCCACGGCGAGGTGTCGGAGTGGCCGCTCAAGTGGAACCTGGCCGGCACCGACACGTGGGTGCCGCTGGAGGCGTCCGGCATCCGCCGCCGTCTCGGGCAGGGCAACTCGCCGGTTGTGTCGCCGCTGCGCCGCACCGTTGCGGGTGTCAACCCGGCCGCGTACCTGCCGCTTGAGGATGGTGCCGCGGCGACCCGGCCGACGTCCGCCGCGGCGGGTGTCGCCACCGGCACATCCTCGGGGGTGACGTTCGGCAACGACCCGGGGCCGCACCTGCCCGGGACCGCATCGGTCGCCAAGATGACCACCGCGACCGCGACGCTGTCCACCGCCGTCGCGCAGCGGTCGGGCGCGTCGACCTGGTCGCTGCTGCTGTTCTTCAAGCTCAACGCCATGCCCGTCGGCTCCGACGTGGTCTACGCCCGGGTGTACTTCACCGGCGGCCGGGTCACCCGCTGGGACTTCATGCTGTCCGGCGGCGGGTACCGGTGGATCGGCTACGACTCCACCGGTGTCGTGGTGGACGACCGCAGCTTCTCCAACACCAGCGTGCCGCCGAATGACTGGGTCATCCACTACATCGAGTGGTCGACGTCGGGCAGCTCGGTGTCCTGGCAGCCGTGGATGGCCAACGCCGTAGACGGCACGTTCTTCGTCGGCGGCCCGTACCTGTACACCGGGGCCGTCGGCCAGCCGACGCGGGTGGACGTCGTCGGGTCGTCCTACTTCCAGGATGCGCTGCTCGGCCACCTGGCCGTGGCGCCGCAACGGATCCTGTACGCGGGCGACTTCGCCGCGGTCGCCTCCGGGTACAGCGGGGAGAAGGCCGGCGAGCGGATCGCCCGGGTGTGCGCCGAAGAGGGCCTGCCGGTCACCTGGTGGGGATTCCCGCACGACACCACCCCGGCCGGGCCGCAGCCCATCGCGCCGCTGCTGGACATCCTCGCCGACGCGGCGAAGACCGACGGCGGTCTGCTGCTCGAGGGCCGCGGGCACCTGGGCCTGCACTACCGGACCCGGGCGAGCCTCTACAACCAGACGCCGATCCCGGTGGACTACACCGACCTGGTGCAGCTGGAGTACACCGACGACGACGAGCTCACTCGCAACGACGTGACCGTGTCCCGCCCCGACGGCGGGTCGGCCCGGGCGGTGCAGACCTCGGGGCCGCTGTCGGTGCTCAACCCGCCCGACGGCGTCGGCACCTACGACACGTCGGAGAAGGTCAACGTGGCCACCGACAGCCAGCTGATCGACCACGCCGGCTGGCGGCTGCACCTCGGCACGGTCGACGAGGCCCGCTACCCGAAGGTGAAGTTCAACCTCGCCTCGCCCGCCCTGGCCGCCGACGCGGCCACCACCAAGGCGGTCGTCCTGGCCGACGCCGGTGACGTCGCGTCCATCGCCGGTCTGCCCGCGTGGCTGCCACCCGGCCCCGCCCGGGTGATGGTGGACGGCTACGCCGAGACGCTGGACAAGTTCGAGTGGTCGATCACCTGGAACGGGTCGCCGGCGTCGGCGTGGGACATCGCGACCTGGTCCGGTTCCGCGCGGATGGTCGCCAACGGGACCACGCTGACCGCCGCCATCACCGCGGGCGCGACCTCGTTTCAGATCACCAGCACCGCAGCCAACGGGGCGTGGACCACCGACCCCACGCAGTTCCCGCTGGACCTGAAGGTCGGCGCCGAACGGGTGACCGTGTCGGCGATCTCGGGCACCGGCCTCACTCAGACCGTGACCGTGACGGCCCGCGCCGTCAACGGCGTCAGCAAGGCGTGGCCGGTCGGCACGTCGGTGGACGTGTGGGAACCGGCGGTGTTCGCACTGTGAGAGGGGAAACGCGATGGTAGCGGCGTCCGGTCAGCGGATCGACCCTGCGACGTTCCGAGCGCAGCAGGCGGGCCAGCTGGCGTGGTCCACCAGCGCGACGACCACGTCCGGCATCCTCACGGTCACCTTCCCTGCCGCGTTCGCGGCGGCGCCGTCGTTCGTGACTCAGGTGGTGTCCGGCTCCGGGTCCGCCATCCGGGCGACTGTGCTGGTGCTGACGGTGTCGACGACTCAGGCCACCCTGCGGGTCGACCTCAACGCGTCCGCGACCACGTCGGGCACGGTCCATTGGATCGCGACCGACATGAGCTAGGAGCTGACCATGACCGCACCCGATCCCGGGGACTGGCTGCTGATGACGCTGGTCGTGGCGGTGGCCGTCGCCGTCGTGGTGGCCGCGATCGTGCAGCACAACCGGTGAGTCCCGGCCAGCCGCGCCCGGGCGGTCCGCCGGGACCGATCGGACCGTCCGGGCCGCGGCCGAAGTCGTACTGAGTACGAACTCGCAGGTCAGTTCGGTGGGGGTCACGTGACCCCCACGGAGGCCGAAGTCACTCCTGCTCGCGTAGCCACCGCTCCAAGTCGTCGATCAACTCGTCGGGCTGGATTGCGTCACCTGACGCAATCGCCTCGCGCAGCACGCCGGCCTCACGCGCCAAGTCGTCGAGCGGGTCCGGGTCGCCGTTCTCCGACTCCCGGATCGCGTCCATCAGCCGGCGGAGTCCGTCCTCGAGGAGTTCGTGCTCCTTGCGGGCGACCCGCTCGCCGAACGCGACGCCGGCCTCGAACGTCGTCTCAAACTCCTTGTCGGTGTACATCCGGCGCGCCCTGGCCCGCTGCGCCGGGCGGCGGGTCGTCGGGGGCCGCCACCAGCGGTCCGGGCGGCTCACTTCGCACCACCCATGCGGCCGGTGGGGAAGACGTACACCTCGCCGCAGCGGCGCTGCACGTCCGGCGCCATCTCGACCTTGTACGGCGTCAGCTGGGCCCGCCAGATCGCCGACACGGCCGACATGGCGTGCAGGTCGCAGAAGTACGCCGACGCGTCCAGCGAGCCGTACAGGTCGCCGGGGTCGGGCGAGTAGACCTCGATGCGGATGCTTGCCGGCTGACCGCAGCTCGGCAGGATGGGTAGGGTTTGCATGGGCGGAGGCCTCTCTCCGTCAAGGGCCCGGATCACAGGTGTTCCCGCACCTGCCGGGCCCGCCTTATTGGGCGAGCTGGACCGCGCAACTTCGGCAGGTGCCGAAGTTGACCGACCGGACCGCTACTTGAGCGCGTCCCGGATCGCCTGCGCCGGGTGCGTGAATCCCCACCAGAAGCCGCCGAGGAAGGCGAGCAGCGGTCGGCCGACCCTCTGGATGGGTACGGTGGTCATGTCGGCTCCCTATCGGGCACTACGCGCTGTTACTCCGTCTGAGACATGTCCCGATAAACATGAGCGCAACGCTGGGGAGATGACCGCTCTTTCTGCTGGTCGGCATAGCGCTAACGCCTCCACAGACAACTGCTACCGCGACTACGCGCAGACCAACGCCGCCACCCTGGCCGGCCTGCTCGACGCGGACTGACCGGCGGATTCACCCGGTCCGGGTGAGGCCGGCTCACCCCTTCGCCGCACAGCATGGAGGGTGTCTGTGCGGTCCGTCGACCGATGTGACCGCGAGAGGCCGACGGGGGAGGTGGGCCATGGTGCGGGTCGTAACCGATCGACGCCGCGGCGGGGTGCTGCACGTGGTCGGGAAGTCCGACGGTCCCCAGCGTGGCGAGCGGCCCGGGCGGTTCAGCCCGACCCGGCACTGGCGGGGGCCCAGCGGGCCGCCGCGACGCACCGAGGACCGACGATGGGAAACCGACGCACGGGGGTGGGCAGATGGCTGAGCAGCTGATTTCCGCGATCGAATCCTCGATCCAGAAGACGAACCTGATCCTCAAGGACATCGAGAGCGCGTACGGGTGGCCCAAGGAGCAGCGCAACCAGTCCTTCGCCGCGCTGCGCGGGGTGCTCCACCTGCTGCGGGACCGGATGCCGGTGCAGGAGAGCGCCGAGTTCGCGGCGCAGTTGCCCATAGTGCTGCGGGGCGTCTACTTCGACGGCTGGCAGCCGGCGAACGTACCGATCAACCTGAACCGGGACGACTTCCTCTACGAACTCCGCCAGACCTTCCCGTACGACGTGGAGGGCGGCACCGAACGGGTGGTGCAGGTGGTGCTCGACGCCCTGAGCAAGCGCATCACCCCGGGCGAGTGGCAGGAGGTCAAGGACACGATGCCGCAGGACCTGGTGCAGATGATGCCCTGACCGCAGCATCCGACCCGGCCCGCTCCACGCCGGTGGGGCGGGTCGATGGCGTCCGGCTGACCCGCTGGCCGGCCCGCCGGGCCAGGTCGGCGAAGGCCACCGCGTCGACGATCGCCGCGCCGCCGGGGTCGTTGTTGAAGTAGACGTACGCGGGCTCGGCGTCGCCGAACGTCTCACCGAGGCGCCGTACCCAGGTGGCCAGCGCGGCCCGGCCGTAGCGCGGCCAGGGGCGGGCCCGGCCCTCGTGCAGCCGCAGGTAGCCGAAGTCGGTGGTCCGCCACAGCGGGGTCACCGGCCGGCTCAGCCGGTCGGCCCAGGCCAGGGCGGCGCGGTGGCGCTCCAGCACCCGGCGGGTGTCGTCGGTCCACCACGAGGGGTGCCGGGGTTCGACCGCCACCCGCACGTCGGCCGGGAAGAGCCGCAGCGTCGCGTCGAGCGCGTCCGGGTCGGCCCGCAGGTTCGGCGGCAACTGCACCAGGACCGGGCCGAGCCGGTCGCCGACGCCTGTGGCCCGGTCGAGGAACCGGGCCACCGGCTCCTCGGGTTCCCGCAGCCGCTTGATGTGGGTGAGGTAGCGGCTCATCTTCACCGCCACGCAGAAGTCGTCCGGGGTGCGGTCCCGCCAGGCGACGAAGGTGTCCCGCTCCGGCAGCCGGTAGAAGGCGTTGTTCACCTCCACCGTCGCGAACCGCTCGGCGAAGTGCTCCAGCCAGAGCCGCTGCGGCAGCTTCGCCGGGTAGAAGCGCTCCCGCCAGTCCCGGTACTGCCACCCGGACGTGCCGACCAGGATCATCTCGCCGCCCTAGAAGAGGTCGAAGCGGAACACCTCGAAGGCCGCGCCGTACCGGACGCCGAGCCGGGTGCCGACGGGTCGGGCCAGCCCTTCGAGGAACTCCTCCGGGTCGAAGCTGCCGTCGCCGAGCCCGCGCAGGTACGCGTCGTGGGCCCGGAGCGACGCCACGCCCCGCTCGAAGCTGGCCGTCACGTCCACCCCGTGCCGGGACTGCGGTGAGGCGGCTGCCCACACCTGGCGTACCCGGTTCCACGGCTCCACGCCGTCGACCAGCTGCTCGGGGAAGATCCAGCGGTTGCCCGCGTCGCGGACCGCGTCCAGCACCGCCCGGCCGGTGGCGATGTGGTCGGCCTGGTTCAGCGCGTACGCCCCGTCCCAGGTGTCCCGGAAGTTGTTGGTGAGGACGATCTCGGGGCGGTGCCGGCGGACCACGGCGGCGATCTCCCGGCGCAGCGGGACCCCGTACTCCAGCAGGCCGTCGGGCAGGCCGAGGAACTCCACGGTCGGCACCCCGACCAGCTCGGCCGAGGCGCGCTGCTCCTCCTCACGCACCTCCCGGGCCTGCTCGGGCGGCATCCCGTCGATGCCCGCCTCGCCGCTGGTGAGCAGGCAGTAGACGATCTCCTTGCCCTGCTCGGTCCAGCGCGCCACGGCCGCCGCCGCCCCGAACTCGAGGTCGTCGGGGTGGGCCACCACGGCGAGGCCGCGCTGCCAGTCCTCCGGCAGCGGCTCCAGCAGTTCCCCGGTCGGTTGCGCCATCTGGACTCCCGGTTTCTCAGTCGTCGGGCGTCAATCGTGTCACCATGCGCCGGATCCCGCCGACTGTCACCCCCGGCCGCGGCACGCCGCGTCGCACCCCGTGAACGGTCTGTCTCGCCGGGTGTCGGCGTCTACGGTGTGGTTAGAGAAGATCGGACGTGGGGTACCACCCGCTCCACGACGAACCCCGACGTACGACGGGGGCGGCACACCCGAGGGAGCACCCATGGCACTCAACGATGACGACATGCAGACCACCAGCGGCGGCGGCCTCGAAGGTCCGGCCGATGGTGGCGCTACCCCGGGCCAGCAGGACGGTGGCGCCGACGGTGCCGCGGACCGCGGCGTCGAGCGCGGCGCCGACCAGGGCGCGGACCAGGGCGCGGACCGCGGCGTGGAGCGCGGCGCCGACC
>NZ_QGGF01000336.1 GCF_003857015.1 Micromonospora globispora | reverse complement strand
TCGAGTCGCCGGGCGGCTTTTGGTGTGATCGAATATCCCGGCCCGGAGGTCAGTCGGAGCGGCTCGAGCCAGCCCTGGCGGACCATCCGGGAGACCGCGGTGCGTACCGCCGGAGGCGCGATTCCGAGCGGTGCCAGCAGCTTGACCAGGGCGGCGACCGGCGCGCGGCCACCCCTCGCTCGGAGGTGGTCGCCGTACAGGTCGAAGAGTGCCGACCGTGCCTGCATGACCGCACATTGTGACAGGCCTATCCAAGATAAGCTAGATGCTGTTACATCAATGCTGCTTCGGTTTGGGTCCGGCGGTGTTCATCAGGGAAAATCGTTGGTCGACGCCCCCGCGACGGTTGCGGGTGGTTATGACGAAGTGGCTGTGGGGCAACCCACCGACCCTGGTGTAGGTCTGAGGGGAGACAACATGGCGGCGATGAAGCCGCGGACGGGCGACGGTCCGCTGGAAGTCACCAAGGAGGGCCGGGGCATCGTCATGCGGGTCCCGCTGGAGGGTGGTGGCCGGCTCGTCGTCGAGATGACTCCCGACGAGGCCAACGCGCTCGGGGACGCGCTGAAGGCAGCTGCGGGCTGATCGAGGAGTGCTCCGCGCGGCGCAGGCCGCGCGGGCAGTTCGTCCTTCCCTGAGCCACCGGCGCTGCCGGTGGCTCAGGGCCTTCGCAACCGGGAAGCGGCGGTTCCTCCCGCTTCGCACATTTTCTGGAGGTACGGTCCAGCGTGCTGGCCATTCGTCTGGTGAGCGGGCCCGAGCGGCCCGACACCCTCGTCCTGCCCCTTCGTTCCGCCGGGCCGGCCGAGGAGCCGGACGCTCCGGCCGCGCTGGTCCCTACCGCGCCGGCGCTCCCCGACGACCTGCTGGC
>NZ_QGGF01000440.1 GCF_003857015.1 Micromonospora globispora | reverse complement strand
GTGCGCCGCCGGGCCGCGCAGCCGGCGGGCGAGCCGGGCGGTTGCGGCGAGCAGCCGGGGGCCGGCCCGGTAGGAGGTGGTGAGCACGACCTGGGCCGCCGGCGCGCCGGAGACGGTGCGGAACCGGTGCGGGAAGGTGGTCACCCCGGCCGGGTCGGCGCCGCGGAACGCGTACGTGGAGGAATCCGGGTCGGCGAAGGCGACCAGGGGCTTGCCGCCGCCGGCGATCACGGCGAGCAGGTCGAGCTGGGCGGGGTCGGTGTCGGCCAGCTCGTCGACGTAGACGTGGGCCAACCGGCGGCGCTCGGCCGCCAGCAGCTCGGGATCGTCGAGCAGCATCCCGGTGGCGGCCCGGACCAGCTCGGCCGGGTCGTACGCGATGGAACCGCGGTTGCTGACGTCGCGCAGGGCGAGCACGGCGACGTACTCCCGGAGGAAGCGCGCGGCGGCCGGCCAGTCGGCGCGGCCCAGCTTCTCCCCCAGCCGGGCCAGCTCGACCGGGCCGACGCCGCGCTCGGCGGCGCGCATCAGCAGGTCGCGGAGCTGGGCGGCGAAGGCGCGGGTGCGCAGCGCCGGCCGCAGGTCCTCCGGCCAGCCGACCGGGTCGTCCTCCGGCTCCTCGCCGACCACGTCCAGCAGCTCGCGGATGATCAGATCCTGCTCGGGGCCGGTGAGCAGCCGGGGCGACGGCTCGCCCCGCTCGGCCGCGGCCCGGCGGAGCAGCCCGAAGGCGTACGCCGGGAAGGTGCGCACCAGCGGCTCGCGGACCACCCGGTGCCCGTCCCCGGCGATCCGCGCCTCGATCCGGTGGCGCAGGTCGGTGGCGCCGCGGCGGCCGAAGGTGAGCACCAGGATGCGCTCGGGGTCGACGCCCTCGGCCACCCGGGCGGCGACCGCCTCGATCAGCGTGCTGGTCTTGCCGGTGCCCGGGCCGCCGACGACCAGCATCGGCCCGTCGGTGTGCGCGACCACCTCGGCCTGCAGCGGATCCGCGAGCCGACCCTCCGGATGCGCGCCATCGCCCGCCGACCCCCCGGACCGCGGCTCCCCCTCGGACGTCGGACCCGGCCGACCGGTCCACTGGTCCGCCCCGCCGAGCCGGCGGTCCCCCCGAGCCGCCGCGGCGACCGCCCGTCAC
>NZ_QGGF01000732.1 GCF_003857015.1 Micromonospora globispora | reverse complement strand
GAGTTCCGCCGTGACGTCGTCGCGGTCGCCCGCAAGGGTGAGGCGCCCATCGCGCAGATCGCGAAGGACTTCGGGATCTCCGAGTCGTGTCTGCACCGCTGGCTCAAGCTCGCCGACATCGAGGACGGGGGTCGTCCCGGGACCACCAGCAGTGAGTCCGCAGAGCTGCGGGAGCTGCGGCGGCGGAACAAGCTCCTCGAGCAGGAGAACGAGATCCTGCGTCGGGCGGCGGCATTCTTCGCCAAGGAGATCGCCCCAAAATGATGTACCCGCTGGTCGGTGACCTGGCCGCGGACGGGATCCCCGTCGCGGTGACCTGCCGGGTGCTGGGCTTCAGCAAGCAGGCCTACTACGCGTGGAAGAAGACCCCGGTCACCCGCCGTGACCTGGCCGACGCCTATCTGATCAACGCCGCCCTGGACATCCACGCCGATGATCCGGCGTTCGGGTACCGGTTCATCGCCGATGAACTGCCCGCCCACGGCATCACCGCCGGCGTCAACAGGGTGGCCAGGCTGTGCTCAGTTCAGCGGATCTGGTCGGTGTTCGCCAAGAAGAAGGGCCTCACGAGGCGGGCGGGGGCGCCAGTGCACGACGACCTGGTGCAGCGCCGCTTCACCGCCGACGCGCCGGACCGGCTGTGGCTGACCGACATCACCGAACATCCCACCGCCGAGGGCAAGCTCTACCTCTGCGCGATCAAGGACGTGTACTCCGGTCGGATCGTCGGCTACTCCATCGACACCCGCATGAAGGCCTCCTTGGCCGTCTCGGCGCTGCGCAACGCGATCCGACTACGGGATCCGGCCGGCACCGTGGTGCACTCGGACAGGGGTAGCCAGTTCCGGTCGAAGAAGTTCGTCAAAGCGTTGCGGCGCAACGGTTTGACCGGCTCGATGGGCCGAGTCGGCGCCTGCGGCGACAACGCCGCGATGGAATCGTTCTTCGCCCTGCTGCAACGCAACGTCCTGAACCGGCAACGCTGGCAGACCCGCCAGGACCTGCGCCTGGCGATGGTGACCTGGATCGAACGGACCTACCACCGCCGCCGACGGCAACGACGCCTCGGCAAGCTCACCCCGATCGAGTTTGAGACAATCAACAGGCCCGCACACGCGGCCTGAACCATTCAACCCCGCGAGTCAACC
>NZ_QGGF01000729.1 GCF_003857015.1 Micromonospora globispora | reverse complement strand
CACGGCGGAAGCCGCCCTCACGACGCTCACCACCACGGAAGCCGCCCTCACGGCGGTCACCGCCACGGAAGCCCTCGCGCGGCGCCTCGCCCTCACGGCGGAAGCCGCCTTCACGACGCTCACCACCGCGGAAGCCGCCCTCACGGTCGCCGCCACGGAAACCGCCCTCACGACGCTCACCGCCACGGAAGCCCTCACGGGGCGCCCCGCCCTCACGGCGCTCGCCGCCGCGGAAACCGCCCTCACGGCGGTCACCACCACGGAAGCCGCCCTCACGGTCGTCCCGGCGGAAGCCCTCGCGGCGCTCACCGCCACGGACGCCCTCGCGCGGCGCCTCGCCCTCACGGCGGAAGCCACCCTCACGGCGCTCGCCACCGCGGAAGCCACCCTCACGGCGCTCGCCACCGCGGAAGCCGCCTTCACGGTCGCCGCCCCGGAAGCCGCCTTCGCGGTCATCCCGGCGGAAGCCCTCACGGCGCTCACCGCCACGGACGCCCTCACGCGGGGCCTCGCCGTCACGGCGGAAGCCACCCTCACGCGGTCCGGAGCGGAAGCCACCCTCACGGCGGTCGCCGGCACGGGATCCGCCTTCACGGCCGTCGCGGCGGAAGCCGCCCTCGCGGTCATCCCGACGGAAGCCCTGGCGCTCGCCCCCGCGGTTACCGCCCTCGCGGGATGCGTCGCCCTCGGGGCGGAAGCCACCCTCGCGGCGGTCACCGCCACGGAAACCGCCCTCACGGCGGTCACCGCCACGGAAGCCACCCTCGCGGGGACCCGAACGGAAACCGCCCTCACGCCGGTCACCGCCTGGGCCGCCCTGCTGGCCGCGGGCGCGGTCATCGCGGTTCCCGCGGTACGGCGGACGGTCGTCGCCGCGCCCCGGCTGACGGTCGGCGCGGTCCTCGTAACGACGGGGACGATCTCCGCCCTGCGGTCCTGAACTCACAGGTACATCCTTCCTAATTGCGCCACCAACGGCGCTACGCAGTCGAGGGCCGACCCGGATGGGGCGGCCCTCGACTGGAAGATTGTCCGGCGGTGTCCTACTCTCCCACACCCTCCCGAGTGCAGTACCATCGGCGCTGGAGGGCTTAGCTTCCGGGTTCGGAATGTTACCGGGCGTTTCCCCTCCGCCATGACCGCCGTAACTCTA
>NZ_QGGF01000271.1 GCF_003857015.1 Micromonospora globispora | reverse complement strand
TGGCGGATCTTGGAGCGGGTGGCGAATGACGTTTTCGGTTTGGCGCGCTGGTTGCGCCAGCGGATGTAGTCGCCGATGGCGGCGTCCTGTTCGGTGTGGCTGCGGTGGTCGGTGCCGTTGAGGGCGAAGTACCGGACGGCGGCGAACTCGGCCTCGATCCAGTTCAGCCAGGACGCGTAGGTCGGCAGGAACACCAGTTCCACCTGGTTGGCGGCGCACCAGGCCCGGACCTCGGGGTGCTTGTGCGGGGAGAAGTTGTCGCAGATCAGGTAGAGCCTCTCGGTGGGCCAGCGGCGGCGCAGCGTCTTGAGGAAGGCCAGGAACTCGCGCCAGCGTTTACGGTCGCGGATGCGGTAGTGCAGCTTTCCGGTGGCCAGGTCGAGGGCGGCGATCATGTGGCGGACGCCCTGGTCGCGGGTGTAGGTGGCCCGCAGTCGCGCCGGCTTTCCCTGGGATCGCCAGGCGCGGCCGGGGCGGGGTTGCAGGTTCAGCGGCCCGAACTCGTCGACGCAGATCACCCGGCCGTCCGCGGGCGGGTGGTCGTATAGGTCCAGGATCCGGCGCATCTTTTCCGTGAAGTCGGGGTCGGTGCTGGCCTTCCAGGTTTTGGTGGCCTGCCAGGACACCCCGCGCTCGTGCAGGATCCGCCGGACGGTCTCGACGCTGATCGTCGTGACGTAGCCGGCCTCGATCAGGTAGTCGCGCAGCTTCGACAGTGACCAGCAGGAGAACGGTTTGCCGAGGAAGCGGGGGTCGCACCGGGCGATGACGCAGATCCAGTCGCGGGTCTGCTCATCGATCCGTCTCGGTGCGCCCCCGCTCCATTTTGGGTCCAGTGCGTCGAACCCCCGCTCGTTGAAGGCGTGGATCACGTCCCGCACGTAGTCCTCGCTGGTCTTGAGCAAGTGAGCGATGTCCGGCGCCGGCTGCCCCTGGGCGGACATCAGCACCACGATCGCCCGGCGCAGCTTCACCGGATCCTTCGCGGTCCGACCGATGCGCTGCAACCGCTGACCCTCGGCCATCGACACCTGACGGACGAACACCTCCGGGCGTCTGCCCACCGGCCACCACCTCCCACCGTGAACGATGAGAGACAGCCTGCCCGACACATCCTCAGAACCGACGGATTACACGATCAACGTTCAAAGACGAGGCACTAG
>NZ_QGGF01000728.1 GCF_003857015.1 Micromonospora globispora | reverse complement strand
GGCCCGGACCGGCCTGCGCCGGCACGGTGGCCGCACGTGGCGCGGCGCCCGGCTTCAGCCAGCTCGGCTGGCCGGCGACCACCAAGACCACCGCGTCGCAGGCGTCGGCCACCGCGCGGTTGGTCGCGCCCAGCGCGTCGGTGAACGCCCGACCGAGCGGGGTGGTCGGCACCAGGGAGAGCCCCACCTCCGGGCTGACCAGCACGAGCCGGGCCCCACTCGACCGGACCGCCGCCGCCAGCTCCTCGATGGTGGCCGTGTCGTCGGCTGGCTGGTGGGCCGGGTCGAGCAGGACGGTCACCCAGCCGCCGAGGTCATCGACGAGCAGCGTCTCGTCCGGCGCCGCGGCGGCGATGACGTCGGCCAGCCGGCGCGGGTCGCCGGCGGTCTCCTCGGTGGTCCAGCTCCCCGGCCGCCGGGCGCGGTGCGCGGCCAACCGGGTGGCCCACTCGGTGTCTTCCGGGTCGCCCTCGGGCGCGGTGGCCACGTAGCGGACCGTCGGCGCGTCAACGACCAGCGATTCCGCGAACTCGGATTTGCCGGACCGGATACCGCCGAGCACCAGGAGCGTGTTCCACCCGTCAACGGACATGCCCGTACCTTAAAGCCGCCCGGCGGGTCGCCGCCCGCCGCCCCGTACGCCGTCCAACGGGTGGAGCGGCGTACGGGGCGGGTCGTGCGGGTCGGGTCAGCCGCAGTGTTCGAACGGGCTGCCGTAGCTGGCTCCGCCGGTCGAGCCGCCCCACTTCACGCAGGCCGCGGCGGCGCTGGCCCGGACCGGCCCGGCGTAGTACTGGAACGCCCCGCTGTCGGTGCTGCGGGTCTTCCCCTGCACCTCCAGGTACGCCGACACGGTGGTGGCCCGGCCGACGTTGGTGTCCTTCAGGGTGACCACGCAGTTGTACCCGTTCCCGGTGTTGTAGAGCAGGTACACCCGCCCCTGCCGAATCCCGTTCGCGGTCAGCGTGGCCGAGTCGATCACCTGGTAGCCGCTGCCGCACACCTGGGTGGCCGTGTACGGGTTGGCCTTCTCCGGGGCGCTGGTGGTGGCCGTCGTCGTCGGCGCTGCGGTGGTTCCGCCGGTCGGCCGGGTCGTTCGCCGGCAGCGGGCTGGCCCCGACGTCACCGGACGTGCCCGCGCTGAGGTCGGCCGGGCCGGAGGGGGCCGGCC
>NZ_QGGF01000727.1 GCF_003857015.1 Micromonospora globispora | reverse complement strand
GTATCCTCCTCGCAGCCGGCCCCCGCCGGCCGCGCGGCCAAGGTGCTGCGCGGCGCTCTCGGAGCGCTGGGGGCGGCGCAGATCCTGCTCGGCGCCGCGCAGGTCGCAGCACTCGCCAACGCCCCCCACCCCGGCCACGACGCAATGGGCGCGGCCAGCATGGATCACCTGTGGCACGAGTCGGCGGCGTGGAACGCCGCGGTCGGCGCCGGTCTGCTGTGGGTGGCCGCCCGCCGGCAGCGCACCGCCGGTGTGCTGCCCATCCTCAGCGCGTTCGTGGCCGTGCTGACCCTGCTCAGCGCCGCCGACGTCGCCGCCGGCCGGGTGCAGTGGCCCCGGCTGGCCAGCCACGCCGTGGTGGTGCTCGCCGTGGCCGTGGCCGCCCTGATCAACCGGGTGGACCGCCAGCCCCGCACGCCGCGCGGCGAGGGGTCACGCTGGCAGCTGTCTCTGGACAACCAGCCCCCACCGCAGCAGGCACGGCTGCGGATCCTCCCCGGAGGGGGCAGCGCACTGCACGCGGTGCGTAACCGGCTCGGCGTGCCATCGTGGCGGCCGTCAGCGGTGGGGCGGGAACTAATCGCGACCGCCGGACGACTACAAGACGGTATCCGGGGCGTCGCCGCGTCCCGTGCGGCATCGAGAAGGGTGAGGACCATCGTGGTGCGAGGGTGGACGAGGACGGGCGTACTGGCCGGCAGCACTGTCGCGGCGCTGCTGCTGACGGCGGGCCCGGCGTCCGCGCACGTCGAGGTGTCGGCGGACAAGGCCAAGGCCGGCGCCACCGACAGCGAGTTGACCTTCGTCGCCGAGTCCGAGTCGACGACCGCCGGCATCACCGCCCTGCGCGTCGTCCTGCCCGCCGGCATCAAACCGGCGGACGTGACCTGGGTCAGCGGACCCACCGGATGGGCCCTCAAGACCGCCGCCGACGGCTACACCGTGTCCGGCCCGGCGGTGCCCGTCGGCAAGGACGCCGAGTACGCCGTCCGGGTCCGACGGCTGCCGACCGACGCCCGTCAGCTGGTGTTCAAGACCCTGCAGACCTACAGCGACGGCCACGTGGACCGGTGGATCGAGGAACCGAACCCCGGGGGCGCCGAACCGGAGAACCCTGCGCCGGTCCTGACCGTGGCCGCCGCGCCCGCAGGCGCGGCGACGTCTCCCTCCGCCGCCGCGCCCACCCCGAG
>NZ_QGGF01000726.1 GCF_003857015.1 Micromonospora globispora | reverse complement strand
CGCGTACATCGTCTGCTCGGCGCGGGTCGGCGGCCGCTTCCCACGGGCGGACGGGCTGGCCCTGGCCCTCGCGGTCGCCGCGCTGGTCGCCCTGCCGATCGGCCTGGTCGACGCCGGGCCACGGCTCTGGCATCCGGCGGTGCTGGGGCTCGGTAC
This sequence comes from Micromonospora globispora, assembly GCF_003857015.1. Taxonomy (GTDB): domain Bacteria; phylum Actinomycetota; class Actinomycetes; order Mycobacteriales; family Micromonosporaceae; genus Micromonospora; species Micromonospora globispora. Next base: position 1,053 of record NZ_QGGF01000726.1, on the reverse strand, counting down.
CGGCCTGGCGGTGCTCGCCTCGGTGCTGCCGTACACCCTGGAACTGCTGGCGCTGCGCCGGCTGCCCACGTCCACCTTCGCGGTGATGATGAGCCTCGGCCCGGCGATCGCCGCGCTCGCCGGCTGGCTGGTCCTCGACCAAGCGCTGCACCCGGTAGAGATCCTCGCGATCGGCCTGGTCATCATCGCCAGCATCGGCGCGGTCCGGGCCGGAACGCCGACCCCGGAGCCAGCCGAGGTTGGACCGGTCGCCGAAGGTCCCGACGGGCAGCTCAGCGCAGCAGCCGCACCGCCCGCGGCACGGCGATGATCCGCACCGGCAGGTCCAGCGCCCGCTCCCCGTCGGCGTACGTGGTGATGCCCTCCGCAGCCAGCTCCACCGTCCGCGCCCGGTAGCTGCGCACCAGCGGGTGCTCGACGTGGGTGCCCTGGTAGATGCGCGGCTTCACCCGCATCAAGGTCCGCCGGTCGAACCGCCCGCCCACCACCACGTCGAGCAGGCCGTCCGTGGGGTCGGCGTCCGGGCAGATCCGCATCCCACCGCCGTAGCTGGCAGCGTTGCCCACCGCCACCAGGACGGCGTCCACCTGCTGCTCCTCGCCGTCGAGGCGCAGCGTGTAGCGGCGGGGACGCAGCCGGGCCAGCTCCACCAGGATCGCCAGGTCGTAGCGGCGCGGGCCGCGCGGCCAGCGCATCCGGTTCGCCCGCTCGTTGACGATCGCGTCGAACCCCGCCGCCAGCACCGCCCCGTACCAGCGGTCGCCGTCCTCGGCGCCGGTCATCCGGGCCAGGTCGACCGGGCGGGACCGCCCCTCCCGCAGCGCGGTGGCGATCACGTCGACGGCGGCGAGCGGGTCGGCCGGGAACCCGGTGTCGACGGCGAAGTCGTTGCCGGTGCCGGCGGGAACCGGCCCGAACGGCACCGCCGTACCGGCGACCGCCTGCAATGCCCGGTGCACCGTGCCATCCCCGCCGACCGCCACCAGCGCACCGGCCCCGTCCGCGACCGCGCCGCGGCAGGCCGCCTCCGCCTCGGCCGGGGTGTGCGCCTCC
>NZ_QGGF01000662.1 GCF_003857015.1 Micromonospora globispora | reverse complement strand
GCCGGGTCCGGGCCGGGTCGATGGCCAGCCAGGCGGCCATCCGCGCGGAGGCCCATCCGGTACGCCGCCCGGCGTGCCGGTCGGCGGTGGCGAACGCCGCCAGCAGCGGCGGCCCCACCCCGTGCACGGCCGCCCACCGCTCGGCCAGCCGCTCCGGCTCGCCCGCGTCCAGGCAGACCTGCAGGCCGGCGGTGCTGTACATCATGGTCCGTCCGGCCGGGCCGCGCCGGTCGAAGACGCAGCGCATGGCCTGGTAGCGCGGGGTCTGCAGGACCGCGCGGGGTGCCCGCCAGGGGTCGATTCCGGTACGGCCCAGGGCGAGGCCGGCAGCGTCCAGTTCGGACGTCAGCTCGGCGATGTCGGCCTCGGTGGCCAGGATCAGCGCGGCGATCGACGATCGCGGCGGGGTGGAGATCTCCACCTGCCCGCCCGGCTCCACGGTCACGGTGCTGCCGTGTCGGAGCCGATCAGCGGGACTGGTTCCGTCGATGGTGACGGGGCTGTGCCGCCCCAGCGCCTGCCGCAGTCGCTCGCGGTCGACCGGTCGGGCCGGGTCCGCGGCGTCGTGCACGGTCCATTCCAGTTCGACGCCGGTACAGGTCGGTGGGCCGGTCTTGAAGCAGATCCTGGCGATGTGCCGGGCCGCCGCGGCCGCGTCCCTTAGGACAGTGGTCCGGTCCAGCTCCGGCGACATCACCAAAAGACGGCTCCTCTCCCCGTGCGGATCACGACCCTACCGGTGGGTCGACCACGACGCCACCCACCGTGACCGGTCGAGGCGTCCGCGGTCCTGCCATCTTCTGTCTAGCAGACGAACGGCGACCGCCCGGAGAGATGAAATTTTGTCCGGATCGCGGGCTCAGCGGCCGGACCCGGTGCTCGGCTTCTCGGTGGGGGCGGCGGGGCTGGGCACCGTGGCCGGCGAGGCGGCCCCGGTGGGCGCGCTCGACCGGGTGACCCGGACGCTCGGGGACGGCTTCGGGGACCGGTCCGGCACCAGTCGGGCGCAGAAACCGTCGACCCGGTCGGTTCCGCCGGCCGCGGCGACCAGGTCGGCGAAGGCGGCCGTCGCGAGCGCCCGATCCCGCTGACCGACCGGCTTGGCCAGGTAGGCGCGGCACAGGCCGGTGAGCTGTTCGGTACCCGCCGGACGACCGGGCCCGCCGGTGCGGGCCGAGCCGGTGGCCGGGGCGGCGCTGCCGGGTGCTCCGC
>NZ_QGGF01000724.1 GCF_003857015.1 Micromonospora globispora | reverse complement strand
CTAGTGCTCTGACCACAAACGTTGGCGGTGTTGGTGACACGCCGGCCTGAGTGAAGGGCTGGGCCGGCGTGGGGCCGTCAGGCTGTCGGGGTGGCAGAGCCGGTTCGGGTACGTCGATTAAGTGATCAAGAGGGTCAGCGGCTGCAACGTCTGGTGCGTCGGGGCACCGGCTCGGTCGTGCGGCTGCGGCGGGCGATGGTCGTGCTCGCCTCGGTTGGCGGGAACAGTGTGCCGGTCATTGCCCGGCTCGTGCAGGCCGACGAAGACTCCGTTCGGCAGGTGATCCACCGGTTCAACGAGATGGGCATGGCCAGCCTGGACCCTCAGTGGGCGGGTGGCCGTCCCCGCCGAATCAGTAGCGACGACGAGGCGTTCATCGTCGCGACGGCCAACACCCGTCCCGCCAAGCTGGGACGGCCGTTCACCTGCTGGAGCGTGCGCAAGCTCGCCGAATACCTCGCTGACAACCCCGATCGGAGGGTGATCATCGGGCGGGAACGACTACGGCAGGTGCTGCGCCGCCACCAGATCACCTTCCAACGCACGAAGACGTGGAAAGAGTCCACAGACCCCCAGCGGGAGCAGAAGCTGGCCCGTATCGAGCACGTGATCGAGCACTTCCCACACCGCACGTTCGCGTTCGATGAGTTCGGGCCGCTGACGATCCGCCCGCACGGCGGCGTCGGCTGGCAGCCCAAGAGCCGCCCACGCAGGCTCCCGGCGAACTACCACAAGCTGCACGGCGTGCGGCAGTTCCACGGCTGCTACTCGATCGGCGACGACACCCTCTGGGGTGTGGTCCGCAGACAGAAATCGGCCGCGAACACCCTCGCCGCACTCAAGTCGATCCGGGCCGCCCGCCCTGACGGCGCCCCCATCTACATCATCTTGGACAACCTGTCCGCGCATAAGGGCTTCGCGATCCGACAGTGGGCGGCACGGAACAAGGTCGAGTTGTGTTTCACTCCGACCTACGCATCCTGGGCCAACCCGATCGAGGCACACTTCGGGCCGCTGCGCACCTTCGTCATCGCCGGCTCGGACCACCCCAACCACACCGTCCTGGCCCGCGGCCTGCACGCCTACCTGCGCTGGCGCAACGCCAACGCCCGCCACCCCGACGTCCTGACCGCCCAACGCCGCCACCGCGCCAAAATCCGCAGCGAACGACACCGCCGCTGGGGCCAACCCGCCAGCCGAGCCGCATAACCAACCCGGCCAACGTTTGTGG
>NZ_QGGF01000790.1 GCF_003857015.1 Micromonospora globispora | reverse complement strand
GGCCGGAGGCGCCCCCGCCCGCACCGACGGTGGCGCCTCCGGCCGGACCGGGCCGGCCGGCCTCCGGCCAGCTCGGGGTTCGGGTGACCACCGAGGATGTCTGGCTCGGCGCGGACTACTGGAACGCCCGCAGCACGGTGACCAGGCTGCGGGTGACCGTGACCAACACCGGCAGCGCGCCCGAGCTGATCCGCCTCGGATACACCCTGCCGGCCGGGCTGACCGACGCCGGCACCCCCGGATGCGCGTCCGCCGGTGGCGGGACCTACCGCTGCGGCGAGTGGAGCGCCGCCCCGGGCGCCCGGTTCAGCAGTACCGTCCGGGTACGGGTCAGTGGGAAGGCGTGGCGCTGGATGCCGCTCAGCGGATCCGTGCAGGTCACCGCGACCGCGCCGGGCGTCTCCGGCTCGGCGGCGGACGACGAGGGCTTCGCCGTGCTCTTCCCGCCCGGCCCGCCGGTGCCCGGCATCTCGCTCCGCGCCGACGAGGTGGTCTTCGACATCAGCGGCGGCCCGAGCGCCGTCGCCGTCCAGCTCGGCAACACGGGCCGGGTCGACGCGGCCGGCCGGATCGAGGTGATCCTGCCCGACGGGGTGACCCCGCAGACCTTGCCCGTGGGCTGCACGGCGGTGGCCCCGACGAGGACCCGGTGCGACGTCGGGACGGTGCCGGCCGGGCGCACCGCCAGCCTGCGCCTGCCGGTGGTCGCGACACCGGAGGCCCAGCGTCACGCCCCGCTGGCCGGGGCGGTCATCGGCCGGCTCGACCCGCGCAGCGGGCGGACCCGCCAGATGCAGATGAGCTTCCGGATCACCGCGGCGGCCGCCATGGCCACGCCGATCGGCACCCCCGCCCCGACCGGTTCCCAGGGGGTGCTGGCCGCGGCCGGGCAGGCCCGCGCCGACGACGGTCGTCTCAGCTCGGTACAGCAGACGGCGATCACCCTCATCGCGGTCTCCGGGCTGCTGGTGGTGCTCGCCCTCGCCCTGGCGACCACCTCGCTGCGCCGGCGGATGACCGAGTCGGCGCCCGAGGCGAACACGACGCCCGCCGGATGAGCCGCCCGGGACGCCGACCATCGGCGTCCCGGCCCGGGCCGCCGTCCGGTGATCTGGATTACGACGTGGTTCACAAACCGCCCCAAAGCCGGTCAAAGTCGGGCCGGAATGCGTCCCACTCTCGCCACCTCCGAGAAGGTCGGACCCCCCATCCGACGTAGGCTCTGAGGTGAGAAACGACAGCGGGCCGGCCACCCATGGACCGGACGCAGCGGCGCGTCAAGGAGGTCACGTGGCCGGGCAAGGCGGGGTCACCAACATGTTCAGCCGCCCGCGTCGAGGCGCTGAGCGAAGCGAGGTGCAAGCGTGACCAAGCAGATCCGTCAACTGGACCGGGTCGTCATCCGGTTCGCCGGCGACTCCGGCGACGGCATGCAGCTCACCGGTGACCGGTTCACCTCCGAGACGGCCCAGCTGGGTAACGACATCTCCACGTTGCCCAACTTCCCCGCCGAGATCCGGGCCCCCGCCGGCACCCTCCCCGGCGTGTCGAGCTTCCAGGTGCACTTCGCGGACTACGACATCCTCACCCCGGGTGACGCCCCGAACGTGCTGGTCGCGATGAACCCGGCTGCCCTCAAGGCCAACCTGGCCGAACTGCCGCGCGGCGCCGACATCATCGTCAACACCGACGAGTTCACCAAGCGCAACCTGGCCAAGGTGGGCTACACGACCAGCCCGCTGGAGGACGACTCGCTCGCCGGCTACGTGGTGCACCCGGTGGCGCTGACCTCGATGACGGTCGGCGCACTGGCCGAGCACGACGTGTCCAAGAAGGACGCCGAGCGGGCCAAGAACATGTTCGCCCTCGGCCTGCTCTCCTGGATGTACTCCCGGCCGTACGAGTCGACCCTGCGCTTCCTCGAGCGCAAGTTCGCCGCCCGGCCCGAGCTGGTCGCGGCCAACATCGCCGCGTTCCGGGCCGGCTGGAACTTCGGCGAGACCACCGAGAACTTCTCCGTCCGGTACGAGGTGAAGCCGGCGAAGATGGTCCCCGGCACGTACCGGAACATCACCGGCAACGCGGCGCTCTCGCTCGGCCTGGTGGCCGCCGGGGTCCGCTCCGGGCTGCCGGTCTTCCTCGGGGCGTACCCGATCACCCCGGCCTCGGACATCCTGCACGAGCTGAGCAAGCACAAGCGGTTCGGCGTCGTCACCATGCAGGCCGAGGACGAGATCGCCGCGGTCGGCGCCGCCCTGGGCGCCTCGTACGGCGGTTCGCTCGGCGTCACCACCACCAGCGGCCCCGGCGTGGCGCTGAAGAGCGAGACGATCTCCCTCGCGGTGGCGCTGGAGCTGCCGCTGGTCATCGTCGACGTGCAGCGGGCCGGGCCGTCCACCGGCATGCCGACCAAGACCGAGCAGGCCGACCTCAACATGGCCCTCTACGGTCGGCACGGTGAGGCCCCGGTCGCGGTGATCGCGCCGAAGTCGCCGGCGGACTGCTTCCACGCGGCCCTCGAGGCGGCGCGGATCGCGCTGACCTACCGCACGCCGGTGATCCTGCTGTCGGACAACTACGTCGCCAACGGCTCCGAGCCGTGGCTGCTGCCCGACGTGGAGTCCCTGCCCGACCTCCGGGTCGAGTTCGCCACCCAGCCCAACGGCGAGGACGGCACCACCTTCCTGCCGTACCTGCGCGACCCGGAGACCCTGGCCCGGCCGTGGGCCATCCCGGGCACCCCCGGGCTGGAGCACCGGATCGGCGGCCTGGAGAAGGCCGACCGCACCGGCGACATCTCGTACGACCCGGCGAACCACGACTTCATGGTGCGGACCCGGGCGGCCCGGATCGAGACGATCCCGGTGCCGGACGTCGAGGTCGAGGACCCGGACGGCGACGCCCGGGTGCTGGTGCTCGGCTGGGGCTCGACGTACGGGCCCATCGGGGCGGCCTGCCGCGGCCTGCGGCAGCGCGGCCTCTCCATCGCCCAGGCGCACCTGCGCCACCTGGCCCCGATGCCGGCCAATCTGGGCGCGGTGCTGCGCTCGTACGACCGGGTGGTGATCCCGGAGATGAACCTCGGCCAACTGGCCCACGTGATCCGGGCCCGGTACCTGGTCGACGCGATCGGCTACAACCAGGTCCGCGGCCTGCCGTTCACCGCCGCCGAGCTGGAGACGATGCTGGAAGAGGTCCTGAAGAATGTCTGAGCCCGTCGCCCTCAAGCTCACCGCCAAGGACTTCAAGTCCGACCAGGAGGTGCGCTGGTGCCCCGGCTGCGGTGACTACGCGATCCTGGCCGCCGTCCAGCAGTTCATGCCGGAGCTGAACATCCCCCGAGAGAACACCGTCTTCGTCTCCGGGATCGGCTGCTCGTCGCGCTTCCCGTACTACATGAACACGTACGGGATGCACTCCATCCACGGCCGCGCGCCGGCGATCGCGACCGGCCTGTCGGTGTCCCGCCCCGACCTGTCGGTCTGGGTGGTCACCGGTGACGGTGACGCCCTCTCCATCGGCGGCAACCACCTGATCCACGCGCTGCGCCGCAACGTCAACCTCAAGATCCTGCTCTTCAACAACCGGATCTACGGCCTGACCAAGGGGCAGTACTCGCCGACCTCCGAGGTCGGCAAGATCACCAAGTCGACCCCGGTGGGCTCGGCGGACGCGCCGTTCAACCCGATCTCGCTGGCGCTGGGCGCGGAGGCGACCTTCGTCGGCCGCACCATCGACTCGGACCGCAAGCACCTGCAGTCGGTGCTCCGGGCCGCCGCCGAGCACCAGGGCTCGGCGTTCGTGGAGATCTACCAGAACTGCAACATCTTCAACGACGGCGCGTTCGACCAGCTCAAGGAGCCGGCCACCCGGGACGACTTCCTGATCCGGCTGGAGCACGGGCAGCCGATCACGTTCGGCAAGGACGGGCAGTTCTGCGTCGTCCACCCGCCGGGCGGCTTCGGTCTGGAGGTCCGCGAGACGGCGGGCACCCCGGCGGAGGAGATCGTGGTGCACGACGCGACGGTCACCGACCCGGCGTACGCCTTCGCGCTGTCCCGGCTGCCCGGGCTGGACCTGCGCAACACCCCGATCGGCGTGTTCCGCTCGGTCACCCGCCCGTCCTACGACAGTGTGGTGCAGGAGCAGGTCGCCACGGCGAAGGCCAAGGTCACCGAGACCCCCGAGCAGCAGCTCGCCGGCCTCCTGTCCAGCGGCGACACCTGGACCATCCTCTGACCCGGCACTGACCGCCAGCGGGTCACCAAGACCCGCACAATGTCACGAAAGAGGGGGCCATTCCGCGGAGAATGGCCCCTCTTTTCGTGAGAGTTCGGCCCCCAGCGGCGCGGGCGCGCGGGGGGTCAGGGGGCCGAGGTGGCGGCCTGGGGGCGGTCGTCGCGGACGTGCACCAGCATGTCGCCGGTCTCGATCACCGCGCCGGCCCGGTCGTTGAGGGTGACCACCTTGCCCCGGCGGACCAGGGCGATGACCAGCGATTCCAGCTGGCGCGGGGACCGGCCCACCTCGTCCCGCTCCGCCGACCGCATGGCCAGCGCCATGCCCTGGCCGGGGGTGAGCAGATCCTCCACCACGTCGATCAGCGGCGGGGCGGAGGTGGAGAGGCCGAGCAGCCGGCCGGCGGTAGCCGACGAGACGATCACGTGGTGCGCGCCGCTCTGCTTGAGCAGCGGGGCGTTCTCCGCCTCGCGTACGGCCGCGATGATCCGGACCTGACCGGCGGTGAGCTGCCGGACGGTCAGCGCCACCAGGACCGAGGCATCGTCACTGTCGGTCGCGATGATGACGGCCTTGGCGCTGCGGACGTGCGCCTCCTCCAGCACCGCCGAGCGGGTCGCCGACCCCTCGATCGCGACCAGGCCGGCCGAGGTGGCCTGCCGCAGCGCGGCGCCGCTGCGTTCCACCACCACGATCCTGGACTTCTCCAGCCCGTTCTCCAGCAGGGCGGAGACCGCGCTGCGGCCCTTCGTGCCGTAGCCGCAGATGATGACGTGGTCCTTCACGGTTCTCCTCCACCGCGACAGGCGACGGCCGGTCCGGTACTGCTCGGTCAGGACTTCCAGGGTGGTGCCGACCAGGATGATCAGGAAGATCACCCGGGCCGGGGTGACGAACAGGACGTTGACCAGACGGGCCGACTGCGCCGCCGGGGTGATGTCGCCGTACCCGGTGGTGGAGAGCGACACCACCGCGTAGTAGAAGCAGTCGAGGAGGGTGAGGCCGTCCTCGTTGACGTCGCGGTAGCCGTCCCGGTCGATCCAGACCGCGGTCACCACGGCCAGGACCAGGGCCAGGGCGGCGAGCAGGCGCAGACTGAGCGCGCTCAGCGGCCCCCGCCGTTGCGCGGGAAAATGGATCACCGTCGGTCCTGCTCCGCCGCCGTCGCCTGCACGTGGACAACATAGCGGGTACGCCGCCGCTCGGCCTGCTGGGTGGCCGCCATCAATACCCCGGGGTTCCGGTGAGGGCCGGGCCCAGGCCCGGCCACCGGCGGCGACGGCCAGCGGGCATGATGGGGAGGTCCCGGCTCGACGACCGCGAGGAGGCCCGTATGTCGTTGCTGCGACGGGTGATCGGCGGGGTGCTGCGGCGGGTGCGGCTGCGGCAGGGCCGCACGTTGCGCGAGGTGGCCCAGGCGGCCGGGGTGTCGCTGCCCTACCTGTCCGAGGTGGAACGCGGCCGCAAGGAGGCATCCTCGGAGGTGCTGGCGGCGATCTGCCGGGCCCTCGGGATCAACCTCTCCGACCTGCTCGAGGAGGCCCGCGACGAGCTGCGCCGGGTCGAACGGCGGGTTCCCGCGACGTCCGGGGCGGGTCTGGCCCGGCTCGACCGGGTGCCGGTCGCCCGCCGGGAGGACACCGGGCCGCACCTGCGGATCGGCTTCCACGCCGACGTCGATCACCGAGCGGACGTCGGCACGGTGCATGCCGTGGGCGACCGCTCGCTGCCGGGCGCCGGCACGGCGGGGCGCACGCTTCACGGCGTCCGATCGGCCCACGGCATCAGCGGGCCCGTCGTGTCCGTGGGCGGCTTGTCGGCGCACGCCGGGTCGACGGTCGGCGGGGCCGGGCTGCGCGTCCGGTTGATCCCCGCCGCACCGGCCGGGCGCGCCCGTCCGCGTACCGCCGGCGTGCTGGCGCGCAGGCGGGCCCGGGTGGGCCGGCGGCGGCTGACCGCGGCGTAGGCCGGATCGGTTCTGCCCACGGCGGATCTGCCGCCGGCAGAATCGCTGGGACCCGCTCGCCACCCGCCGCAGGCTGGAAGCGCCGGTCCCCGGGCGTGCGGAGTCGCCCGCCGGCAACGTGGAGGGCGGTCGCGATGATGATCGGGCACGGCGTGTGGATGCTGGACGGGGAGCAGCGGTCCTTCGGTGACCAGGTCTTCGAGCGACTGCTGCGGGAACGGATCATCTTCCTCGGCACCGAGGTCACCGACGCCTCGGCGAACCAAATCTGCGCGCAGATCCTGCTGCTCGCGGCCGAGGACCCCGACCGGGACATCTTCCTCTACCTCAACTCGCCGGGCGGCTCGGTCAGCGCCGGGATGGCCGTCTACGACACCATGCGCTACGTCAAGAACGACGTCGCGACGCTGGCGCTCGGCCTCGCCGGGTCGATGGGACAGTTCCTGCTCTGCGCGGGGGCGGCCGGGAAGCGTTTCGCGCTCCCCAACTCGCGGATCATGATGCACCAGCCCTCCGGCGGGATGGGCGGCACGGCCGCCGACATCACCATCCAGGCGGAGAACATGCTGCACGTGAAGCGGACCATGCAGGAGCTGATCGCCCAGCACAGCGGGCGGACACTGGAGGAGATCCAGCGCGACTGGGACCGGGACCGCTGGTTCACCGCGGAGCAGGCCCGCGAGTACGGCCTGATCGACCAGGTGATCAGCCGCGCGGAGCAGATTCCCGCCTGACCGGCCGGGTCCCGCCGGCCGACACGGGGGCGGCCGGCGGGGTGAGCCCCGCCGGCCGCCGGTGGTACGTGGGTATCAGGGCAGATCGACGAACTCGTCGAGGAAGCCCCGGGCGCTCGGGGTGTCCATCCGGTACGCCACGTTGGTCGCATAGCAGGGGGTGTCGCCGGTGATGGTGGTGCCGGCGAGCACCAGGTTGCCGTCGATGGTGACGAAGTTCGGGCCGCCGGAGTCGCCGTAGCAGGCGCCGCCGTAGTCCCGGCTCTCCTCCATTCCGAGGCGGACCCAGGTCGGGTTGAGCGCGTCGAAGCCGACCTCCGCCTTCATCCGGACGCCGCCGCCCGGGTGGGTCTGGCCGCCGGGGCCGTTCATGGCCTCCTGGGTGCCGTACCCCATGACCTGCCAGGTGGCCGCGTCCAGCGCCCGCGAGCCCATCGCGTCGAGCTGGCCGGCGGCCGGCAGGGTCGCCGGGGTGAACGGCCAGCGACTGGCGAGCGCCGCGGCCTGGGCGTCGGTGAACTCGATGACGGCGATGTCGTGAGCGTCGGCCGAGTTCCCCGGATAGTCGGGGCTGGTGTGGTCGGCGCCCTCGACTCCGACCGTGGCCGCGGTCTGGGACGGGGTGAGCCCGTCGGCCTTGGCCTTGTCCAACGCGCCCTGGACGTCGTCGGCCAGCGAGACGAAGAAGCGGACACCGGGCGACCAGTCGGTGGTGCAGTGGGCGGCGGTGAGGAAGGTGTTCTTGTCGATCATCGTGCCGGAGCAGTACCAGTCGATGGTCTCCGAGATGCCGTCGCCGTCCCGGTCCCACTGGACCAGCAGGGCGCCGACCTCGTGGCGCTCCGGTGCGGGTTGGGCGTTGTAGGTGTTGATGGCCGACGCCGGGGTGGCAGCGGCCATGACCGCGGCGACCGCCACGGTGGTCAGGGATGCGAACAGTGCGGAACGACGCAAAGGATCCTCCGGTTCCAGGGGAGACAGGTCCCCCGTAGGTGTTCGAGGTATCGACGACGGCCGGTGCCGGACACGCCCCCTCGATCGCGTCCGACAACCCGTCCCGGGGTGGCCGCGAGTGCCGGTCCTCGATATACGCGGGAGCCTATGACCGTCGCCACGGGTTCCGCACCGTGTGTCGGGCGCAGCGCGTTGCGGCGAATTCTCGTTACATCGCCGGCGCGCTGCGCCCGCGCTCATCTCACGGGTAGCTGACCACCGGGCTGGTGCCGTACGAGCCGACGACCGGGGTGCCGGTCTCGTTGATGGTGCGTTCGATGCCGCCGCTGCCGTCGAGGAACACGGTCACCATGTCGTGGAAGCGCACGCCGGCCCGGCGGGGCACCTCGATCGCCCGGTCGCAGCGGATGTCGACGCCCTGGTTGAAGTACGAGTAGACGCCGAGCCCCCACGCCTCGTGCTCCCGGACCTGCCCGGCGACCTTGTACGACGCCCAGCCCCGACCGGTCGGGCTGCGCCAGGCGCCCTGGCTCGGCGGATCGTAGGGCAGTTCGCTCTGGTAGAAGACCGTCCGGCCGCGCTCGCCGGTCCAGATGGTCTGCCACTGCTGGAAGTGCTCGACGAAGAGCCCGTACGCGATCACGTCGTCGCCGTTGACGACCACGCCGGTGTCGGCGGTGTTCGAGGTCCAGCCGATACCGTTACCGTGGTCGCCGCGCCAGGCCCAGAGGTTGTCGATGATGGTGTACCGGCTGTTGACCACCAGGCTGGTCACCGCCCGGCCGACCCCGGGCCCGCCGATCCGGAAGAAGACGTCCTGGAGCGAGATCGGGTTGGTGGCGTGCGAGCGGTGGCTGTTCGGCTTCCCGACCTCCACCAGCACCTCCGACTCCTGCGGCCCGGCGTCGACCAGCACGCCGGCGACCCGTACGCCGTCCACGTCCTCGATCCGAAAGGCCGCGTCGCCGGTGGTCGGGGCGAGGCTCGGCATGCCGAGGCCGAGCACGACGGTGTCCGGGTGCTTGACCCGCAGTGCCCGGTCCAGGTGGTAGACGCCCGGGGTGAGCAGCAGGTGCCGACCCCGGGACAGTTCCTGGTTGATCTTCTGTGCGGAGTCGGTCGGCCGGGCGATGAAGAAGTCGTCCAGCGACAGCGACGGCGTGGCGCCGGCGCCCGCGCCCCAGGTGGTGCCCACGGTGTCGTGCCGCAGCGCGGGTACGGCCACCCGCCAGGCACCGTCGCCGTCCACGAAGAGGTACGGCTTCTCGCGGGTGACCGGGCTGGTGGGCAGCGTGGTGTACGGCGGGTTCGGGAAGCCCTGCGCGGGGGCGCCGAGCACGCCGGAAAAGACCTGGTTCCAGACCCCGTTGGTCCAGTCGCCGCCGAGTTCGCTGTCCCGGGTCAGCCACTGCTGCTGGGAGCCGTTGATGGTGATGCCGTCCACCTTCGAGTCGGCGATGTAGCCGCCGCTGGAGTAGCCGCCGTTGCCCGGCTCGAGCCAGAGGATGCCGCGGATGTGCACGCGACGCATCGGCGATGCCTGGGAGACGGCCCACTGGTTCGACCAGTCGGTCGGGGTGACGGAGAGGTTCTCCGCCGAGCGCCAGAAGTTGGTGAGCGCGGAGATGCCGGCGGGCGAGTTCGGGTCGGGCTGGCCGACGACGCGTACCGCGCCGTGGATGTCGACGTCGTCGGGGTGCCGGCCGAGGCCGGCGACGGTGGTGTAGTAGCCGAGCCGGGCGTTGACCTCGTACCGGCCGGGCTTGAAGAGCACGGCGTACCGGTCGGCGCCCATCTCGTTGTGTTCCTGCGCGGCGAAGAGCCGGTCCAGGGTGGACTGGATCTCCGCGGTCGGGGTGGACGGGTCGTACACGAAGACGTTGGGGCCGAAGTCCGGGTCGGGCCGGTCGGCCTCCGACGATGCGGCCGAGGCCGGCGCGGGATCGAGCCCGGCGGCGGTCAGCGAGGCGGCGGAGGCGGCGGCGAGGGTGAGGAAACGGCGGCGGGAACGGTCGAGTGGTCTCATCGGCCTGCCTGTCGGTGGTGGGACGGGTCGGTCGGGAGAGTGGGAGAGCGCTCTCACGACCGCGACGTCCTGTTCCTACCGCATCGACGCCGGTGGCGCCAGACGTTGCCGGTTCCGGGACTTCAGCGGGCGTCGTAGCGGGCCTGGGCGGCCTCCACTTCGGCGAGGTGCCGGGTGGCCCACTCCTCCAGGCCGGCGACCAGGTCGAGCAGGCTGCGCCCGAGGTCGGTCAGCGCGTAGTCGACCCGGGGCGGGACGCTGGCGTGCACGGTCCGGGTGACGATGCCGTCGCGTTCCAGGCCGCGCAGGGTCTGGGTGAGCATCTTCTGGCTGATCCCGTCGATCCGCTCGGCCAGCTCGCCGTAGCGCTTCTCCCCGTCGGCGAGGGTGAGCACGACGAGGACGCTCCAGCGGTCGCCGATCCGGTCGATGACCTTGCGACTGCCGCAGTTGCGGCTGAACGGGTCCGGGTTCACGTTGCCACTCTCTTTCAGTGCGTACCGAACTTGAAGGTGCCTACTCTCCAACGGGAAGTAAGGCACCGATGTTCCCGTTGCCGTGGGAGGACAGTTCTTGTCGCGAGCAGAGGGAGTTCCCATGTCCATCGTCGTCACCGGCGCCACCGGCCAGCTCGGCCGCCTGATCATCGAGTCGCTGCTCGGCCGTGGGGTACCGGCCGACCAGGTCGTGGCGGTCGGCCGGGACACCGACCGGCTCGCCGACCTCGCCGGGCGCGGAGTGGTCACGGTGCGGGCCGACTACGACGACCCCGAGTCGCTCCAGGCCGCGTTCGCGGGCGCCGAGAAGCTGATGTTCGTCTCCGGCAGCGAGGTCGGCCGACGCGTGGTCCAGCACGGCAACGTCGTCACCGCGGCCAAGGAGGCCGGCGTCGGGCTGATCGTCTACACCAGCATCGCGAAGGCGGACAGCTCCAGCCTGGTCCTCGCCGCCGAGCACAAGGCGACCGAACAGCTGATCCGGGACTCCGGCCTGCCGTACGTCTTCCTGCGCAACAGCTGGTACCTGGAGAACTACACGGCCCAGCTCCCGACGTACCTCCAGCACGGCGTCGCGGGCGCCGCGGGTGACGGCCGGGTCAGCGCGGCCATCCGCGCCGACTACGCCGAGGCGGCCGCCGTGGTGCTCACCGCCGAGGGCCACACCAACCGGGTGTACGAGCTGGGTGGGGCGCCGTTCACCCTGACCGAGCTGGCCGCCGAGATCTCCCGGCAGACCGGCAGCACGGTCTCCTACCTCGACCTGCCAGTGGACAAGTACACCGAGCTGCTGGTCGCGGCCGGCCTGCCCGAGGGGTACGCGGCGGTGCTCGCCGACGGAGACCGTGGTCTCGCGCAGGGTGAGCTGGAGGTCGGGGACGATCTCGCGAAGCTGCTCGGCCGGGCGCCGACCACGCCCGCCGAAGCGATCCGCGCCGCGCTCTGACGCCGTGCACGCCGCCGCCCCGGGTCGATGACCCGGGGCGGCCGCGCACGGTCAGCCGTTACGCGCGCTCTTCGCGCAGCTTCACCAGGTCGTCGACGAGGGCCTCCACGTAGTCGGCCGTCTCCTCCCAGCGGGTCACCGGGACGCACTGGATGCCCATGGCCTTGACCGGGTAGTCGTTGCCGCCGTGGTCCAGCCGGTCGCCGACGAAGAGCACGTTGTCCAGCTTGAGGTCCAGGCACTCCAGCAGCTTGCGCATGCCGTACGCCTTGTCCACGCCCTTGCGGGTGACGTCGATGGACGTCGAGCCGCCCCCGCGCACCTCCAGGTCGGGGAGCTTCTCGGCGACCGCGTCGCGCAGCGTGCGCTTCTTCGCGCCGTCCGGGTCCCAGCCGTACTTTTCCGTCGGCGGGGCGGACTGGCCCAGCGCCGAGAAGGTGATCTGGCTGCCCCGGTCCTCGATCACGTCACCCCAGGTCTTGTCCTCCCAGAGGTTCAATGCCTTCGCGGACTCGGTGAGCGCCTCGACGATCCGGGCCTTGTCCGCCTCGGTCAGATCCTCCGCGTAGACCTGCCGCCAGTCCGAGTCCTGCCAGCGGTAGTAGCGGGTGCCGCAGGTGGGCATCAGGTGCAGCCGGCGCCGCTGCTCCTCGGTCAGGTCCAGGTGCGCCAGCACCTGCGACTGGAACTGCTCGAAGCGGCCGCCGGAGATGATGAGGACGTCGACCTCGGTGAGCAGGTGGCCGAGCAGTTCCGCCATGCGACGATCGATCTGGGACTTGGAGACAGCCAGGGTGTCGTCCAGGTCGAACGCCACCACTCGAAGATCGTTCATCAGGTACCACCATGTCGTCGCGGGCAGGCCAGGTCTAGCAGCGTACCGACGGCATTCCTCCCGCACTGCAAGACCCGCTTGTCACGTTCCAGCTGACCTCGACACGTGACCCGGGTCCGGCAGCGCTGCCCGGCGGCGGGTGAGGTGGTCCCGTTCCACCTCGCTGGCGGTGAGGGCGAGCGCGGCGTCGTACGCGACCAGGGCCTCCCGGCTGCGGCCCGCGCGGGCCAGCAGCTCGGCCCGGACCACGTGGAACGGCTGGTACGCCGGCAGGTCAAGCTGGTCGAGGAGGTCGAGCGCGACCCGGGGGCCGTGGAGTTCCGCCACGGCGACCGCCCGGTTGAGGGCGACCACCGGGGTGGGCTGAAGCGCCAGCAGGTGGTCGTACAGGGCCAGGATCTGCGCCCAGTCGGTCTGGTCCGCGGTGGCGGCGTCGCTGTGCACGGCGTTGATCGCGGCCTGGATCTGGTACGGGCCGGGAGCGCCACGTCGCAGGCAGGCGCGGACGAGCGTGCGACCCTCGGCGAGCAGTGCCGGGTCCCAGCGGCTGCGGTCCTGGTCGGGCAGCAGGACCAGGGTGCCGTCGGCGGCGGTGCGGGCCGGCTGCCGGGCCTGGAGCAGGAGCAGCAGCGCGAGCAGGCCGATGGCTTCCGGCTCGTCGGGCATGAGTTCGACGAGGAGCCGCGCCAGCCGGATCGCCTCGCCGCACAGCTCGGTGTCGACCAGCGTGCCGCCCTCGGCGATCCACCCGGCGTTGAAGACGAGGTAGATGACCGCCATGACGGGCCGGAGCCGGTCCGGCAACTCCGCGTCGGTGGGCACCCGGTACGGGATGCGGGCGTCGCGGATCTTGCGTTTGGCCCGAACCAGCCGCTGGGCCAGGGTGGCCTCGGGGACCAGGAAGGCTCGGGCGATCGTGGGCGTGTCCAGTCCGCCGAGCAGCCGGAGGGTGAGCGCCACCTGGGCCGGCTGGGCGAGCGCCGGGTGGCAGCAGGTGAACATCAGTCGGAGGCGGTCGTCCGGCACGGCGGTGTCCTCCTCCGGCTGGTCGTCGAGGCGTTCCTGGAGTCGTACGGCGCGTTCCTGCCGCTCCTCGCGCATGGTGTCGCGGCGCAACCGGTCGATGGCGCGGCGGCGGGCGGTGGTGACGATCCAGCCGCCGGGGTTCGGGGGCAGCCCGTCGCGGGGCCACCGGTCGGCAGCGACCAGGAAGGCGTCCTGGACCGCCTCCTCGGCGAGGTCGATGTCGCCGAGGAGACGGACCAGGGTGGCCACCACGCGCCCGTGCTCCTCGCGGAAGACGGCGGCGATGCGGTCGCCGACGTCGACGCGGTCGGCCACCCTCAGACGTCGGACTGGAACGGGCGGACCTCGACCGGGTTGGCACAGGCCACGCTCGCCTGGCGGGACCACTCCAGCGCCTCGTCGAGGTCGGCGGCCTGGATGACCCAGAAGCCGCCGAGGTGTTCCCGGCTCTCCGCGAACGGCCCGTCGGTGGTCATCACCTGGGCCTCCGACACCGACACCACGGTCGCGGTGTCCGGCGGGCAGAGACCGCCCGCGAACACCCAGGCGCCCTTCTCCTGCAACTGCCGGTTGAACGCGTCGACCGCCGCGAACGCCTCTTGCATCTGCTCTGCCGTCGGCGCCGGGGCGCCCTCGACTCCGTACACGCTCAGCAGGTACTTGGTCTGTGCCATCGTCATCCCTCCACCGAGCCGAAGACCGGCGCACCGGCGCTCTCGTAGGTCAGCATGGTCACGCCGCTGCCGGACGTCCGGCTGTCCGCCAGCCGCAACCCGGCGGGCGGTACGCCGTCGGCGAAGAGCCGGTGTCCGCGGCCCAGGACCACCGGGAAGATCAACAGATGGTACGTGTCGATCAGCCCTTCCCGCATCAACGACCGGGCGAGCGCGCCGCTGCCGTGCACCTGCAGCTCGCGGCCGGGGCGGTCCTTGAGCTCGGTGACCGCCTCCGCCAGGTCGCCCTCCAGGCGGTGGCTGCCCGCCCAGGTCAGCTCGTCCGTCCGGTTCGTGGCGACGTACTTGGGCAGCCGGTTGAGCGGGTTGTCCGGCCCGCCCTCCGCCGGGTCGGTGACGTGCGGCCAGAACGCGGCCATGATGTCGTACGTCCGGCGGCCGAGCAGGAACGCGTCAGCCCGGTCGAGGACCTCGCCCATGTACTGGCCGACGGTCTCGTCGAAGTGCGGCGGCAGCCAGCCGCCCAGGTCGAACCCGCCGGCGCGGTCCTCGTCCGCCCCGCCGGGTGCCTGCATGACGCCGTCCACGGTCAGGAAAGTGGTGAGCGTGAGTCGCACGGTTCCTCCTTCAGTCGCCGGCCTCGCGCCGGCCCTCACCATGTCCACGGCCGGGCCGAACGCCAATTCGACACCACGACCCACCAATTGATGTGACCTGGCTCACACCCTCGCCTCACGAGCCAGCCGCTGTCGGAGTTTCTGGAGAGGGCCCACGCGGCAGCGGCGCAGCTGGGAAGCTGGGACCGCGCGGCGTGCGGAGACCGACCCGCCGGCTGACACCACCCGCGCCGGTAGGACGACACACCCGTGAGGAGACACCGATGGTGGACCGCGACGACCTACCCGTGCCACGGCAGGGGCTGGTTGTCACGCATTTCCTGACTGTGCGCGACGCAGCGGTCTCGCGGGAGTTCTACGCCGACATCTTCGATGGGCAGGTCGTCCTGGCCGAAAACCCCACGATCGTCCGGGTCGCCAACAGCTGGATCATCATGAACCCTGGCGGAGGACCGACCCCCGACAAGCCCGACATCACGCTGACCCCGCCCGAGCTGGGCGACCCGGTGTCCGCATTCCTCAACATTCGGGTGGCCGACATCGCCGCCTTCTACGCCGACGCCCAGGCGAAAGGCGCACAGTTCCTGACCGAACCGCTCGACCGCAAGGCCGAGCTGCGCTGCTACCTCCGCGACCCCGACGGCTACCTCATCGAAGTCGGGCAGGCCACCGGACTGCTGCACGGCATCCTCGCCAACCCGCCCGCCGGTTCGAGCTGATTGCCTTTCCACCCGCCGCAGGTGGCCGCCCCGGCGCCAGCATCCGCCGTCCTTCGAGCCCGCAAACGTCCATGACATCCGCAGACGCCGTAAGCGCAACCTCGCCAGCTCGCCGCCGCGGCCGGCGTGCGCTCCGCTACGCCGCGCGGGCTCTGGCCGTGCGGCCCGAACGGGCGGGAAGATGACGACGAGCGGTGCCAAACTGCTGCGCAGGCCCGGGGAGCCGCGGCGGTCAAATTTCCTGGAGCTGTTCTTCGACCTGGTTTTCGTCGTCGCGCTCGCCCAGCTCTCGCAAGGGCTGATCCAGGATCTCAGCTGGAGCGGCGCCTGCCAGACGCTGGTGCTGCTGTTGGCCATGTGGTGGATCTGGACCATCACCGCGTGGACAACCGACCTGTACGACCCGCAACAGCCGGCGATACAGCTGTTGGTCACCGCGACCATGCTCGGCAGCCTGCTGATGGTGGTCGCGCTGCCCGACGCGTTCGGCGAGCGAGGTCTGGTCTTCGCGGGCGTGTACGTCGCCATGCACATCGGCCGCCAACTGTTCCTCGTCCTCGCTCTGCGGGGCCACGAGTTGCAGCGCAGAACCATCCGGCTGCTGTTCTGGTTCAGTGTGTCGGCGGTGCCGTGGATCGCGGGTGCGCTCGTGCCGGGTACGGCGCGCGGGGTCCTGTGGACGCTGGCCGTCGCGGTGGACTACACGGGCGGCTTTCTTCGCTTCCCGACGCCGGGGCTGGGCCGCTCACGCAGATTAGAGTGGTCGGTCGGGGCCGAGCACCTGGCCGAGCGGTACCGGCAGCTCTTCATCATCGCGCTCGGCGAATTGATCCTGGTCACCGCGTCGAGCCTCACCCGCAGCGGCTTCGCGGCTGATCGAACCGTCGCGTTCGTGGTGTCGTTCGTCGGCACGGCACTGTTCTGGCGGATCTACATCCAACCCGCTGGAGAACTGTTGCCCGCTGCCATCGCGGCGGCCCCCGATCCGGACCGCCTCGCCCGATCGGCGTTGGCCGCCCATCTGATCATGCTGGCTGGCATCGTCGCCACCGCCGTCGGCGACGAACTCGTCATCGCCCATCCACTCGGACACACGCCACCGGCCTGGGTCGCCATCCTCCTCGGCGGACCCGCGCTGTTCCTGGCCGGACTCGCCCGCTTCGAGTACAGGGTGTTCAGCCGCGTGTCCCGGAATCGGGCGATCGGGCTCCTCGTGCTGGCCGCCCTGACACCGGCGATGCTGTTCTCGCCGCCGCTGCTGGCCGCTCTCGCCGCAGCCGCGGTCCTGGCCGGGATCGCCGTCACTGACGCCGCCCGCGCGAGGGGACGCCCGCCCGAGCCGTCCCCGCCCCGCTAGTGCTGTGACCACATAGGTTCGCCGGGTTGGATGCTGCGGCGGTTGGATATCCCGAGACGTCCGTCCGTCGCCGGGGGTGTGGTGTCAGAGCCTGTCCGCGTACGCAGATTGACCGACCAGGAGGGGCAGAGGCTGCAGCAGATCGTGCGCCGGGGCAGCACCAGTTCGGTGCGCTACCGGCGGGCGATGATGCTGCCGGCCTCGGCTGGCGGGAACCGGGTCCCAGTGATCGCCCAGCTGGTGCAGGCCGACGAGGATACCGTCCGGGATGTTATCCACCGGCTCAACGAGATCGGTCTGGCCTGCCTGGACCCTCGGTGGGCGGGAGGCCGTCCCCGCCATGCCTCGATGGCGAGCAACCCTGACGGCGATCGTGCCGCCTCAGCCCTCTGTCCTTGTCCTCCGCCAGCCTGGCCGGCCGGCCCGGCCGATGCCGGCCGGAGGTCGCCATCAGGCCGGGTCGGGCCGGCGCGGCCCGCTTGCGGGCCACCTTGATTTGATAGAGCGGAATTCGGCAATGCGTGGACAGCGCGGCGGGCAGCGCGACGTGCTGTCCCGGTAGATGCTTGAGATCGGAGTCCCAGTACCTGCTTGACGAGATCACGTGGTCTGTTCTCGGGCGCGTGCTTTCCGCCGGTGTTTACGGATGTTTCGCAGCGTCTTCAGCGCCTTCTTGGCGGCGGTACTGACGTGCCCGCCGGTTCGCACCGTGGCGTCCTCGGCGGCGAGGTGCGTCAGCAGCTCCTCGGCTCGTTCGTCGCCGGTAGCGCCGAGTGCTCGTGCTGCCCAGAAGCGCACTTCGGGATCGTCGTGTGAGGTCGCCTGGATCAGACGGTCGAGCGTTTTGGTTGCAGGGTGCGCCAGCGCGGCCGACAGGTAGCCGGCACGCACGGGCCGGCGGGGCGACTCCAACGCAGTCCACAAGTGCTCGATCGCCTCGTCGTCACCGATGTCGGCCAGGGCGCATGCGGCAGCTGCTCTGACGTGCTCCGCTGGGTCGTCGAGCACCTGCGCGAGGGGCGTGACCGCGGTGGGGTCGCGTATCTCTCCCAGAGCCTCGCAGGCGCTCTCGCGGGCGAGAGCATCCGGGTGGCGAAGTAGGTCGATCAACAGCGGGGCGGCCGTCTGAAGGCGCAGGATGCCGCAGTCGGTCGCCGCCCACGCCTGGCATCCGTACTCCTCGTCGGCAAGCGCAGCAAGGAGCGCTTCGGCCAGCGACTCATCACCGAACAGCACAAGGAGATTCAACGCGCGGGAGTAGATCTCGGGGTCGAAGTTGCGGTACCCGGTCACGATCTCCTCGAGGACCTGCTTCGCGGCCGCATCCCCTCTCTCGGCCCCAGCCAAGAGCGCACGCAGTGCCTCCAACCGAACCTCACGGTCACGGTCAGTCAGCTCACGGAGTCGGTCACGCACAGGAGACAACCTAGATCCGCTAGCCAGCCTGCGGCTAGATCATTTGTCAAGCAGCTGGTGGGACGGATCGGTCAAGCAACAACTGGGACTAGGCAGCCGCGGACAGCGCGGTCTGCGCGTCTGCGCTGTCCGGCCGTGCTAGCTCTGAAGTTCCTGTGCTGCGCGGACGATTAGTCTCCGGGCGCCTTCACCGGTGACGGCGTCGTTCCAGAGTCGTTCGATGGCCCTGGTGTAGGTGGCTGCTTCGTCGTCGCGGTAGGTGGTCTCGCCGACGAAGGTCTCCACGATGGCGACGTCGTCGTACATCTGGAAGGAGTTCTGCGGGGTGGTGGCGAGCGGGACCCCGAGAGGCAGGATGCCGAAGCGGATATTCGGTACGCCAACCACGGTTTGCAGGAGCCATCGCAGTACGGGTTCGGCGAGCAGGAACTCGAACCGCTTGCTGGTGTCGTAGAGGAGTTGCTGGCGCTGCATCCGGGTGGCTACGGCGGCGTCCACGTCGGCGATGTCGAGGTTGTGCAGCTCGACCATCTCGGCCAGGACGCGGCGGGCGTAGTCGGCGGTCTCGAGCAGCCCTGCCACGTACACGGTCTCGAAATGCCGGATCACGCGGGACTCGGCGACGAGCAAGGTTGTAGCTGTCCTGGACGGCGGCCGGACCCTGACGCATCCGGCGACGCCAGCCGCGGTGCGCGGCCTGGACCTCGCCGAGCATCCGCAACAGGTCCTGCGCGGCGGTGTCCTCGGCGCCGCAGGCGCGGGCCACGCGTACAGGTCGGCGGGGGCCCGCATCTGGCGACCGTTCTCTAGTCGGGAGACCTCGACCGCGCCAGTTCATGGCTGCGGTGCGGTCAGCTGGGCTGGGCGACGTGACACCGCACGATCTGCGGGCCACTCACGCGAGCTGGGTCGCGGACTCCCATGGCGTCCTGGTGGCCGCTCGTCGGCTCGGGCAAGCCAATGCCAGCGTGACGACTCGCCACTACGCCCGTGCCATCGATGGCCGGGATGCTGAGGTCGCCGAGCACCTGGACGCGAGCCGAGCGCGGGAAACCAGGCGATCGGGCACGCAGCGGGCACGAAAGCCCCGGAAGGCGGAACAGTGATCAATGATCAAGGACCTGACGTGGTGCCCCCGGCAGGATTCGAACCTGCGACACACGGTTTAGGAAGTGGCTAGCGCTTGCAGCTGGCCACGTCGGTCTACCAGGCCAAATGGCCCGACTCATACCCGGCTTGCCCTCGATCGTTCCGCGCGTGTTCCGGATCTTGTACTACCGGGGTCAGGAGCGGAACGCCCAGCCAATCCGACAGGATCGGCCGGGCGTTCTCGCATTTCACGAGCGGTGGCAGCAGGATTTGAACCCGCGGGGCGGGCAGCAAGATGGACACCGGTCCACCCCGGTGCCCACCACGTCACCCTCGCCCCGCACGGGCAGCGTCTAGCGCGGACGTCCCCGCACCAGCGCCCACATCCCACCGGTGCAGAGCACCATGGTCCACCAGAACATCTTGGCGAGCGGCGAAGCACTACGAATCACGTTCGACATCACGCATCACCTCCTCCCCTCCGCGTCCCTGGGCTGTTGTTGATCATGCTCATGCCGCTCGGTCAAGGTCAACTAGCCATCCCGGCAGCACCGGTGCCCCTTTTCGATGACGGCGTTCGGCCTGTTAGTTGGCCCGACACCCCGCAAGATCGACGCTGCAACCGTGGCGCGATCTCGACCGCTAAGACGGCGGTAACGGTCCTCTACGCAGGTCGCGAGCTTCAGCCGGTCGGCTGTGACGGTGCAGTGGGTTGCTGTACTTCCGTGCGGCGACCAGGTCGAGACGGAGCTTCGACCCCCGCTGGCGGAGCCGGAACCACACTGCCGTTATGTGTCGGTGGATGCCGGGCGGTGCTGATCCGTACCTGGCGCCAAGCGTCCTCTGATGCGTAGTAGCGGTCTGCATCAAAGGGCTTGCTGCTTTGTTGCTGCCTCTGGCACTGGCGTGGCCACAGTTGCTCGCGCTGGCCAAAGACCGATGAGTGGCGCCGGCGGCGACAGTCGTGCGCTGTCACCGCCGGCATGGGCTTCCTGGGCTGGCTTAGCTCTAGCAAGCAGCCACTCGACGGGCCCTGTCAGGCCATGCTGGGGGCGGCGGCTTGCGGAGCCTCCTTCGGGTCGGCACCGTACCGGTTACCTCCCCGCGTGCCGTCCTTCACGAAGAACACGAGCAGGACGATGCCCCCCACGAGAGGCACGAGTCCGATCAACAGCCACCAGCCCGAGCGGTCGGTGTCGTGAAGTCGCCGCACGGCAACGGCCAGGCCCGGCAGTAGCAGGGCCAAGCTGACGATGATCCCGATGACGCCGGTAGAGCTGGGATCCGACCCGATGTCGGTCCCCAGCGCGCCGTCCAGAATTCCGGCGACGATGCCGAGGATCAGGGTGAAGAGGAAGAACCACCAGTATTCGGATCGGCGAGCTCGACCGCCAAAGCCGGCGTATTGGGAGAGGACGGATTTGATGGCATCAACGGGGGACATACATTCTCCAGCGCAATGAGAGATTCAGACCTGCAAGGTCAACTGCGACGCAGCCAAGCAGACGGGCGGCGGGCGGTCAATGGCCGTTCGGCTGCCCCTGCCGGTTGGGGCCTGGGACTTGAACCTTGAACCTGTCCGGCGGTCTGTGGATCACCTCAGATCGGACGGATCGCCGTCCTGACCCGGGCCGAGCCTTCCGTTGCCTTACAGCGGTTGAGAGCCCTTGTCGGCGTTAGTTGTGCCCGCCTTGTGCCCGATGATCTTGTCTAGACCACTGCCCATTGCCGCCGGGATCGCTACCGGGCACGCTGTCGGCTATGAACCACGAGGACCGGTTGCAGCGGATGATTGACGAGCTCCGACGGATGCGGGAGCAGTGCGAGCCAAAGTCCAACCAGAACCCTCGGTACCTCCGGTACTCCAACGCCGTGTCGGCGTTGCGATGGATCATCGACGACCTAGCCAAGGAGCGGGCAGCGCAGCCGCCGGCGCCTGACGACGTGTCGGCGAGCTAGCGCGCTTCGTCCCGAACGCGGGCACGGAGCACCGTTCGATGCCTTCTGATGCCGTCTTAAGCCGCAGAGCAAGGCTTCGGCGCCGCCCGGCACCGTCTCCTACCGCCCGTTCTTGGGCTTCTCGCTGCCTCGTGGCTGCCTCTCCTGGTTTGGATAACTAGAAGACGGCGGCGGTGAGTCCGGCCAGGAGTTTCTGGTAGGCGGTGGGATGGACGATCGGGATGGCGTACTGGTGGGCCTTCTTGGCCTTTCCTGACATGGTGTCTGGGTCTGCGGCGACTAGGCCGTGTGTCGAAGTCGGCGGTGGTGGGCGATGAGATTCCGGCGCGTCGGTGATCGATAAGTAGCGAGGTCTCCGGTAGATGGTTCATCGACGAAGAAGACCATCAGCACGGAGACCTCGTGA
>NZ_QGGF01000636.1 GCF_003857015.1 Micromonospora globispora | reverse complement strand
TCCACCCCAGGGCCGGACACCCCACGCACCGGGACCGGACATTCGACGCGCCCGGGCGACCGACCGTGCGGGCTGCGCGATCCGCAGTTTCACGGAAACGGTGGCCTTCCGGCGCGCGGAGGCCACTCCTTCCGTGGTTTTGCGGGGTCGCCAGCGCTCGGCTTTGTCAGGACAGCGGCACGGAGCTGTCGGCGCGCTCCAGCGCTGCCCGGAGGGCGAGACCCCACCCGGCCCCGGCTGGCCCGGGCTGGGTGGCGGCCACTCCGCGTGATGCCGTTCCCAGCCGGCAGACCGTGCACTTCTCCCTTTGCTCTGCTGCCCGGGACGCAACAGTCACCCTGCATGCCTGTTGCGTCCGCTGCAGCAGAGCAAAGCGTGCGTGCCAGCATGTCGCGGCCAGTTAGGTGGCCGTACCAACGGTGGTCGCTCGACCGCGGTCAGCCTGGGTGGTAGTAGGCCGGGACGGCGATGACGAAGCCGCGCCGACCGTCCGGTACGCCCACCGCGCGCACCGGCGCCCACGCGGGACGGTTCGGTCGGGGCCGAAGGGATCCGGCCCTACGGTCGGACGATGAGCTGGCCGCTGATCGCTCCCGCCCCCGACACGCCGCCCTGTGGACCACCCGTTTCGCACCCGGGCACCGGCTGGTCGGTCACCCGGCACACCGACGTGTGCGCGGTGCTGGCCGACCCTCGCTGCGCGGTGCCCTCGGCACCGGAGGGCCGGCCCGGCACCCTGGCCTGGCTGCGCGGCACGGTCAGCCGGTTCAGCGGCCCGGACCGGCACGCCGACCGTCGGGCGATCGGGGTCGCCGCGCTGGCCGGCCTCGATCCGGCGGAGCTGCGCGCGGCGGCTGCCCGTCGTACCGAGGTGGAACTTGACCGGGCCGGCGACCGGCTGGACGTGATGGCGCGGCTGGCTCGACGCGTACCGGTGGAGGTGCTGGCGGGATGGCTCGGCCTGGCCGATCCGGCGGCGGCCGTGCCGGCGGTGGCGGCCGTGGCCGCCGCCTACCACCCGGGCGCCGAGCCGGCGGTGATTAGGCGCGCCGACCGGGCGGTGGAGACGCTGCTGGCGATGGCACCGCCGGCACCGCCCGAGATCGCCGCGAACCGGCTCGGGTTGCTCGTCCAGGCCTGCGACGCCACGGCGGGGCTGATCGGCGCCGCCGCCCGGTACGTCCTCGCCGCGCCGGAGGCGGTGCCCACCCCCGACCTGCTCGGCGAGGACGTACC
>NZ_QGGF01000126.1 GCF_003857015.1 Micromonospora globispora | reverse complement strand
CTCTCGTAGGTGATCGGGGATTGCTGTCGGAGCCGGGAGTGGCGTCGGACGGTGTTGTAGCGGTGCAGCCAGCGGAACGCGGTGAGCCGTGCGTCGCGTTCGTCGGTGAAGGCGCGGCGGCCTTGGAGGGTTTCGCGTTTGAAGGTGGCGTTGAATGATTCGGCGGCGGCGTTGTCGGCGGAGCTACCGACCGCGCTCATCGACTGCCGAATGTTGGCGGCCCGGCAGGCTGCGGCGAAGGCCCTCGATGTGTATTGGGCTCCGTGGTCGGTGTGCATGATCGCTGCGTCGAGGCTGCCCCGGGTGCGCTTCGCCACGTGGAGGGCGTCGATGACCAGGTCGGTGCGCATGTGGTCGGCGATCGCCCAGCCCGCGAGGCGCCGGGAGTGCAGGTCGATGACGGTGGCCAGGTAGAGGAAGCCGCGGTCACCGACCGGCAGGTAGGTGATGTCACCGACGTAGCGTTGGTTGATGGCCGGGGCGGTGAAGTCCCGGCCGATCAGGTCCGGGGCCTTCGCCGCGGCCGGGTCCGGCACCGTCGTGCGGACGCGGCGGCGTAGTCGTAGACCGTGCACGCCGAAGCGGCGCATCACCCGGGCGATCCGCTTCCGGTTGACCGGTTGTCCGGCATCGCGGAGTTCGGCGGTGATCCTCGGTGCCCCGTAGGTGCCGTCGTGAGCGGCGTGCACCGCCCGGATCCGGCCCGCGAGAGCGACATCCGTGGCCTCTCGTGCCGCCCTGGCCGACGCCGTGGACCGCCAGTAGTAGTAGCTCGACCGGGACACCCCGAGGATCTGACACAACCGCTTCACGCCATAGCGCTGCTGGTGGTCGGCGACGAACTGGAAGCGGTTCACCAGCGCGTCTCCCCGGCGAAATACCGGGCCGCCTTCCGCAGAATGTCCCGCTCCTCTTCCAACTCCCGGATCCGCCGCCGCAACTGCGCGTTCTCGTCCTCCACCGAACCGGACGCCTGCGAGCCCGCCACGGAGGCCGCCGACCCGGCCGTTGCGCCCCTGCGTCGATCATCGGCGCGGACCCAGCTACGCAACGTCTCCCGGTTGACCCCGAGATCGTCAGCGATCTGCGCGATCGTCGCCCCAGGCCGAGACCGGTACAACGCCACCGCGTCGGCCTTGAACTCCGCGGGGTAGTGCTTGTTCACCATCTGTCAGGGACTCCTGATCTCCCCGGACCATCACGATCCAAGGTTCAAGTGTCCAGGACCAGGGGGCAACTCCC
>NZ_QGGF01000483.1 GCF_003857015.1 Micromonospora globispora | reverse complement strand
CCGTCACCCTCCCGGAACGTCTCCGCCTGGCCGCCGCGCTGGACCGCCGGTGATCTCCCGGCCGCCCTCGGCGAGGCGGAACACGACCAGATCGCCGGTGCGGTGCAGCGAACCGGGCACCACGTCGCCGCCGAGGCGGACCTGTTCCCGGGTGGCGTCCGGGTCGCCGAGCACCTCGCCGGGGGTGCGGTAGTAGGTCAGGGTGTCCCGCAGCGCGCTGGTGACCAGCAGCCCGCCGGCGGCGAGCAGCACGGCGACGACGGCGGTCCGGCCGGCGCGGCGACGGATCATCCGACCCGGACCGGGGTGCGCTCGGCGACGGGGGAGGCGGCGAGTTGGCGTTCCAGCCGGACGACCCGGTGCAGCAGGAGGCAGAGCGCGGCGAGCGTCGCGGCGGCCACGGCGAGCAGCAGGGCGACGCCCATCCGGGGGTCGATCGGCGGGCGTTCGGGGGCCAGCACCGTCGCCTGCTGGTGCAGCGACCGCCACCAGACGACCGAGAAGTGCACCACCGGGACGAGCAGGAAGCCGGCCACGCCGACCACCGCCGCCGGCCGGGCCACCCGGTGGTCCGCGCCGTCGCGGGCCCCGGTCCGCTCGGCCAGCGCGCGGCGCAGGGCCAGGTAACCGGCGTACGCGAGCAGCAGCAGCGCGGTGCTCACCAGCCGAGGGTCCCAGGCCCACCAGGTGCCCCAGACCAGGTGGCCCCAGAGCGATCCGGTGGCGATCGCGGCGGCGGTGAGGCTCACCCCGATCTCCGCGCCGGCCCGGGCGAACCGGTCCCAGCGCAGGTCGCCCCCGATCAGGTACGCGGCGCTGGCGGCGAGCACCACGGCGAACGCGGCGTACCCGACCCAGGCGGCGGGGACGTGCAGGTACATCAGCCGTTGCGCCTGGCCCTGCGCCTGGTCCGGCGGTGCCAGCCAGCCGCCCGCCACGACGGCCGCCCCGGCAAAGCCACCGGCGAACCAGGCCATCGTGCGGCGCCCGGCGGCCGCTCGGGCGGTGTCGGCGACGAGGTCCACCGTGGAGGCTCGCATGATCTCCCTGTCCGCGCTGGGCTGCGCTTGACGGTTGGCGGGTCGGCGGGTCCACCATAAGGTGCACTTGCTGCCCTTC
Organism: Micromonospora globispora; assembly: GCF_003857015.1. Lineage (GTDB taxonomy): Bacteria > Actinomycetota > Actinomycetes > Mycobacteriales > Micromonosporaceae > Micromonospora > Micromonospora globispora. The sequence continues at coordinate 129 of NZ_QGGF01000483.1, read as the reverse complement.
TCGGCTGTATGGGTAAAGAAGGTGTGAATCACGTCTAGTGTCGCTCCCGGTGGAGACGACAGCGGAGACGACCAGCAGCGCCGGCCGGGGGCGGCGCCGCCCGCCCGCGCTGGCCGCGCTGTCCGGCCT
>NZ_QGGF01000722.1 GCF_003857015.1 Micromonospora globispora | reverse complement strand
GGTGACCGGCGGCGGCCAGGGTCATCGCGAGGTCGTCGGCGTGGTCGGTGGTCCCGGGTGCCAGGGGTGCGAGCAGGAAGTGCGCCGTCCCGGGGGTGTGCTGGCGGGCCAGGCTGAGGGTGGCCGACCGCAGCACGTCCACTCCGACGGCGGAGGTGCCGACCACGGCCAGGTGCCGGCCGGGCGTCGCGTCCAGCCGGAAGCCCGCGCTGCTGCCGGGCACGTCGACCGTGCGCCCGACCAGGGCGAGCGGCGGTTCGCCGCCCGGCCGCAGCCCGGCCCAGGTCGGGTCGTCGGTCAGCTTGGGCGTCTCGTACCCGCGGAAGACGGTGGGTGGCCGCGAGCCCGCCGGCCGGACCTGCCACAGCTCGTGGCGGAGGGCGGCCAGCTCCGCCCCGGCGGCGTGCGCGTCGGGGAACCGGACGACGGTGTTCGCGCCGGCCGCGCCGCCGGCGGTGTTCACCACGGCGGTGCCGATCTCCAGAGCCCTCGCGGCGTCGTTGAGCGGGTCGAGCACGCCGGCACCGCCGGGCAGCGCCACCCGCAGCGGGAACTGCCCGAAGATCGCCTCGGCGCGGCCGTAGAGCGCCTCGATGCCGGTCATGCTCTGGCTGGCCAGCACCAGGTGCAGCCCGTACGAGCGGCCCTTGCGGGCCAGCTCCTCCACCAGGTCGACGGCCCGCCGGGCGAGGGCGTCGTTGCCGGCGAAGAGCACGTGGAACTCGTCGACCACCGTGACGATCCGGGGTGGCCGGGCGTCCGGCGGCAGGTCGGCGAGCTTGCTGACGCCGTGTCGCTTGAGGACGGCGGCCCGCCGGGTCAGCTCGTCGCGCAGCTCGCGCAGCACCGCCACGCCGTACTCCCGGTCGGACTCGATGCCGACCGCGCGGGCGTGCGGCAGCCAGGACGGGTCGTGCCCGGTGGGGACGAACTCGGTGAAGCTCACCCCCTCCTTGAAGTCGAGCAGGTAGAGCTGGAGGTCGGCCGGCGCGTACCGGGCGGCCAGCCCGTAGAGCACGTCGAGCAGGAACACCGTCTTGCCCGCCCCGGTGCGCCCACCGACCAGCCAGTGCGGGGTGGCGTCGTCGAAGGCGACGGTCACCGCCTCCCGGCCGGCGCGGCCGAGCACGGTCCGCAGCCCGGCGCCGGCGGACTCCGCCCAGCGGCGTTCGGGCAGCAGGTCGGCGAAGCGGACCGTCTCCGCCCGGCGGGTGGCGGCGCCGAGGTGCGCGCCGCCACCCGCCGGGCGGAGAC
>NZ_QGGF01000686.1 GCF_003857015.1 Micromonospora globispora | reverse complement strand
CGCCCACACCCCGCTGCGCTGACCCCCTCCCCCCTCGCGATCTTGCACATTGGGTTGGCGAGATGCGTAATTTGCACCCTTCGCCGGGGCCAGAAGTGCAAGATCGCGGAGGTCAGGGCCGGGTCAGAGGGCGAGGCGGACGGCGGCGGTCAGGACCAGCTGGGCCAGGGCGAGGGGGACCAGGACCAGCCAGCAGAGGCGCTGGAGCTGGTCCTCTCGCAGGCGCGGGTAACTCACCCGCAGCCAGATGATCACGAACGAGACGGCGAAGACCTTGAGCAGCGTCCACAGCCAGCCGAGCTGGGCGTCCGCGAAGGGCCCCTGCCAGCCGCCGAGGAAGAGCACCGTGGTCAGCGCGGCGATCACCACGATGCCGACGTACTCGGCGAGCAGGAAGAAGGCGAACCGCAGCCCGGTGTACTCGGTCATGTAGCCGAAGACCAGCTCCGAGTCGGCGATCGGCATGTCGAACGGCGGCCGCCGGATCTCCGCCAGCCCGGCCACGAAGAAGATCACCATCGCGGGCGCCTGCCAGAGCAGCCACCAGGGCCGCCACGCCTCGACGATGCCGGAGAGGCTGAGCGTGCCGGCCGCCATCGCCACCGACGCGGCGGCCAGCACCAGCGGCAGCTCGTAACCGAGCAGCTGGGCGGCGCCGCGCAGCCCGCCGAGCAGGCTGTATTTGTTGGCCGATGCCCAGGCGGACATCAGTACCGCCACCACGCCGATCCCCACCACGGCGAGGACGAAGAAGAGCCCGATGTCCAGCGGCTGGCCGACCAGGTCGCCCGGGCCGAGCGGGATCACCAGCAGGGCGAGCAGGTACGGCACCAGGGCGATCGCCGGGGCGAGCCGGAAGACCGCCCGGTCGGCGTCGCGCGGGGTGACGTCCTCCTTCTGCACGAACTTGATGCCGTCGGCGACGAGCTGCGCCCAGCCGTGGAAACCGCCCGCGTACATCGGGCCGAGCCGGCCCTGCATGTGCGCCATGACCTTGTGCTCGGCCTGCCCCACGATCAGCGGCAGGGTGAGGAACGCGACCAGCACGCCCACCACCCGGAGGACCAGCTCCAACCAGGTCGGCATCAGGCCGGTCCTCCCTCGGACGTCGGTTCGTCACCGGCCGCCGGCCGCTCACCGCTCGCCGGTTCGGCACGGCTCGGGCCGGTCGGCCGCTCACCGGGGGTCGGTCGCGCCGACGGTTCACCCGCCGGGCCCGCCGGCTCCTGCCGCGGCGGACCGGTCGGCCTGTCTCTTA
>NZ_QGGF01000743.1 GCF_003857015.1 Micromonospora globispora | reverse complement strand
GCCGGCCTCCGGTGCCGTGTCGGCCTCGGCTGTCCCCGACGTGGCGACCTCGGGCGCGACGGCCGGGCGGGGCTGCGGAGCCGCCGGCATCGGGATGGCCGCCGCCCGCTCACCGGCCGCCTCCGACCGGTCCCCGCGGGTGCGTCCGGTCCGGCGGCCGGATGAGGTGGCCCCACTGGGACGACCAGACGTCAGGGCCTGGATCAGCGCGTCGACCAGTTCCGGCTTGCGCATGCCGGAGGTGCCCGTCACGCCGTGCCGGCGCAGTTGTTCGCGGAGCTCGTCGACCTTCAGCCGGGCGATCTCGCTCTCGTTGATCTCCGGGGTGTTCGGGGTCTGGTTGCCGGGCTGCTCGCCGGAGCCGCGGCGGCGGGTCCCGGAACCGCCCGAGGTGCGGCGCGCGGTGGTGCCGCTTTCGGACCCGGACCTGCGGCGCGCGGTGGTGCCGCCTTCGGAGCCGGACCTGCGGCGCGTGGTCGTACCCGTACCGCCGGTGGATCCGCTGCGCGAGCCGCTGCCGGAGCGGGTCGTCTTACGGCCCTCGCGCAGCGCCTTGATCAGCGCCTTGACGAGGTCGTCCTTGCGCATCTCGGCGGTGCCGGTGATGCCGCGGCGGCGGAGCCGGTCGCGGAGCTGGTCGACCTTGAGGCGGGCGATCTCGCTCTCGTTGATGTCAGGGGTGTTCGGGGTCTGGTTGCCGGGGACGTTCTTCGTCGCCGTCGAGCCGCTTGCGCGCCCTGATGTGCTCTGCTTCGCCATCGAGCAGGTCCTTCCTGATCCGGGGTACGGCGACGTGCCTCGTGCCGCGTCTGCCGTTTCGGTACCCGGGATGACCTGCCGAAACCCATTACACCGGTGCCGAAATCAGTGCGGGGCGACCCGGGTCAGGTAGGTGTGGTGCGTGGTGAAGCCGAGACCCCGATAGAGGGCCACGGCCGGGTTGTTGCGCTGCTCCACCTGGAGGAAGGCGTGGGTGGCTCCGGCCGCCGCGCCCCAGTCGACCAGGGACCGGATCACCCGGCCGGCCAGCCCCTGCCGGCGGGCCTCCGGCAGCACCTCGATCAGGGTGAGACCGAGCCAGCGTCGCTGGCCGGTGACCGTACCGCGGCCGACGGCGAGCAGGGCGCCGTCGACGTACACCTCGGCGAAGCGGACCTGGTCCACGGCGGTGAGCACGTGGCGCGCGGCGTCCGGCAGGCCACCCTTGCGGCCCGCGGCCACCGCGAGCCAGTCCTCCGACGGCGCGGCGGCCAGCCGGACCGGCGGCAGG
>NZ_QGGF01000316.1 GCF_003857015.1 Micromonospora globispora | reverse complement strand
CGGCTACTTAGAGACTTCCTGCAGGATCGATGTCCGGCCAGACTCGGTCCAGGTGCTCGGCGAGACGCTCCCACATTGCGGCTGCCCACCGGTGTCATTGGTGTGGCTCTCTCATGGCCTGCGGTCTCGCCGAGCACCGCGCGAGGAGAGGCTGGAAAGGGGTTTGTCCTGCTCAAAGTAGCGGTGCCCTCCTTGCTGACAACTCCATCCGGTTCAGCCAAGGGAGGCGCCGATGAGCGTGATCATCGGGATGGACCCGCACAAGCGTTCAGCCACCATCGAGGTCGTCGACGAACGCGGCCGGGTGCTCGCGGTGGGCCGCTTTGGGACTGACAAGGCCGGCTACGCCGACATGCTCGCCGCCGGCCGCAAGTACGCCGATCGGGTCTGGGCGGTCGAGGGCTGCAACGGCATCGGCAAACACATCGCCCACCGCCTGGTCCACGACGGTGAGACGGTGCTCGACGTGCCCGCGAAACTGTCGGCGCAGGTTCGGGTGTTCGCCACCGGCAACGGCCGCAAGACCGACCCGGTGGATGCGCACTCGGTCGCGATGGTGGCGCTACGCAGCCCGAATTTGGTGCAGGTTCAGGTCGACCCGGACCTGCAGGTGATGGGCATGCTCGCCGACCGGCGTGACGAGCTCGGCCGCGCCCGCACCCAGACCATCAACCGGCTGCACCGGTTGCTGCTGGAACTGTTACCCGGCGGGGCGAAGAAGTTCCTGTCCGCGCCACAGGCCCGCGCGTTGATCGCGACGGTCAAACCCCGCGACATCGTGGGCAAGACCAGACGCCGCCTCGCCGTCGAGCTGATCAGTGAACTCGAGGGCATCGACAAGAAGATCAAATCCGCGGACAAGGACCTCAAAGCCCTGGTCCTCGCCCGCGGCTCCACCCTGATGGAGTTGCACGGCATCGGCCCCTCAGGCGCAGCCCGCCTACTGGCAGACGTCGCAGACATCAGCCGGTTCGCCGACCGCGACCGGTTCGCCTCCTGGAACGGCACCGCACCCCTGGACGCGTCCTCCGGCGACCAGAAGCGTCACCGGCTCTCCCGCGCCGGCAACCGGCGGATCAACCGGACTCTGCACATCATGGCCGTGGTCCAGCTGCGCAACCGCACCGAAGGCCGCGCCTACTTCGACGCGAAGAAGGGCGCCGGGAAGACGTCGATGGAAGCCATGCGCGCGCTGAAACGCCGACTGTCCAACGTCGTCTACGCCCGCATGGTCGCCGACCAGAAACGCAGGCAGGCGGCGGATCCGGGAGGGCAC
>NZ_QGGF01000720.1 GCF_003857015.1 Micromonospora globispora | reverse complement strand
CCGGGGACGACTCCGTCCGCGTTGGACCGCGGCCACCCCGGGACGCGCGCAGCCGGCGGAGCAGCCAGGCCAGCGTCCCGCCCAGCTCCGGGCGGACCCCGCGCAGCCGCAGCGCGACGCCGTGCCGGGCGCACTCGGCGACCAGGGCGCGGGCGTCCACGAACAACCGTGGATCGTGGATGCCCCGGGGCACGGTCGGCAGCCGCTCACTGATCTCCACGGCGATCAGCCGGGCCAGCAGGGTGTCGTTGAGGGTGTCCAGGACCAGCAGGCCGCCGGGGCGGAGCAGCCGGCACGCCTCGGCGACCGCGCGCCGCCAGTCCGGTACGTGTTCCAGCAGTTCACCGGCGGAGACCACGTCGGCGCAGCCGTCGGCGAGCGGGACCGCGGTGGCGTCCGCGTTGACCACGGTCACGCCGTGCCCGGCGGCGTGCGCCAGGGCGGAGCGGGTGAGGTCCACCCCCACGTGCCGGTAGCCCTTGCCGGCCAGGTGTGGGGCGAGCAGCCCGGCGCCGCAGCCCAGGTCCACCAGGAGGGCGTCGGGCCGGGACGCCGGCGGCACCAGCGCCGCCCGGGCCCGGGCCAACCAGTGCAGCATCGCGAACGCGCCGTCCGGCCGCCACCATTCGCCGGCGAGGTCGTCGTACTGGCGGGGGTCGTTGGGCGGCAGCACCCGGGGCGGGGTGGACACCGGGGCCATATCTGCCATGGACCGAGCCTGGCACGACTCCCCGGTAACAGCCAGACTTCCCTTATGTCGTCGTCGGTGTTAGGGCTGGTCAGGGCGAGCCATCCGGAACCGGCCGTCGCGGTCACCACAGTGGCCGGACTGCTCGCGTGGGGGGCCGGGCACCGGCCGGGCGGCGTCGTGGCCGTGGTGCTGACCGTGCTGGCCAGCCAGCTCGCCGTCGGCTGGAGCAACGACGCGCTCGACGCCGACCGGGACGCCATGGTGGGGCGTACCGACAAGCCGGTGGCCACCGGCGCGGTCCGCCGGCGCACCGTGGGCCTGGCCGCGATGCTGGCCGCGCTGGCCACCCCGGCGCTGGCGCTGACCACGACCCCGGCCGCGGCGGCCTGGGCCACCGTCGGCCTGCTCTCCGCCCTTCTCTACGACTGGCCGCTGAAGTCCACCCCGGTCTCGGTGCTGCCGTACGCGATCTCCTTCGGCTTGCTGCCCGCCTTCGTGGTGCTGGCCCTGCCCGGCGCGCCCGCCCCGCCGGTCTGGCTGGTCGCCGCGGCGGCCTCCCTGGGCGCCGGGGCGCACTTCGCCAAC
>NZ_QGGF01000040.1 GCF_003857015.1 Micromonospora globispora | reverse complement strand
CCCCCACCCCCAGCGGGGCCGAAGGGCTGGGCGGCCGGCCGGCCAGCGCGTCGCCCTCGGCCACGGCCACCGGCGGAAAGGTTCCCGGCTTCACCGGCACCCGCCTGACGCTGCCCGGCCTGTCGATCGATGCGCAGAGCGGTGAGACGTTCAGCCAGGCGATGGCCCGCTCCGACCGCACCTTCGGCCGGCCGAAGATGGCCCGCATCTTCTACCCCGGGCTCCCGCCGGCCTGGGACGGCAGCCGGTCCGACCTCGTCGACCGCACCGTGGTGGTCTCCTTCAAGGCCTCGCCGCAGGAGATCAACACCGGGAAGTACGACAGCCGTTTGGCCTCCTGGTTCGCGTCGATTCCCCGCGAGCACAACGTCTACTGGTCGTACTTCCACGAGCCGGAGGACGACGTCCAGCGAGGCTCCTACACGGCGGCCGCGTACCGGACGGCCTGGCGCCGGATCGCCGGCCTGGCCGACCGGGCGGACAACCCGAGGCTCATCAACACGCTCATCCTGATGTGCTGGACGGTCGACCCGAAGTCGGGGCGGAACTTCAACGACTTCTACCCGGGCGGCGACGTGGTCGAGGCCCTCGGTTGGGACTGCTACAACTGGGCAGTCAAGTGGAAGCGGTACGCGTCGCCCCAGGAAGTCTTCGGCCGCATGATCAGCAAGTCCCGGGAGTTGGGCAAGCCCTGGGGTCTGGCGGAGACCGGCAGCGACCTGTTGCCCGGCGACACCGGCATGGGGCGGGCCGGCTGGCTCCGCTCGATGACCACCTACGTCAACGGCCAGCGGCCGGAGTTCGTGGCGTACTGGAACAACGCGGTGAGCTACGGCGACTTCCGCCTGCTGGACTCACCGAGCATCCAGGCCTGGCGGTCCTTCTGCACGGCCTGACCCCCGCATCCGCGCAACGGCGGGCGACCAGGTTGGTCGCCCGCCCGTTTCGTGCGCTCAGATGCCTCGGCCGCGCTTGTGCAGCGTGCGCAGCACCCGGTCGGCGTGCACCGCCCGGGTCGCCACCGCCAGCGCCAGGTAGGCGCGCGGCTCCTTCGGATTGCGGGCCAGGGTGCGCCGGGCCCACCGGACCGCGTCCCGCCGGTTGCCCATCGCGGCCTGGGCGAAGGCGATCTGACCGGCCACCCGCGCCTCGCCGTGCGGCACGGTGGCGAACTCCGGGTAGCGCCGCAGCAGCCACTGCAACGCCGTCGAGATGGTCTCCCAGCGCTGGGCGAAGTACGACCGCTTGTGCCAGCGGACCAGGACGTACGGGGCGTCCACGTTGACCAGCGGCGCGTACCGGGCGGCCCGGAGCAGGAACTCGTAGTCCTCGGCGTAGCTGCCGGGGATCTGCTCGTCCACCAGCCCGATGCCGTCGAGCAGGGCCGCCCGCCGGATCAGGAACGTCGACGGGTGCAGCTCGGTGAGCCGGTCGCGGAGCAGCGCGTCCAGCGGCACCCGGGACCGGTCCAGCGACCGGTCCACCTTCCGGTCGTCGTAGCTGACCCGGATGCCGCAGGCGACCAGGGCGCCGTCTGGGTGGACGTCGAGCGCGCCGAGCTGCGCGGCCAGCTTGCCAGGCAGCCACTCGTCGTCGTCGTCGCAGAACGCGACCAGGTCACCGGTGGCCGCCTCGATGCCGGTGTTGCGCGCCCCGGCCAGGCCCGGCGTACGGGTGTTGGTGATGACGCGTACCCGCCGGTCGCCGTGGTCGTGCTCCAGCGAGTGGTCCGGCTCGGACTGGTCGTAGACCACGATCGCCTCGACCGGGCCCGGGTGCGCCTGGCTGAGGATGGCGTCGAGCGCCGCGCGGAGCAGCTCGGGACGGTCCCGCGTCGGCACGACGACGGAGATGCTCGGACCGCTCACGAAGTCTCTCCAGTTCGCGACTGCGGGGCTCGCAGACCCGGCTCACTCCTCGCGCTCACGACGTCTCTCCAGTTCTCGATTCCCGCTGGCCCAGATAGCCGTAGCGGATTCGGAAGGGCAGCGTGGCCAGGCTGACCACGGCCCGACTACGGCGGGGCAGCCGGCTGCGCCACGCCTCGTCCCGCCGTACCTGCAGCGGGCCTCCGCTGAAGCGCAGCGGGTTGCCGGCGATGCTGTGCGCGCGTACCGGTGAGGCGGGCGGGTCGGTGAGGATCCGCAGCGCCTCCGGGTCGTCCGGCAGCCCGGCGAACTCGCGGAGCCGGCGTACCGTGCCCGCCGGGTCCTCGGTGAAGTCCTCGTAGCGCAGCCGCAGCACCGACGCCCGGGAGGCGAGCAGGTGGAACGCGGCGTTCTGCGCGGTCCAGAGTTTGCTCACCTCGAACGGGGAGAAGGTGGGCATGAAGTCCTCGCCGTCGACCACCTCCGGCCGGCGCACCTGCTTGCCCCAGGAGTACGCCACCGCGCGGCTGTCCCGGACCAGGTGCAGCACCCGCAGGTCGAGGTCCTCGGCCCAGCGCAGCGCGAACGCCAGCGAGGCGTGCTTGCTGGAGTCCACCACCACCCGGGCCCCGGTCACCTCGAGCGCCGCCCGGTAGATGCGGGTGTAGAGATCGGCGTAGTGGCGGACGTCGGCGAGCTCCGCCGCGGAGAGCGAGGCGCGGGCCAGCCGGGGGATGTGCCGGGTACGGTCGACCCGGTCCTTGAGCGCCAGCACGGCGTCCCGGTCCACGGTCGACCAGCCACCGAAGGCGCGCTCGCCGACCTGCAGCCAGAACGGGCAGGCGGTGAAGCGTTCGCCGCAGCCGCAGCGTTCGTCGGCGCCGAGCGCCCGTTCCCAGAGGTGGACCACCTCGCCCACCGCGCAGACGTCCGGGCTCTGTGCGAGCAGGAGTTCCAGCAGCGTGGAGCCGCTGCGCCCCAGCCCGCCGACGAAGAGCACGCGCGGCTTCTCGCCCTTCACCGGGCTCACCGCCGCCACCCCCCGACGCGTTGGCGGGCTCGGGCAGCCACCAGGTCGTCGATGACCCGGCCCACCCGGGCCACCGCCTCGGCCCGGGGGTCCGGCCGGTCCGGGTCCGCCGCCAGGACGAACCGGGACGGGTCGGCCGTTCCCTCGTCGAGGGCGGCGACCAGTTCGGCCTCGGATTCGCAGACCCGCACCATCCCGGCCGCGCCGAGCCGCCGGGAGAACAGCTGCTGGTGGTTGTCGACGTGCTCGTCGTGCCCCGGGTCGCGCGGCACCACGATCGGCAGGTGGCCGTTGCGTCGCGCCTCGGTGATGGTGGCCGGGCCGCCGTGGCTCACCACGAGCGTCGCCTCGGCCATCGCCCGCTGGAGCTCCTCGTGGCCGAGGAACGGGGCCGCCTCGGGCAGCCGCGGGGTCCGGCTGTGGCCGTACTGGAGGACCAGCCGGACCCCGGCGGCGCGGCCGGCGTGCCAGCGCTCCAGCCAGTCCACCAGGCGGTCGAACCGGTGCACGTCGGTGCCGACCACGGCCAGCACGTACGGTGGCCGGCCGCCGCGCGGCCGGGGAAGGTCCGGGGTCACAGCAGGTTCCCCACGACGGTCGCCTCCGGGTACATCCGGCGCTGCTCCTCCCACTGCACCAGCATCGCGGAGAGGAAGGGCCGGCAGAGCCGCGCGGTCAGCGTGGCGCTGTCGATCCGGTCGTACACCTCGATGTAGACCGTCGGGATCCGGCGCAGCCGGGCCGCAACGACGAACGGCAGGGCCACCCCGGCACCGGTGGTGACCACCGCGTCGACGCGACGGCGGCGGATCACCCGCAGCGCGAGGAACGCGTTGCGTACCAGATTCTTCACGTTCCGTGTGGTGGGGTGGTACGCCCAGACCACGTCCTCGCCGTCGAGCAGCGAGCGGGCGTCCGGGGTGTCGAAGGTGACCCACGCCCGGCGGCGGTCCCGGTACCACGGCTCCAGTGCCAGGAGCTGAGCGAGATGCCCGCCGCTGGATCCGACGAGCAGGACCTGACCCGAGCCCTCGGTTGACCCGCCTACCAACATTCCTCCCCGTACGGTGACCGCGCCCGGATGTTCGTGAACCGCCCTCAGACGCGCCATGACAACCTATCGGCGCTCCGGTGGACAACTGAAGGGGCCGTTGGACTGATCCACACCCACCGGTCGGCTCAGCTCTGGAAAGGGCGACGGCCGGGGTCCCGGGTGGACCGGACCGCGAGGTTGGCGGCGGTCACGGCGTGGCGCGGGGCCAGTGCACCCGGGCGGGGCGGGAATGTGTCAGGATTCCGTCACCGCTCCGGACGAACGTCGACGTGGACGCCGACCGGGGGCAGGTCGAACCCGCACCGGGACCCGCCGAATGGTCAGTCATTACCGGCCATATCTACGCGGGCTGCCTACATCTGGGCAGGCTCACCGGACGTGAGCAGACTTTCCCTCCTCGTCCGGATCGGGGACACTCGAGTTCACGGTCCGGTCAACTGCGCCGTGAATTGCCCGGCACGGTCGAAAGCGAGCGACAGAATCTGATGCCCTCACCTCACCTGGCCGAGAGCGATTCCGACGGACCTGTGCTGATGGCTTATCTGGGCTGGCTTCGCCGCCGCTGGTGGATCCTGCTGCTGGCGGCGATCCTCGGCACCGCCGGCGGCCTGGCGGTGACCCAGCTCCAGCACGCCCGGTACACGTCGACCACCTCGGTGCTGGTGCGTCCGCTGGCGACGGGCGGCAGCGACAACAGCACCAACCAGAACGCCAAGGTCAACCTCGACACCGAGGCCCAGGTGGTGCGCTCGCTCGTCGTCGGGGAGCGGGCCCGCGGGCTGATGAAGAGCGGCACGTCGGCCGACGATCTGGTCGAGTCGGTGACCGTCACCGTGCCGCCCAACAGCCAGGTCCTTCAGGTGGCGTACGAGGCGGACAGCCCCGAGGAGGCGCGGGCCGGTTCGCACTCGTTCGCCCAGGCCTACCTCGACCTGCGCAGCGCCACCGCCCAGCGCGCCCTGGAGAACGAGATCAACGGGCTCCGGCAGCAGATCGACAACGTCAACAAGCAGCTCAGCGCCGTCGCCGCCCGGATCACGGGGACGCCCAGCAACTCGGTCCAGCGGAAGCGGGCCGAGGCCGACCAGCAGGTGCTGACCAACAACCTCAGCTCGCTGAACAACCGGCTCAGCCCGCTGCTCTCCACGAGCATCGACCCGGGCGAGATCATCTCCGACGCCCGGCTGCCGAGCAGCCCCAGTTCGCCGAACCGGACCCTCAACCTGGCTAGCGGCATGGGCGCCGGCCTGCTGCTCGGCATCGTGCTGGCGCTCGTGCTGGACCGCCTCGACACCCGGATCCGCCGCGGCCGGGACATCGCCGACCGGGTCGGGCTGCCGGTGCTGCTGGAGCTCCCGCCGCGCACCTCGTCGCTGTCGGTACTGCCGCCCGCCCACAAGATCTCCCGGGAGCTGGGCCGGCTGCGCAACGTGCTGCTCTCCACGGTGCCCCAGCCGGCCGAGCCCGGCCGGGGCCGCCAGCTGCTGCTCTGCAACGGCTCCGCGGGCAACGCGGCCGGGTTCGTGGCCGCCAACCTCGCCGCGGCGTACGCCCGCGCCGGCCAGCAGGTCGCGCTGGTGACCACCAAGCCGGGCTCGGTGCTCACCGCGATGACCGGGGTCAGCGAGGGCCGGCACAGCCTGGCCGCGGTGCTTCGCCGGGACGTACCGGCCCTGAAGGCGCTGGCCCCCGTCCCCGGGCTCGGCCAGCTCCGGGTGCTCGTCCCCGGCGACCTGGACGCCGAGGCCGAGCTGCCGGTGGCGGCGCTGCTGGAGGTGCTCGCCGAGCTCTCCGCCCGCTTCGACCACGTGCTCATCGAGACCGCCCAGCCGATCATCGCGGTCGAGGCGCAGGCGCTGGGCCGCTACGTCGACGCGGTCATCGTGGTCGCCGAGACCGGCCGTACCCGCAGCGGTGAGATCAGTGCCGCCCTGCGGCAGTTCGAGCAGGTCGACGCTCCGGTGATCGGCGCGGTGCTGGCCCCGCGCCTGCCGGCAGCCGCCGCCAAGCCGGCGGCGGTCCCGGCCAACCGACCGAAGCCGGCCCCCAGCTCGCCGTCGGTGGAGTCGACCGTGGTGCTGCCGCGGATGAAGCCGTCCGGGTCGACGGGCACCGCCACGGGCTCGGCCAAGCCGACGCCCCCGGCCGGCCCAGTGCCGATGACCGGCACCGGTCAGGGCAGCACCTACCGGTCCCGCGGTGACGGCGCGGCCGTCGACGGTACGGCCCGGTCCAGCTACGCGCTCGACTCCGGCGAGGACCTGGGGTGAACCGTCGGCAGATGCTCCGCGCCGCCCTCGCTCCGGCCCTCGTGGTCGGCTTCGGCACGGCCTGCAGCGAGCCGCAGCCGCCGGGGCGGACCGACATCGTCGACCCGGGGGCCCCGGCGTCGGCCACCCCGAGCGCGACCCCGAGCCTGCCCAGCGCGCCGCTGACCGGTCTGCCGGTCAGCGCCGCACCGGTGGCCGGCCGGCAGGCGCTCGCCGTGCCGATCCGGGTCACCCGGTCGACCACACCGGCCGGCCTGGGCTCGGCCGACCTGGTCTACGCGGAATTCGCCGAATCCGACACGCTGCACCTCACGGCGGTCTTCCAGTCCCGGGACGCCACGAAGATCGGTCCGGTCACCGAGATCCGCCCGGTCGACATCCGATCCCTGGGCGTGCTGCGGCCGTTCATCGGCTACGACGGCGGCCCGCCCAACTTCCGCAACCAGTTCGAGGCGTCCGGCCTCGCCGGGATGACGCCCGGCGACGACGAGAAGGTCTTCGGCTCCGACCACACCTCGACGGCCGCGCTGTGGAAGGCGGCCCCGAAGGGTGGGCAGCCGCCCACCCAGGTTCTCGACTACGGCACGGCCGGCACCCCGCTGGCCGGGCGCGACCTGGTCCCCGCCCGGGAACTCACCGTCGCGGTGGCCGGCGGCCCGCCGATGGTCTGGCGGTACGACGCGCAGAAGTCGGTCTGGGTCAGCAAGGTCGGGACGGCGACGGTCACGGCCACCTCGGTGATGGTGCTGACCATGGAGTACCGGACGATCGACATCCGACACCCGTCGTACCGCTCGCTGCCCTCGGCGAAGGTCTTCGGTGAAGGCGCCGCGGTCGCCGTCTCCGGCCCGTCCGGCGCCAAGGGGCGGTGGCGCAAGCCCGGTCAGGACCTGCTCTGCAACGTGATGGACCTGGGCGGTGAGCTGCTGCACCCGCTGCCGGGCAACGCGTGGGTGCTCTACGTGCCGACCAGCGCCAAGGTCACCATCAGATGAGTACGGTCACCCCGCACCACCCCGTCCGCGGGACGGCCTCGGTCCCGGACGTCCCGCCGGCCGCTCCGGCGCGACTCGGCCCGGTGCCCCTGCGACCGCGGGACCGGTCGCTCCGGCTGCCGCCGGCGTGGCCGCTGAGTGCGCTCTTCGTGCTCTATCCGCTGTGGTGGGCGCTCGGGGTGTCGACCCTGATCTTCGTGGTCATGGCGGTGCCGATGGTGGTCCAGCTCTACCGTCGCGGCCCGATACGGGTGCCGCCCGGGTTCGGGCTGTGGCTCGTGCTGCTGCTCTGGGTGCTGCTCTCCGCACTGATGCTGGACCTGACCGCACCGGACACGCTCCCGCCGTCGGGCGGCGGCCGGTACCTCGGCTGGGCCATCCGGGTCGCCACCTACGTCGCGATGACCGTGATCATGCTGTACGTGCTCAACCTGCCGGAACGGGAGCTGCCCCAGCGGCGGGTGGTGCGCCTCTTCGGGTTCATGGCGGTCGTCACGGTGGTCGGCGGCTATCTCGCCACGATCTTCCCCACCTTCGGCTTCGTCGCCCCGCTGCGGTACGTGCTGCCGCACTCGATCGCCACCCATCCCTACGTCGCGTCGTTGATGGACGTCCAGCTCGCCCAGGTGCAGCAGGTGCTGGCGGGCGAGCCCAGTTCCCCGCGGCCCTCCGCACCCTTCGAGTACACCAACTCCTGGGGCGAGAACATCGCGATCCTGTTGATCTGGATGCTGGTCGGCTGGGTGGTGCTGGGTCGGCCGGTACGCCGGCTGTTCGGCATCGCCATCGCGCTGGCGGCGATCTTCCCGATCGTCTACTCGCTCAACCGGGGCCTCTGGATCGGCCTCGGCATCTCGACGGTCTACGTGGCGATCCGGCTGGCGCTGCGCGGCCGGATGGCGGTGCTCGGCGGGCTGGCCCTCGCGGTCGGGCTGATCGGCGTACTGATCATCGCCACCCCGCTCGGGCGGACCTTCGACGAACGCCTGCAGAACGGGCACAGCGACGACATCCGGGCCACCCTCTCGGAGGGCTCGGTCACCGCCGCCAACCACTCACCCGTCCTCGGGTACGGCGGCAACCGGGCGTTGATCGGCAGCAACCGGTCCATCGCCATCGGCAAGTCCGACGAGTGCCCGCAGTGCGGCAACCGGGAACTGGGCAGCAACGGCCAGCTCTGGGCACTGCTGGTGGGCCAGGGCTACGTCGGCGCCATCTGCTACAACGGGTTCTTCCTCTACTGCCTCTGGCGGTACCGGCGGGACCACAGTGCCATCGGCATCGCCGGCAGCCTGGTGCTGATCCTGATGCTCTTCTTCCAGTTCACCTACAACTCACTGGAAGCCACCCTTGCCTACGGCCTGATCTCGGTCGCCCTGCTCGCCCGCAACGACCGGCTCCGCCGGGCCGTGGCGCCGGCGCCGGCCAGGAGCACCGTTGGCGGGCTGCGGGCCCGACTCGAAGCAGCCGGTGACCGCTGATGGTGTTCCGTGTTCCCCCGGACGGCGACGGCCGGTCCGCGTACCTGGCCGAGCTCGCCGCGCTGATCTGGCCCGCGCCGGCTGAGCCGACACTGCGAAAGGGCGGCCGGGGCGGCTGGGTGGTGGTTCCGTCGGCGGCCCGACCGCGACTGCTCGTGCCCACCGGCTCCGGCCGGGCCGCGGCCAGCGCCGTCCGGCACTCCACCGAGGCGGTCGGCCGCAAGGCGAAGCTGGTCCGGCAGGGGCTGGCCACGGCGTTCCGGGTCGGGCTGGGGCCGCTGGTCTTCCGCGACCGGCTGACGGTGGACGCCGCCGCCGGCACGCTCGACGGGTACCTGGCCGAGGTGCTCGGCACCCCGGCGCTGGTCAGCATGCACATCGGGCCGGCTCGGGCGAACCGGAAGCCGGTGCTGCAACTGCTCGGCCGGGACGGGCGGGCGCTCGGCTACGCCAAGCTGGGCGTGGACCCGCTGACCCGGGCGCTGGTCGACGCCGAGGCCGCCGCGCTGCGCCGGCTGGCCGACCTGCCGCTCGGCCCGGTGACGGTCGCCCGGGTGCTGTACCACGGCGAATGGCACGGGCACGCCCTGCTGGTACAGGAGGCGCTGCCGGTCCGGCTGCCCCGGGCCACCCCGGCTGCCACCGAGGCGTCCGAGCGGGCGGCGATGGTGGCGGTCGCCGGCTGCCTCGACGTACGCCGCCGGTCGTACGCGGGCAGCGAGCACGCGGCGCGGCTGGCGGACGCGGTGGACGGGCTCGGCGCACGGCCGGAGGCCGGGTGGCTGCGCGCGGTGCTGAAGACCGTCGCGGACGCCGACCCGGTGCTGGCCTTCGGCGCCTGGCACGGAGACTGGAACGGCGGGAACAGCGCCGTCCTCGCCGACGGCCGGGTGCTGGTGTGGGACTGGGAGCGGTTCGACACCGACGTGCCGGCCGGATACGACGCGCTGCACCGCGCGGTGCAGACCGCCATCGGCCACGACGGTGTGGAGCCGATCGACGCGGCGCGGGCGCTGATCGACGGCGCCGGGCGGACGCTGGGCGCCTTCGACCAGCCCGAGCGCGACGCCGACCTGGTCGCCGTGCTCTACCTGGTGGAGCTGGCGGCACGATATCTGCGGGACCGGCAGGCCGAGGCGGGCGCGCGACTGGGACACGTCGACGCCTGGCTGCTGCCCGCGGTGGAGGAGCACCTGGCCCGCCGGGCCCGGTGAGAGTGAGGAGTGGGGACGTGACGGTGGCCAAGGAGCAGGCGCTCCGTGCGGTGCGGACGGTGAGCCGGACGGTCGGTCGGTTGACCGCCGGATCGCGGATGACGCCCGGATTCCTGATCGTGGGCGCGCAGCGGTGCGGCACCACCTCGCTGTTCAAGACCCTCTCCCAGCACCCCGGAGTGCTGCCGCCGGCGTACCACAAGGGCGTGCACTACTTCGACATGGACTACCAGCGGGGCATGAGCTGGTACCTCGGGCACTTCCCCACCACCGCGAAGGGGGAGGCGGTCCGGGAGCAGCTCGGCGTACGCGGGATCACCGGCGAGTCGAGCCCGTTCTACATGTTCCACCCGCTGGCCGGTCAGCGGATCACCGAGGACCTGCCCGGCGTGAAGCTGCTGGTGCTGCTCCGCGACCCGGTGGAGCGGGCGTACTCGGCGCACTCCCACGAGCTGGCCCGGGGCTATGAGACGGAGTCGTCGTTCGAGCGGGCGCTGGAGCTGGAGGGGGAGCGGACCGCCGGCGAGCGGGAGCGGATGACCGCCGACCCGACGTACCTGAGCTACCACCTGCAGCACAACGCGTACCTGGCCCGCGGGCGGTACATCGAGCAGCTGGAACGGCTGGAGACGCTGGTCGGCCGGGAGCGGCTGCACGTCATCGACAGCGACGACTTCTTCGCCGACCCGCGCCCGGCGTTCGACGCGGTCTGCGACTTCTTGGAGCTGCCCCGCCGGGCGGACATCGCCTTCGGCAAGCACAACTCGCGGTCCCGCTCGCCGATGTCGGCGGAGCTGCGGGCCCGGCTGGAGGAGCACTTCGCGCCGTACGACGAGCGGCTGGCCACCTGGTGGGGACGCGTACCGTCGTGGCGTCGGTGATCAGGACGGACGCCGGCGGGGCCGACGGCCGGGACGTGGCCGCGCCGGTCGCCGAGCCCGCTCCCGCCGGAGGTGGCGCAGCCGCCCCGCTGGGTGGCGCGGCGCGGCAGGGCTTCGCCAATCTGGTCGGGGTCGGCCTCGCCGCGGCGGCCGGCTTCGGGCTGAACATCGTCATCACCCGCGGCTGGTCGGTCCGCGAGGCCGGCATGTTCTTCGCGGCCACCAGCGCGTTCATGATCGCCGCGGCGGCCGCCCGGCTCGGCACCGACGTGGGCACGATCTACTTCGTCAGCCGGCACCGGGCGCTGGACCAGCGCGACCGGATCAGGGGCACGATCGCCGTCGGGCTCGTGCCGGTGCTGGCCGTCGGGGCGCTGCTCGCCCTCGCCGGCTGGCTGGCCGCCCCGGCGCTGGCCCGGCTGACCATGCCCGACGCCGGTCCGGGCGGGGTGACCGCGCTGCGGGTGCTGCTCGCGTTCGTGCCGCTGGCCGCGCTCAGCGACTACGCCCTGGCCGCCTGTCAGGGTTTCGGTCAGATGCGCCCGCTGCTGACGGTGGAACGGCTCGGCCGCACCCTGGTGCAGTTCGTCGCGGTCGCCGTCGCGGCCTGGCTCGGCCTCTCCGCCACCAGCGCGCTGCCGCTGGCCTGGGCGGTGCCCTACCTGTTCGCCGCGGCGGTGGCGCTGGTCTGGCTCGGTCGGCTGGTCCGCCGGGCCGAGCGCGACGTCACCCGGGCGGTGCCGGCGGCCGAGCAGTTCGGGCCGTTCTGGCGGTTCACCGGGCCACGGGCCCTGAGCACGCTGGCCGCGATCGTCGTGCAGCGCCTGGACATCGTGCTGCTCAGCGCGATGCGCGGGCCGGCCGACGCGGCCCTGTACACGGCCGCGACCCGCTTCCTCGCGCTCGGCCAGCTCTCCGGGGTGGCGCTGTCCAGCTCGGTGCAGCACCGGATGGCGGCGGCCTTCGCCCGCACCGACCACCGCGAGGCGCGCCAGCTATACCAGGCCGCTACCGGCTGGCTGGTGCTGCTCTCCTGGCCGGCGTACCTGCTCTTCGCCGCCTTCGCCGAGCCGATGCTCAGCCTCTTCGGCTCCGGCTACGGCGCCGGCCGCCGGGTGGTGCTGCTGCTCGCGCTGACCATGCTGGTGGCGACCGGCTGCGGCATGGTCGACGTGGTGCTGAACATGGCCGGCCGGACGGCCTGGACCTTCTACAACGCGATGGCGGGCGCCGCGATCAACGTGCTGACCAACGTCGCTCTCATCCCGGTGTACGGCATCCTCGGAGCCGCTCTGGCCTGGACCGCCGCCATCCTGGTGAACAATCTCGTACCGCTGGCCCAGCTCTGGTGGTCGCTGCGGCTGCACCCGTTCGGGCGGGGCACCCGGGCGGCGATGGCGCTGGCGCTCGCCTGCTTCGGCCTTCCGCTCGGGCTGGCCAGCCTCCTCGACGTCCCGGTGACGGTGCTCGCCCTGGTGGCGGTCGCCGGCGCCGCGGCGTACCTCGCCGGAGCCTGGCGCTTGCGGAGCACGCTGCACCTCGACGCGCTGCGCGCCCTGCGCCGCAACCGGAACGCTGCGGCACCGATCCAGCCGTGACCCGGGTTCGCGCGACGGTGGAGCGCCGCTGACGCTGGTCCCGGTCCCGCACGGGCGGTACCGGCCGAGCCGCAGCCGGCCGAACTGGGCACCCCGTTGCCCGCTGTCGCACGGGTAGAGTGCACCAGGTCGCCCGCCCACCTCCGCGGCGTGCCCGCTGAGCCGGCGCTGCCGGGCCTTCGACAACCCGGGCAGGCGACCGTACGGGGGAGAGGTTTGCCGGTGGTACGACGATCACGACGGACCATGACGGTTGTTGCGCTCGTGCTGGCCTGCCTGGCGCCGGCCGTGACAGCCTGCGAGTCGGCACCGGTCCGCCGGCCGGAGCGGACGATGATGGCGCCACCGCCCACCGTGGAACCCCGGACCGCGCCGGTGCGGACCACCGGCCGCGGGCCCGAGCTGCCGAAGAAGGGCGCCTGGCTCGGCGCCTGGGTGAAGCCGCAGTGGCACTCCCCGACCGGTCGGGCGGAAGCGCTCGACGAGTTCAACCGGGCGGCCGGCGGCAAGCTCACCATGGCGCACATGTTCAACACGTGGACCAAGCCGTTCCCGGGCCAGACCGAGCGGGCGTTCCAGGCCATGGGGAAGCTTCAGATGATCTCCTGGGCCGGCACGGACACCCTGTCGACCGTCAGCGGTGAGTACGACTCGCTGATCCGCCAGCGGGCCGAGGACGTCAAGGCGTTCGGGGTGCCCGTCCTGCTGCGCTACCGCTGGGAGATGGACCGCCCGAACCTGAGCGCCAGCGTCCACTCCCCCGCGGACTACATCGCCGCCTGGAAGCACGTCCGGGCCATCTTCACCGAGGTGGGCGTGACGAACGCGGCCTGGGTGTGGTGCCCGCACGCGGACGGCTTCGCCGACCCGAACCGGGACGCGGCGGCCTACTACCCCGGTGACGACCAGGTGGACTGGCTCTGCGCGGACGTCTACCCGGGCCCGGAGTGGGCGAGCTTCAGCGACCGGATGGACCACTTCATGGCTTTTGCCCGGGAGCACCCGCGGCCGGTGGTGATCGGGGAATTCGGGCTGACCGAGAAGGGCCGGCCCGGGCAGCGGGCCGACTGGCTGCGCGAGGTCGGCCCGTACCTGAAGACGCACCCCCAGATCAAGGCCGCCCTCTACTTCGCCGGGAAGGAGACGAAGCCGCTGTACGACAGCACCTTCACCGACGATCCGGAGAGCGCGGCGGTGTTCCGGGAGATGGCGACCGACCCGTACTTCGCCCCGCCCCTGCCGGACCTGACCGCGTCCACCGGCCCACCGTCGACGCCGGCCCGGTGATCGTCCCTCGTCTTTTCGTGTGGCCCGGGATGGATCGCCGGGCCGACCCGGCGACATCCTCGGTCAATATCACCATCCGGGGTGGACGCAGCCTCCCCTGATAAGGGAAAGTGTGCTTTCACCTCTGTGGTCGGCCAACCCGTCGGACGCCTCACGCTGCGTCGACTTCCGGCCCCGATCGCAGGTCTCGGACGCGCCTCCGGAGTTGCCTGTGCCTTCCTGCTTACTGAGACACCGCTCGGTGTCCGTCCTCGGCGCCGCCGTTCTCGGCATCGCCAGCCTCTTCACCGCCGGCCCCGCGCTCGCCGCGCCCAACCACGACACCGTGGTCGCCGACGTGCCCGCCTCGGAGACGCCGAACATCATCGACGGCAACGTTGTGGCCATCTACGACGCGGGCACGAAGGTGATCGCCGCCGGGTCGTTCACCCAGGCGCAGAACCGGGGGTCGACCACGACCCTCACCCGCAAGTACGTGCTGGCCTTCGACAAGTCCACCGGCTTCATCGACGACGCGTTCGCCCCGGTCCTCGACGACGAGGTGACCGCGGTGATCGCCGGCCCGACCGCGGGCACGGTGTACCTGGCCGGGCGGTTCAACACCGTCAACGGGGTCAACCGGCGCAAGGTGGCCCTGCTGAACGTCTCCGACGGCTCGCTCACCGCGTTCAAGGGTCCGGGTTTCAACGGCACGGTGAACGACATCGCGCTGGTGAACGACCGGCTCCTCGTCGGCGGCATCTTCACCACGGCCAACACGGAAGCGCGGGGCGGCCTCGCCTCGCTGAACGCCACCACCGGCGCGCTGGACAGCTACCTGACGACGAACCTCACCGAGCACCACAACTGGACCGCCGGCAGCACCGGCGCGTCCGCCGGGGTCGGCCCGGACAAGCTCGCCGTCTCGCCGGACGGCAAGCAGCTGGTGGTCATCGGCAACTTCAAGAAGGCCGACGGCGTGGTGCACGACCAGATCGTGCGGCTGAACCTCGGTGACACCTCGGCGACCATCGCCGACTGGAACACCGACCGCTACAGCCCCGCCTGCCGGGCGTTGTCCTTCGACTCGTACGTCCGGGACGCGCAGTTCTCGCCGGACGGCACGTACTTCATGGTGGTCACCACCGGCGCGGCGTACCCGGGCACGCTCTGCGACTCGGCCTCGCGCTGGGAGACCGCGGCCACCGGGGCCGGGCAGCAGCCCACCTGGGTGAACTACAGCGGCGGCGACACCTTCCTCTCCGTCGGCATCAGCGAGAAGGCGATCTACGTCGGCGGCCACTTCCGCTGGCTGAACAACTCGCTCGGTGCCGACAAGGCGCAGCCGGGCGCGGTCGGCCGGGCCAGCATCGCGGCCCTCGACCCGGCGAGCGGCCTGCCGCTGGCCTGGAACCCGGGCCGGAACCCCCGCGGCTACGGCGTCACCGAGATGCTGGTCACCCCCGAGGGACTCTGGCTCGGCAGCGACCAGGACTGGATCGGCGACTTCAAGTACAAGCGGGCGAAGATCGCCTTCTTCCCGCTGACCGGGGGCAACGCGCCGCACTCGACCACCACCGCGGGGCTGCCGGGCAACGTCTACCAGGCGGGCAAGTACCAGCCCGGCCAGGTGCTCTACCGGATCAACGCCGGTGGGCCGCAGGTGGCCGCGATCGACGGCGGACCGGCGTGGGCGGCGGACACCGCCACCGCGCCGAGCAAGTACCACAACAGCGGCAGCAACATCCAGACCTACACCACCCAGGCCACGCTGGACTCGTCGGTGCCGGCCAGCACCCCGGTTGACGTGTTCAGCAGCGAGCGGTGGGACCCGACCACCGCGCCGGAGATGTCGTGGGACTTCCCGGTCGCAGCGGGCGCTCAGATCCAGGTCCGGCTCTACCTGGCCAACCGGTACCCGACCACCAACACCGTCGGTAAGCGGAAGTTCGACGTCTGGCTCGACGGCG
Organism: Micromonospora globispora; assembly: GCF_003857015.1. Lineage (GTDB taxonomy): Bacteria > Actinomycetota > Actinomycetes > Mycobacteriales > Micromonosporaceae > Micromonospora > Micromonospora globispora. Next base: position 5,876 of record NZ_QGGF01000040.1, on the reverse strand, counting down.
CGCTCAAGCTGAACGACTTCGACCCGGTGGCCGCCGCCGGCGGTACCGACCGGGGCATCATGCGCTCGTTCCCGGTGATCAGCGACGGCAACGTGGACATCGACTTCATCCACGTACTGGAGAACCCGCTGGTCCAGGCGATCGAGATCGTCCAGACCGCGCCGGCGCCGACCGCGGCCGACGTGCTCTACCGGGTCAACGCGGGCGGTGCCGCGCTGGCCGCGCCGAGCGGCCCGGCCTGGGCGGTCGACACCGCCACGACGCCGAGCTCGTACCACAACACCGGCAGCAACATCGCCACCTACTCCACCCTGGCCACCCTCGACGCGACCGTGCCCGCCGGCACCCCGGCGGCGCTGTTCAGCGCCGAGCGGTGGGACCTGAGCACCACGCCGGACATGCAGTGGGACTTCCCCGTCCCGGCCGGCCAGCCCGTCCAGGTGCGGCTCTACCTGGCCAACCGGTACTCGGGCACCAGCACGGTCGGCAAGCGAAAGTTCGACGTCTACATCGACGGCGCGCTCAAGCTGAACGACTTCGACCCGGTGGCCGCCGCCGGCGGCACCAACCGGGGCACGATGCGGGCGTTCGTCGTCACCAGTGATGGCAACGTCGACATCGACTTCGGCCGGGTGCTGGAGAACCCGCTGATCCAGGGCATCGAGATCGTGAAGGTTTCGCCGCTGCCGACCGCGACGACGCTCAACAGCGTCACCAAGCGGTCGTACGACGGGGCCTCCGCGGTGGGCAGCGCGACCTCGGTCGCCAACACCGACGGCACCGCCTGGTCGGACGCCGAGGGCGCCTTCTGGGTAGGCGGCACGCTCTACTACGGGATGAACGGGACGCTCTACCGGCGCTCGTTCGACGGGGACACCTTCGGTACGCCGAGCAAGGTCGACCCGTACCACGACGCCCTGTGGGACACCGTGGAGACCGGCTCGGCGCCGGCCGGCCAGTCGCAGACGTACGCCGGCAGCACGACGAACTTCTACTCGGAGCTGCGGACGGTGACCGGCATGTTCTACAAGAGCGGCCGGCTGTACTACACCGTCGCCGGGCAGAGCGCCCTCTACTGGCGCTGGTTCACGCCGGACACCGGCACCGTCGGGACGGACAAGTTCACCGTCGCCGGCACCACCGGTTTCGCCGACGCGGGGGGCGTCTTCCTCGACGGCGACACCCTCTACGTGGTCGGCCGGAGCACCGGCAACCTGTCCTCGATGGCCTGGTCGGACGGCGCGCCGACCGGCTCGACGACCGTGCGCAGCGGTCCGACGGTGGACAACGTGGACTGGCGCGGCGCGGCGGTCTTCGTCGGCCCGTGACCTGAGGCACCACCAGCGATGGCCCGGCCGGTATCGGCCGGGCCATCGCCCTTTTCTGGCCCGCTCGCCGCGGCTACCGGGCCGCCGCCTCAGACCGCGGCCGCCGCGTGCTGCCGGGCCCAGACCCGCATCAGGTCGCGGACCGAGATCACCCCGGCCACCTCCCGACCGTCGAGCACCACCAGGTGGCGGAAGCCGCCGCGGGCCATCGCCGCCGCTGCCTCCTCCACCGTCCAGTCCGGACCGGCGTAGACCACATCCCAGGTCAGGTGGGCTCCGGTGCGCTCGACATCGGGGTCCAACCCCGCGCCGATCGCGTTGAGCACGTCGCGTTCCGTCATGATCCCGACTCCCTCGGAGTCCGGGTCGATCACGACCGCCGACCCGACACGGCGGGCCGACATCATCCGGGCCGCCTGCCGGAGCGTGTGCTCCGGGCCGACCACGAGAACTTCACTGGACATCGCTTCCCGAACCTGCATCACGCATCACCCCTGTGGGACGGTGGCCTCGGTACGGACATGGTGGGCCATTGATGCGTACCGGGACAAGACCGGGCGTCGCCGGGAGCGGTACCGGCTCGCTACTGTCGTCACGTGCCCACCGAGCCTCTCCGCTGCGCCGGAGCGCTGATCGTCGACGACGACGGCCGCATCTTCATCCAGCGTCGGTCCCCCGAACGGCGCATCTTCCCCAACTGCTGGGACATCGTCGGCGGCCACCTCGAACCGGGCGAGGGCATCGAGGACGCGCTGCGCCGCGAGGTCACCGAGGAGACCGGCTGGAGCGTGTCGCACGTGCTCGGCCAGGTCGGCGAGTACCGGTACACCGCCGACGACGGGCTGGAGCGGGTGGAGAGCGACTTCCTGGTCCGGGTGGACGGCGACCTGAGCCGCCCCCGGCTGGAGCAGGGGAAGCACACCGAGTTCCGCTGGCTGGGCGAGGAGGACGTGGCGGTGCTGGACGAGCACCGGGACGTCAACGATGGGCTGATCCGGCGGATCGCCGAGGACGCCTTCGCCGCGCTCCGCTCGATCGGTCTGTGAGCGACGACGTCGAGCTGGCGCCGCACCGGTTCGCCGGGCTGGTCGCCCCGGCGGTCGACCGGGCCTTCGTCGCCGGCATGCTCGCCGGGCGCGACGGCGGCGGCGCCGAGCTGAGCTCACGGTACGGCGGGCCGGCCGCCACCGGCTTCCTGGTCGAGTTCCGCACCCGGCTGGCCGCGCCGGGCGGGGCGGTGGACGGGCCGGGCTTCGCGGCGGTGACCCGCTACCGCGACCCGGCCGCCTGCCAGCGTGCCCTGGACAAGCAGGTCGCCCACGGGATGATCCAGCGCGCGCCGGACGGCGGTTTCTGCGCCACCGAGCGCGGGCTCGCCTTCCTCGCCGAGCTCTACCAGGTGCACGGCGAGGTCACCGAGGAGCTCTGGGCCGGTCACGACGACCGAGTGGTCCGGCTGGTGGCGGCGCTCGGCCGACTGCTCGGGTACGCGCTGCTGCTGGCCGAGGCGGAGGGACCGGGGGCCGGCTCGGCGTTTGACGCGATGGCGCCGCCGTACGAGCCGGAGGGCACCCCGCCGGGGGTGCTGCTGCTCAACCGGCTGGGCACGCTGCGCTACCACCGGGCGGACGCGCACGCCGCGGCGTGGACCGCGGCGGGGCACACCGCGGCGAGCATCGTCGAGCTGCCGCCGGGCCCGGAGCGGCTGGCGATCGAGCAGGAGACCGACCGTCGGGCGGCCGGCCCGTACACCGTGCTGACCGCCGAGGAGCGGCTGTCGATGCTGGCCGACCTGGCCGCCCTGCCGGGCTGAACCATGGTTGGCGGCAGCCGCCGGGGGACCCGGCGCTATCCTCCACCGGTGACCCGGAGTCGTACGAGGGAGGATGCCGGCATGATCGGGATGGTGCTCGCGGCCGGTGCGGGGCGCCGACTGCGCCCGTACACCGACACCCTGCCCAAGGCGTTGGTGCCCGTGGACGGTGAGACCACGATCCTGGACATCGCGCTGCGCAACCTCGCCGAGGTCGGGCTGACCGAGATCGTGATCGTGGTCGGGTACGCCGCCGACGCGGTGCGAGAGCGCCAGGCGGCGCTGGAGAAGAAGTACGGCGTCACCATCACCCTGGTGCACAACGACAAGGCCGAGGAGTGGAACAACGCCTACTCGCTCTGGCTGGCCCGGGAGTACTTCTCCCGCGGCGTGCTGCTGGTCAACGGCGACACCGTGCACCCGGTGAGCGTGGAGAAGACCCTGCTGGCCGAGCGCGGCCCGGGCATCCTGCTGGCGATCGACAACATCAAGGTGCTGGCCGAGGAGGAGATGAAGACCACCTTCGACGCGGCCGGCCAGCTCACCCGGATCACCAAGCTGATGGACCCGGGCGAGGCGTACGGGGAGTACATCGGCGCGACGCTGATCGAGCCGCAGGTGGCCGACGCGCTCGCCGACGCGCTGGAGGCGACCTGGCGGCGTGACCCGAACCTCTACTACGAGGACGGCTACCAGGAGTTCGCCGACCGGGGCGGCGAGGTCCGGCCGGCGCCCATCGGCGACGTCTCCTGGGTCGAGGTCGACAACCACGCCGACCTGGCCCGGGCGTGGGAGATCGCGTGCCGCTACTAGCCCGGACCATCCTCACCCCGCTCCACATCGACGTGCGGCGGGGTGCGGTGGCCGACCTCGCCACGATCCTCGTCGACGGGCGGATCTCCGCCGGCGGCGATGTGGCGGTGGTGGTAGGGCCCGGGCAGGGCGAGCAGATCGCCGAGCTGATCCGGCCGTCGCTGCGCTCCGCGGACGTGTTCACGGTGGAGGGCGGCACCCTCGACGCCGCCGACGAGCTCGGTGCCAAGCTGCGCAACCGGTCGTACGACGCGGTGGTCGGCATCGGCGGCGGCAAGACCATCGACGTGGCGAAGTACGCCGCGACCCGGCGCGGGCTGCCCATGGTGACGGTGGCGACCGGGCTGGCCAACGACGGCATCGCCTCCCCGGTGGCCAGCCTCATCACCGACGGGCTCAAGGGCTCCTATGGGGTGCACATTCCGATCGCGGTGATCGTCGACCTGGACTTCGTCGAGGCCGGGCCGGAGCGGCACAACCGGGCGGGCATCGGCGACGTGGTGAGCAACATCAGCGCGCTGGCCGACTGGGAGCTGGCCCGGCAGGTCCGCGGTGAGCCGGTCGACGGCCTGGCCGCCTCGCTGGCCCGGATGGGTGCCGAGGCGGTCCTGGCCCACCAGGGCGACATGAGCGACGACGCCTTCGTCACCGTGCTGGCCGAGGCGCTGATCTCTACCGGTCTGGCGATGGCGGTCTGTGGCACCAGCCGGCCGGCCAGCGGCGGCTGCCACGAGATCATGCACGCGATCGACGCCCTCTTCCCCGGCACCGCCTCGCACGGCGAACTGGCCGGCCTCGGCGCGCTCTTCTGCACCTTTCTTCGTGGCGACCACCGTCGCTTCGCGGAGATGTCGGCCTGCCTGGCCCGGCACGGCCTGCCCCGGCTTCCCGCCGACGTCGGGCTGAGCGACGACCAGTTCGTGGAGGCGGTGCAGTTCGCGCCGGCCACCCGCCCGGACCGCTACACCATCCTCGAACACCTGGCGATGTCGCCTACCGAGACGCGGGAGCGGCTGGCAGACTACGCCGGTGCACTCCGCGACCACCTTGGCTGAGCCGTCCCGCCCCACCGTCGCCGACTTCCACCGGGTCAACCGGGGCGGCGGGCTGTTCAGCGAGTCGATCAGCCAGTGGCTGGGGGCCGTCTTCGCGCTGGTCGGCCAGCGGCTCGGACTGCGCCCCACCGCGCTGACCATCGCCAACCTGCTGCTGGGCCTGGCCGCCTCGGTGACCGTGGTGGCGCTCGCCGGCCCGGTCGCCGCCGGGGACGTACCGGCCTGGGTGGTCGGGCTGGTCGCGCTGGTCGGCTGGCAGGTCGCGTACGCCCTGGACTGCGCGGACGGTCAGCTCGCCCGGGTGACCAAGCAGAACAACCCGGCCGGCGCCCGGGTGGACGTGCTCTGCGACGTGGCCGCCCAGATCGCGCTGGTCACGGCTCTGGGAGCGACCGCCGTGGCGCAGCGCCCGGCCACGCCGACCTGGCTGATCGCCGTCTTCGCCGGCACCTGGATGGTCAACCTGGTGACCTCGGTGATGCAGGCCGGCCCGAACGCGGCCAGCATGGTCACCTCGACCTCACTGCCGGTACGCCTGGTGAAGCTGGTCCGCGACTACGGCGCGGTGATCTTCGTGGCCGGCCTGGTGCTGGCCTTCGCTCCCGCGCTGACGGTCTGGTTGATCGTCGCCTTCACCATCGTCAACGGCGGCTTCCTGCTGGCCAGCATCGCCTTCTCCGCCCGCGCCTCCCTCCGCTGACCCTCCCCCACGCAAGGTTCAGGCGGGGTTCGGGGTGCGGGCCACGGCGGCGTAGATGTCGATGAGCTGCTTGGTGACCACGTCGGGGTGGAAGGTGCGCTCGTAGCGGGCGCGGGCCGCCGGGGCGAGGTGCGCCGCGCCAGCCCGGGCCACGGGCAGCGCGTCGG
>NZ_QGGF01000413.1 GCF_003857015.1 Micromonospora globispora | reverse complement strand
GTCGATCCAGCACTGTGACCCTTGCGGAGGCCACGGGACCACAAACACTGAAGGCCTATCACTTTAAGGGCACGGCGGTTCCTTATACTGAGCAAACACGTGCTGTCGTGGACTGCGGCTTGGGTGATCCGGCGGACTTTGCCGGGAAAGACGTCAAAGACAAACATGTGCTGGTCACTTTAAACCGCGTCACTCCGATCGAAGACCAGATCCGCAATGCCATGCGCGCCGGCGCCACCAGCGTGATTGTCGCCAACGACAGACCGGGCCTGATAGAAACGCGCTTGTTTGAAAAAGACAATGTGTTGTTTGCAGTGGGCTTTTTCGTAGAGCAGGCCGTGGGTGAAAAGATCCGCGCCTTGGTTAAAACATCGCCTGAAACTTTGGTCAGCCTGAAGTCTGAGCTTACAAGTTACAAAGAAACCTTCGGGACGTCGATGGCCACTCCGCACGTGGCCGGTGTAGCCGCTTTAGTGAAGGCTGCGAACAAAAAACTAAAGCCCTCAGAGGTGAAGGCTTTATTGATGAAAACCGCCACACCGATGCCGCCCAACGAAGACAATCGTTATGGCTCGGGCCTGGTCAATGCCGAGGCCGCGGTGGAGGCGGCTCTGGAAATCAAATAACTCTTTTCACAGCCATTTTAACCAGCGACTTGTCTGTCATGCGCTTTTTCACTGCGCGCAGCAGACTGTCCAGATTCACCTGAACATTGTCATTAGTGTCGACACAGACACCGCCCACCCATGTCTGATCATTCACAACATGAATGTCCTGATGGCTGGCCGCAGTCACATCGACTTTGTCACCGTCAACTTTGATTTCAGCCTGAACTGATTCGCTGGCACCCTCGCCGAATTCCGATTCATCCCAGTCTACTTTGATCACGTGGCTGTTGCTGACCTTGATCAGGCACAGGCCTGTTTTGCGGTTGATGATGCTGATATCCCCACTGCCAGAGGACTTTTTATCGCTGAACAGGCTGTCCAAAGCACCGGCATACACGTCGGACGAATTCAGTGATGCCAGGACCAGGCCCTTCAGATCGCCGGTCTCCTGCTGAATTTGCTATTGCGGCATCAGTTCCTGAATCCAAGATTTAAACTGCGAATCCGGCAGTTTCTGCCGCTTCTGAATCAAAGTTTTTGAATGGCCGTGATAAAGCGCTTCCAACTGCACCCGGAAATCAGAAATCGGGTTACAGAAGCTCCAGTT
>NZ_QGGF01000718.1 GCF_003857015.1 Micromonospora globispora | reverse complement strand
GCAGCGGGCCACCGACCGCGACCCGCCCGTCGCCGGCCGCGGTGACGGTCAACTCGGCGCCGCTGACCAGGTCGAAGAAGCGGCGACCCGGCCGGCGATCGGTGCACAGCCACGGGCCGTCGTGGTCTTCGCCCCGGTTGACCACCGTCCAGAGGGGTTCGCCGTCGTGGGTCCAGCGGGACGCGTACACCTGGCCGGTGCCGGGGTGGTCGGCGAGCGGAACCCAGTCCTCGGTGCGCAACCAGGCGGCGTGGCTGGCCTGTACCCGGCGCATCGCCCGCAGCACGGCCCGGTCCCGGTCGTTCCAGCCGACCCAGACGCCGAAGACGCTCTCCCAGACCAGCACCCCGCAGCCGTTGAGCCAGGCGGAGTGCAGCTCGTCGAGGTGGCTGCGATGCCAGCGGCGGGTGTGGTGCAGGATGTGCCGCCGCTCGAACCACTTGGCCCGCAGCACGCCGGGCACCTCGGAGTCGGCGAACCATTGCGCCCAGGACATCGCGTGGTCGGAGATGCGGGCCAGCGGCACCCGGCTCTCGCCCTCCAGGACCATGCCGGGGCGGACCGCGTCCAGGGCCTTGCGCAGCTCGCCGGCGCCCTCCTTGAGGGTGTCCAGGAAGACGCCGTCGACGCCCAGGGTGGCGGCCAGCGCGGCCACCGCCTCCGCGTCGGTGCCGGGCTCCCGCCGGGTGCCGGTGTCCCACGGGTTGTAGTCGACGAACACCCGGACCCCCTGCGCCTGGAACGCGCGGACCACCTCGGGCAGCTCGGGGACCTCCCGGTACCAGTCGAACTGGTTGCGCTCGTCCAGTCCGATCACCGGGTACGCGTGCCAGAGCACGATGCCGTCGAAGCCCCCGAAGTCGCGCCGCGCCGACTCGAGGAACGCCTCGACCGTGAAGACGCCCCGGTCGTGGTCGTAGAGGATCTCGTCCCAGAGCCAGGCGAGGCAGACGGTGAAGCAGTCGCCGGTGATCTCGTCGTAGTGGCTGCCGGTGTAGGCCAGCCGGGCCCGGGCGTCGGCCCGCCAGCGGGTGAGCTGCTCGCGCCAGGCCGGCCAGTCGGCCGGGTCGCTGGGGGCGGCGAAGATCTTCGCCTCGTCCAGCGTGGTCAGGTCGGCGTGCGGGTCGAGCGGCACGTCGGTCGGCCGGTCGATCGGCCGTGGGACGTACGGGTTGAAGCTCACTCGTCGGCTCCGTAGGTCGCGACGTACAGGGCGTCGATGGTCAGCCGCTCGGGCAGGGCGGTGGACGCCCCGGGGCGCTGCGCGCAGGCCGCGCCGGGGCGTCG
>NZ_QGGF01000717.1 GCF_003857015.1 Micromonospora globispora | reverse complement strand
ATTCTCCGGGCACCGCGACCTGGTCGCGGCCGCCAGCATCGCCACCCGCACCCCGGGCGGCGGACCCACCACCACGGCAGCCGCTGTTGTGCTGCCGGAGGTGGTCACGCACCGTCGAGCCGGCCGGCACCTCCCCGGTGCCGGGCGGTCCCGGCGAGGATCAGTTGGCCCGCGGAGGCCCGCCCCACCACCTGGTGGGGAGTCGCTCGCCCACCCGGCGAGGATCCACAACAACCACCGAACACCCGGTGAACGTTCGTGGACACCGCACCAGAGGACGAATGCGACGGGTGTCGATCGGCGGCCGGGCCGGGGCAGGATGGGGTCGAATCGGGTCCAGCCGGTCAGCTCCACGGGTTGGTAGGTGATCCTGCTCCCGGTCGTCGGGACGACCGGGTCTTGTGCTCGGCGGCTGTGGCACCCTTGACCAGTGGGGGAGCCCAGCCTGACCGGCGTCGTCGTGGTTGTCGTCGTGCTCGCCGCGGCCACCGCGTTCGGCTGGTGGCGCAAGCGGCGAGACGGGCGCTTCCGTCCCCTGGACGCGTCCGCCGACCATCTCGCCCCGGCCTCGGATTCGGTGGCGTTGGCCGCGCTCGGGGTGCGCCCGGGTGTCGTCACCCTGGTGCAGTTCTCCGCGCCGGTTTGCGCGCCCTGCCGGGCCACCCGCCGCGTGCTGGAGGAGGCCCGGGGGACCGTCGAGGGGATCGCCCTCGTCGAGGTCGACGTCGAGGAGCGGCTCGACCTGGCCCGGGAGTTGGACGTCTGGCGTACCCCGACGGTGCTGATCGTCGACGCGGCCGGGCGGATCGTCCAACGGGCCTCCGGTGTACCGGCCAAGGACGAGATCATCGCGGCGGTCACGCCGCTGCTGGCCGGGGCGCGGCGATGAGCGGGATCCGGTTGACCCGGCGCCGGGTCGTGGACCACGGATGGCTGTCGGCGAGCCTCTGTGCGTCGGTCCGTCCCGCCTGACCGACCGACCCTCGCGGCCCGGGCCGCACCTCGCCGAACGGAAGCCCTCATGCTGCTCGACCCTCGCGGGCCGCGGTTCGCCGCCGCCCTCACCACTCTCGTCCTGGCCGTCGCGCTGATCACCGGCTCCGGGCTGCTCGTCCTGGCCCAGGCTGTCGTCTTCGCCGTCACCGCGGCCAACCCCCGGATCGGCCCGTACGGCCTGATCTACCGCGCCCTGGTCGCGCCCCGGCTGCGCCCGCCCACCGAGCTGGAGCCGGTGGCGCCGGTCCGCTTCGCGCAACTCGTCGGGCTCGCCTTCGCCGCCGCCGGGGG
>NZ_QGGF01000260.1 GCF_003857015.1 Micromonospora globispora | reverse complement strand
CAGTGAGGATCATGGGAGAGCCCTCCCCGGCCGGGTCTGACCCTAAGCCTGGCTGACCTCGGGTCTTGAACCGGATCTGTCGATCTGGCCGGGAAGGGCTGCTCGTGCACTCACCGGACGGGTGTCGTGACCTCATAGGAGCCTGGCTAGAGGCCCCATCACTGTCTTGTCCGATCCTGCCCGGCTGGTGCGTGCCGCCCTGACCGATCGAGGAACAGGACAGCCATTGCCCACCATCGCACATCTCCCTGCCCAGGTCACCGCAGGTGTGGACACCCACAAAGACACCCACACCGCGGCGGCACTTGACGACGCCGGCCGCCTCCTGGGCACGGCCCAGTTCCCGGCCACCCCAGCAGGGCATCGGCAACTGCTGACCTGGCTACGGCAACACGGCACCGTCACCCTCATCGGCGTCGAAGGCACCGGCGCCTACGGCGCCGGCCTCACCCGCTACCTGCACACCGAACACGTCACCGTGGTCGAGGTCGACCGGCCCGACCGGTCCACCCGCCGCCACCACGGCAAGAGCGACCCCATCGACGCCGAAGCCGCCGCCCGCGCCGCACAGTCCGGCCGGGCCACCGGCACCCCGAAACAGCGCGACGGACGCGTCGAAGCCCTGCGCCAGCTCCGCATCGCCCGCACCTGCGCCGTCAGGCACCGCGCCGAAATACAACAACGTCTGCAGTCACTGACAACCACCGCCGGCGACGCGGTCCGCAGCAAACTACGCGACCTGACCCCCACCCAGCTGATCCGCACCTGCGCCGCACTACGCCCTGATCCCAACCACGCCGCCGAACCCGACACCGCCACCAAAATCTCGCTACGCAGCCTCGCCCGACGCCACCAGCAGCTGACCACCGACATCACCGAACTCGACAAACTCATCAACCCGCTGGTCCAGGCCATCAACCCTGCCCTATCCGCCGCCCACGGCGTCGGACCCGAAGTCGCCGGACAATTGCTGGTCACCGCCGGCGACAACCCCCACCGGCTACGCACCGAAGCCGCCTTCGCCATGCTCTGCGGCGTCGCACCGCTACCCGCCAGCAGCGGCAAGACCCACCGCCACCGGCTCAACCGCGGAGGCGACCGACAAGCCAACTGCGCCCTCTACCGCATCGCACTGACCCGCCTCGCCCGCGACTCCCGAACCCGGACCTACCGCGACCGCCGCATCCAACAAGGCCTCAGCACCACCGAAACCATGAGATGCCTCAAGCGCTACATCGCCCGAGAGATCTACACCCTGCTGACCGCTTGACGGACCATAGGAGCATCCG
>NZ_QGGF01000444.1 GCF_003857015.1 Micromonospora globispora | reverse complement strand
GCGGCAGAAGCGTGCACCCGCCCATAAGCGCGGGCTCAAAAGACGGCCGGAAAGTTAGGAACGAGTGGTCTGCGATGCGGTTCGGCTGAAGCAGCGTTTACCGGGCGTTCGAGGGGCGCGACGCGGCGTCGTCAAGGTGGAGAGCCAGAGCCGTCACTCATATCCCATGGCCGGGATGACCTTGCCGAGTGCTTCTTCGATGAACTCGCGGGTTTCGTCGTCGAATTGGTCGTTGCGGTTCGTCAGCTTGTGCGACTGAAACGTTGAAGGGGTGGCGAAGTCGTCGACGTCGAGCCGTTCGAACAGGGCGCGGCGCTGCCCGGGCCAGTCGGCTGCGAGATCTTCTGCTTTCACCTCGATGTATCGCCTGCCCGTCAGGTCGACCGTGTTCTTCCAGGTGAGCCATCGGTGGTAGACCGGCTTGAGGTAGGCGAGCGCGCCGTCGACGGTGGGCGGTGCCCATGGCTGGGCCAGGTGGGATGCGAGCACTGAGACCGGGTGACGCTTGATGTGCACGATGGTCGCTTCGGGGACCAGTTCCCAGAGGAACTCCATGCACAGCAGGTTGAACGGTGTCTTCTCGCACCAGGTCGGCTTGCCCGCGTCGGCGGCTGCTCCGCCGAACATGGTGTCGATCAGGCCCCGCAAGATTCCGAGCAGTTCGCCCCGGTCGCTGAAATACCTGGGAAGTACCCGCCGGCGGGTCAGCGGCTCGAACGGCCCGGCAGGCCGGTCGGCGTTCCCGAAGCCTTCCGCGGGCGCAGGTTCGTCGTATGTGTACGCGATCAACTGCGGCCAGAGCTGTTGCACCGCGTCCCGGTAGCGCCGCTCGCCGACCAGCTCGGGAACCGTTTTGCCGCGATCGTCGCGCCGGCCGGGCACTCGTACGGTGAGGAAGTCGCTCAGCCGGTGCAGGGCGTCCTCACCGACGGTGGGGTCGTATCGATCGGTGAGCGCGTCGGCCAGGTCCCGCAGGCCACCCGGGTCGATGAGAAACCGGGTCTCCATGGGAATCCGATGGATCAGCGGATGTTCGCCGATGATGTCGGCGATCCGTGACGTTCCCGAACGACCCGTACCCGCAACGAAGATCGGTGAGGGGAAAGGCATGGCGAGCAGTCAAACTCTCAGCCCGGCGCCTGTGCAAGCCATTTATCCCTTTCACCCGCTGCTACGGGCCGGACCCGCACCCGCCGCGCCGAGTGCGTGCCGGACGGCCGCCTCCAACAAGCGAGCAACGAATTATCGAAGCTTCCCAACGCGCCGCATCCCTCACACACTGATGCACTGATCTCGGCA
>NZ_QGGF01000679.1 GCF_003857015.1 Micromonospora globispora | reverse complement strand
GCCTGCTGCGACAACGGTGGCACCGGTGCGGCGGCGACCGAGTCGGCCTGGGGTCAGCCGACCGCCTCCACGCACACGTCCGGGCCCCGGCCGCCGCTGCTGGCATCGCGGCTGTCGCCGGCCGCCCTGCCCGAGCCGGTGCTGGTCCGGCCCCGGCTGCTGGGCCGGCTGGACGAGGGGGTCGCGGGACCGGTCACCCTCGTCTCCGCGCCGGCCGGCTGGGGCAAGACCACCCTGCTCGCCTCGTGGGCGCGGGTGGCCCGGGCCGAGCCGCCACCGGCGTGGGTGGCGGTGGAGACCGGCGACACCGGGGAACGGCTCTGGTCGTACCTGGCAGCGGCGTTGCGCGCCGCGGCGGAGGGGATGCCGGACGACGGCCCGCAGCCTCCGGTACCGGACACCCCGCCCCGCCCCGACCAGCTCGAACTGCTCGCGGCGGCGCTCGCCGCCCGCGAACGCCCGGTGCTGCTGGTCCTGGACGACCTGCACCGGATCACCGATCCGGCGGCGTTGACCGGCCTGGAGTTCCTGCTCCGGCACGCCGAGCAGCGGCTGCGGCTGGTGGTCGGGGCGCGTACCGAGCTGCCGCTCGCCCTGCACCGGTGGCGCCTCGCCGGCGAGCTGACCGAGATCGGCCCCGACGAGCTGGCCTTCACCGAGGACGAGGTGGCCGACCTGCTGGTGGCGCACGGGGTACGGCTGCCGGTCGCCGCGGTGTCCCGGCTGCGGGAACGGACCGGGGGCTGGCCGGCGGGGTTGCGCTTCGCCGCGCTGGCGTTGCGGACCCAGCCGGACCCGGCGCGGTGGGTGGAGCGGTTCAGCGGCGACCAGCCGGACGTGGCCGGGTACCTGCGCGAGGAGGTGCTCGGCGCGCTCGACCCGGACGCCCGGGAACTGCTGCGGCGCAGCGCGGTCGCGGCCGCCGTCTGTGCCGACCTGGCGGACGCGGTCACCGGCCGGACCGACTCGGCGCAGGTGCTGACGGCGCTGGCCCGAGACAGCGGCTTCGTGCGCCACGACGACAGCAGCCCGCCCTGGTACCGGTGCCATCCGCTCCTGGCCGACCTGCTCCGCGACGAGCTGGGCCGGCTCCCCGCCGACGAGCTGCCCGACCTGCACCGGCGGGCGGCCGGCTGGTACGCCGGGAACGGCCGGCCGGCGGAGGCGCTGCGGCACGCGCTGGCCGCTGGGGAGTGGGACGGGGCCAGCGAACTGCTCATCGCACACTGGCCGGAGCTGGCGCCCTACGACCGGGAAATGGCGGCCGGCCCGCCACCCGCCGCGCCGCCGGCGTGGGCGGACGACGCCGGCAT
>NZ_QGGF01000715.1 GCF_003857015.1 Micromonospora globispora | reverse complement strand
GGCAGGTCCCGGGCCACGGCCGGCGCGGCGTCGACCTCCTCGGGCCGGGTGACCGGGGTGGGCACCAGGATGCCGGTGGCGCCGGCGGCGAGCGCGGCGGTCATGTCCCGGCCGATGTCGCCGACCATGACGCAGCGCCCGGGGCTGGTGCCGAGCGCCCGGGCGGCGGCGTGCACCATTCCCGGGGCGGGCTTGCGGCAGGCGCAGCCGTCGGTGTCGTCGTGCGGGCAGATCTGCCAGTCGTCGAAGGGGCCGAGCAGTTCCTCCACCCGCTGGTGGACCGCCCGCATCTGCTCGGCCGTGAAGTAGCCCCGGGCCAGGCCGGACTGGTTGGTCACCACGGCGAGGCGGAGCCCGGCGGCCCGCAGCCGGTCCAGGGCTTCGCGGACGCCGGGGAAGGGGCGGACCTTCTCCGGGTCCCCGTTGTAGGGCACGTCCTCGATCAGCGTGCCGTCCCGGTCGAGCAACACCGCGTCGAACAGGCCCGACGGGAACCGGTCATCGCCCGGGTCAACCCGGGCTGACCTGCACTGATCCCGCTCGTGGTCCCGTCGCACGGCGGGCGGGTTCCCGACGCCCCGAGGAGTAAACATCATCTTCGGCGGGCCGCGTCCACCGCCGCCAGCGCCCGGGCGTCTCCGGCCGGCCCCTCACCCCGCTGCCACCGGCCCGGTGCGGCGTTACCCGCCGCCCCCGAGAAGCTAACCCGGCGGCTCCGTTACGCCTCGACTCGGCGGGGGTATGGGGTTGCGGTGGCGATTGTGGAGAAAGTGATCGACGCACCCCCGCAGCAGGTCTTCAACGTGCTCGCCGACGGGTGGACGTACAGCGACTGGGTGGTCGGCACGGCCCACGTCCGGCAGGTGGACGACGCCTGGCCCCGAGTGGGCAGCCAGTTGCACCACCGCGCCGGGCCGTGGCCGTTCTCCCTGCAGGACTCCTCCACCGTGCTGGCCTGCGAACCCCCGCACAAGCTGGTCATCCGGGCCGGGCTCTGGCCGGCCGGCGAGGCGATCGTGGTCTTCACCCTGGAACCGGTCGGCCAGGGCGCCACCCGGGTCCGCATCGCCGAGGACTTCGCCGCCGGGCCGCTGCGCTGGGTGCGCAACAAGCTCAACGACCTGGTGCTGCACCAGCGCAACAAGGAGACGCTGAACCGGCTCTCGGACATCGCGACCCGGCAGAAGGACGACCGATGACGCAGCGGGTGATGATCACCGGGGCGAGCGCCGGGGTGGGTCGGGCGGTCGCCCGGGCGTACGCCGAGCGCGGGGCGAGCCTGGGCCTGATCGCCCGCGGCGAGGCCGGCCTGGCCGCGGGCGATCAGGCC
>NZ_QGGF01000644.1 GCF_003857015.1 Micromonospora globispora | reverse complement strand
CCCCCGACGTGGCCGCGGCGCTGCGCCCGGTGCTCGCCCGGCTGCCCTGACCGCGGCGTCGTCCGCCGTCGCCGCTGCCGCTCCGGCGACCGGCCGCCCGGCTCGGGACTGCGGAGATCACCGGCGGAAGTAGGCTTGGGGCATGTGGCAGTCGGAGGTGCGCGTCGACCTGGACGCGATCCGGGAGAACGTGACCCGGCTGAAATCGGGCACCAGTGCCGAGCTGATGGCGGTGGTGAAGGCCGACGGGTACGGCCACGGCATGGTGCCGGCCGCCCGGGCCGCCCTGGACGCCGGGGCGGACTGGCTGGGCGTCTGCACCCTGGACGAGGCGCTGACCCTGCGCGCCGCCGGGGTCACCGCGCCGGTGCTGGCCTGGCTGCTCGACCCGGGCCTGCCGCTGCACGAGGGCGTCGCGGCCGGGGTCGATCTGGCCGCCGCCAGCCTGCCGCAGCTCGACGAGATGATCGAGGCGGGCCGCCGGGCGGACCGCCCGGCCCGGCTGCATCTCAAGATCGACACTGGGTTGTCCCGGGGCGGGGCCACCGTCGCCGACTGGCCCACCCTGCTGGAGGCCGCCGCGAAGGCCCAGGCCGAGGGCCTGGTCGAGGTGGTCGGCGTGTGGAGCCACTTCGTGTACGCGGACCTGCCCGGCCACCCCACCACGGACCGGCAGCTCGCCGTCTTCCACGAGGGGCTGGCCATGGTCGAGAAGGCGGGCCTGCGCCCGCGCTACCGCCACCTGGCGAACTCCGCCGCCACGCTGACCCGCCCGGACACCCATTTCGACCTGGTTCGCCCGGGGATCGCGATCTACGGCCTCTCTCCGGTAGCGGGGGAGACGTTCGGGCTGCGCCCGGCGATGACCGCCCGGGCCCGGGTGATGCTGACCAAGCGGGTCCCGGCCGGCACCGGCGTCTCGTACGGCCACACCTACCTCACCGAGCGGGAGGCGAACCTGGCAGTCGTGCCGCTCGGCTACGCCGACGGGGTGCCCCGGCACGCCTCCAACACCGGCCCGGTGCAGTTGGGCGGCAAGCGGCGGACCATCTCCGGGCGGGTCTGCATGGACCAGTTCGTGCTCGACTGCGGCGACGACGAGATCGCCGCCGGGGACGTGGCGACGCTCTTCGGCAGCGGCGCGGACGGCGAGCCCACCGCCGACGACTGGGCCGAGGCGGTCGGCACCATCAACTACGAGATCGTCACCCGGTTCGGCGGGGTCCGGGTGTCCCGCGTCTACGACGGCGAGCGCCCGTGACGCAGCGGTTCCGCATCCCCCGGCCGCGGACCGCGGCGGGCAAGGTCGCCGGCGTGGTCGGCGCGGCCGTCGGC
>NZ_QGGF01000285.1 GCF_003857015.1 Micromonospora globispora | reverse complement strand
GACGAACCGCGGCGGCTGGAACGTGCCATCGCCATTGCTCAACGCCACATACACCCCGGCGTCACCGAACCCCACGATGTCCGCCCGACCGTCGCCGGTCACATCGGCCAGGAACCGCGGGTGTCTGTCGACCCGCCAACCGCCCGCCTCGAAACCGAAGTCAGCGATCACCGGCACCGGGGTGAACGCGAACGTACCGTCGCCGTTGCTACGCGCCACGTACACCCCGGCATCGCCGAACCCGACGACGTCCGCGCGACCGTCACCGGTGATGTCAGCGAGAAGTCGTGGGTGTTTCTCCACCCGCCAACCACCGGCCTCGAAGCCGAAGTCGGCGATCACCGGCACCGGGGTGAACGCGAAGCTGCCGTCGCCGTTGCTGCGCGCCAGGTAGACACCGGCGTCACCGAAGCCCACGATGTCCGCGCGGCCGCTACCGGTGACATCGGCCAGCAACCGCGGATGCTTCTCCACCCGCCAGCCCTGGTCGTATCCGAAGTCCGCCAACACGAAATGGGGATCCGCGAACGAGCCACCGGAGGTGCTCACCGCCGTCCACACCCCGGCATCGCCGAAACCCACGATATCCCCGCGCCGGTCAGCGGTGAGATCGGCGAGCAGGCGGGGATGCTTCTCGACCCGCCACCGTCCCGGGGTATCCCAGTCGGTGCGCTCCTTGACGTCGCGGATGTTTCGGGCGCGCAGGAGCACGGCCAGGTTGTTGGGCAGCGTTCCGGTCTGCGGGGAGCTGAAGTTGCCGAAGAAGCGGATGAAGACACAGTCCCCGGACTGTCCCGGGTCGTCGCCGGGCATGTTGAGCACGATCGGACGGAACCCGCGGATGCCAAAGCCGCTGCTCGCGTTCCAGATGGTGCTGCCGCGGCGTAGTGCGGGGCCGGGAATCATCTGCCGGTCCGCCGAGCTGCTGATGTCCGGCAGGTTGCCGGGAGCGGCCTCGTACAGGGCAAGCGTCTGTCCCAGACCGCCGCCCACGAAATCGCCGTTCGTGTCCCAGCGCGGCGTGAACACGAGCATCGACGTCGGCCGTAGCGGGTCCGCCCAGGAGCAGTCGTTGTCGCCTCCGCCGTAGTTCTGCGGGCGCCACGTCCGCCCACCGTCGGGCGAGGCGAAGCCGTCGTTGTCGCCGGTGTTCAGCGAGATGACCGGACCCGCTCCCGGCAGCGCCACTCCGGCCATGTTCACCACGGAGAGCGTGGTGATGCTGCCGGCGGCGTGGAAGTTCCTGCCGCCGTCGGTGCTGCGGGATATGCCACCGTCACTCGCCATCCAGACGGTGCCTGCGGTCGGCACGTAGACCCCGTCCTCGAACGTGGCCGCGAAGTCCGGGGAGAGAAAGATGCCGTGGAGGTCCACGTGCACATGGTGACCCTCGTCAAGTTCGTGCCAATCCGAGGCGGACGCCGGATCGAGCGGCCCCACGAACGCCTTCGGGCGTTGCGGCCCGTAGAACAGGGCGTTGCCGCGGCCCGGCTGCGTGGCGGCGACGAACACGTTTCCGCTGTCCTGCCCGCCCAGGTTCGGCAGCGGTACCGGTTGCCACTGAGATTCGTTCGTCTGCTCGAACTGTGAGTAGTCGCCGCGCCAAAGTTGGGGCGGAACCAGGTTGGCGTTGCCCGTGGCGAACACTTCGAGTGGCGATCGCGGTGAGACGACCATGACCCGGTCGTTCTGCGAATTGGCCAGGCCCACCGCTCCGCCGATCATGCCCGGGATCCCACCGCGATCCTCGGCCCACGTCATACCGGCGTCGAATGAGACGAATATCTTGCCGCTTGCCAGTGCATAGACGACCCGAGGCTGAGCACTCCCCGCCGGCGTGGTGGCGACCGCTACGTGATTGACCGGTTGGAAACCGCCTTGTGGCGTGGGCATGACGTCCACGAACGTTGCGCCGGCGTCCGTGCTGATGGCCAGCGAGCTACCGCCTGCCGCGTACACCAGGTTGGCTGTCCCCGGCGCCCACACCAGCTGGCCCGCCCCGGGCAGGCGCGCGGCGGACGCATCGCGGGGAAACGCGTGCACCGCAGCCCACGTCGCCCCGCGGTCACTGGAACGCCACACGCCGGCGTCCTGCGATTCGCGGTCACTCTGCATCACTGCGAGGACGGTCACCTCGAATCCGAAGTTCGGCAGGACGAAACGCGGCGCCTCGAACGGACCTCGGCTGGCGACGGCGACGTAGACGCCGGCGTCGCCGAACCCGATGATGTCGGCGCGACCGTCACCGGTGATGTCGGCGAGGAGTCGTGGGTGTTTCTCGACCCGCCAGCGGCCGGCCTGGAAGCCGAAGTCGGCGATCACGGGTTCCGGAGTGAACGAGAACGAGCCGTTGGCGTTGCTGCGCGCCACGTAGACCCCGGCGTCGCCGAAGCCCACGATGTCCGCGCGACCGTCACCGGTGATGTCGGCCAGGAACCGCGGATGCTTCTCCACCCGCCAACCGCCGGCCTCGAAACCGAAGTCGGCGATCACGGGTTCCGGAGTGAACGAGAACGAACCGTTGCCCCTGCTACGCGCCACATAGACCCCGGCGTCGCCGAAGCCCACGATGTCCGCCCGACCCTCACCGGTCACATCGGCCAGGAACCGCGGATGCTTCTCCACCCGCCAACCGCCGGCCTCGAAACCGAAGTCCGCGATCACGGGTTCCGGAGTGAACGAGAACGAACCATTGCCCCTGCTACGCGCCACATAGACCCCGGCGTCGCCGAACCCCACGATGTCCGCCCGACCCTCACCGGTCACATCGGCCAGGAACCGCGGATGCTTCTCCACCCGCCAACCGCCGGCCTCGAAGCCGAAGTCAGCGATCACGGGCACCGGGGTGAACGCGAACGTGCCGTCGCCGTTGCTGCGCGCCACGTACACCCCGGCGTCACCGAAACCCACGATGTCCGCCCGACCCTCACCGGTCACGTCAGCCAGGAACCGCGGATGCTTCTCCACCCGCCAACCCTGGTCGTATCCGAAGTCCGCGAGGACGAACCGCGGCGGCTGAAACGTGCCATCGCCATTGCTCAACGCCACATACACCCCGGCGTCACCGAACCCCACGATGTCCGCCCGACCGTCGCCGGTCACATCGGCCAGGAACCGCGGGTGTCTGTCGACCCGCCAACCACCCGCCTGCGCCCCGAAGTCCGGCAATACCAGTCGCGGCGGTTGGAACGTGCCGTCGGACCTGCTCAGCGCCGTCCATACGCCGGTATCGCCGAAACCTACGATGTCCGCGCGATGGTCGCCGGTGATGTCCGCCAGAAAGCGGGGGTTCCGCTCGACGAACCAGCGGGCAGAATCCGGTCCGACGGCGACCGACGGCACGCAGTAGCCGCCCATCGCGCCAGGCACGCCGAACTGACCCGCGCCAGGCTGTGGTCGCTCGATCTGCGACCACGACTCGCCGCCGTCCTCTGAGACCCAGAGGCCGCTGGAGAAGGACCCGGCGAAGACGAGCTGCCCGTCGTCCGAGCTGTCGACCGAGAGCATCCGCCCGGACGTGAACTGGAACGACGGCCCGAACGACATGTTGGACCGGGTGGGACTGACGTCCTCGATCGTCGCCACGAGCGCCTCCTTCGTGCTGGGTGACAACCTGGATACGGGCGCGTGCATCGTTGACTGCGCGTCGAGCGGATCCGGGACGGAAAGAACGAACCGCGGCGGCTGGTGGTCGGGCGGCGACTGCTTCAGCAAGCGGGCGGTTGACGGTTCACCGAGTTGAGCTGGAAACGGCCCGTCGACTACTCCGCGAGCAGATGCCGGCGCCACTCAAGCCGGGCGGACACGGCGAACGCGACGAACGGCACGAACAGCGCCCCGACGATCAGCCACTCGGCCGCCCCGCTGTGGTTGTCGGGATCGAAACCCAGCGCCTCCAGCCAGTCGTGCCAGAACAGCGTCAGTACGACCAGTGCGCCGGTGAGCGCCGCCAACGCCGACTCGATCCAGAATCGAGCCCGTACCTTTCCATCTGACGACTTCACTGTCCCTCCCCCCGGTCGCGATGACACACGCCTTCGCCGTCACGAACGGCGGAACCCCGACCTCGCTCGGTGGCACTGGCCGCTCGGGGCTACACACTCAGCGTGTTCCTGCGCCGCCAGCGGAGTCAACAACGTTGCGTTGATCCGACTCTGCGCCTCCTCCTGACCACCGAGGAGGCCAGGGACATCAGGCCGCCGTGCGCCTGCTGGCATACCTCCCTTCGGTGCCCGCCCGCCACGCTCCTGCCGCGGTCGGCGTCTCCGCAGGCCTGCCGCTACTTCGCGAAGATCTGCGACTCGTCCCGGAACGCCTTGAACTCCATGGCATTGCCGGCCGGATCGCGGAAGAACATCGTCCACTGCTCTCCCGGCTCGCCGGCGAACCGCAGGTACGGCTCGATCACGAACTCGGCACCGGCGGCGCGGATCCGGTCCGCCAAGGTGTGGAAGTCCTCGATCGACAGGATGAGCCCGAAGTGCGGCACCGGTACGTCGTGCCCGTCGACGGGGTTGCGGCCCGCGTCGGCCTGCCGCGCCGCCGGTACGACGTGGGTCACCACCTGGTGGCCGTAGAAGTTCCAGTCGACCCAGGCATCGGCCGATCGCCCCTCGTCGAGCCCCAGTACGCCGCCGTAGAAGGCGCGGGCCCGCGCCAGGTCGTCAACCGGAATCGCGAGGTGGAACCGGGGACGGGTCGTCATCATCTGCTCCTTCTCGTAACCGGCGGGCCCGTTCGGACCCGCCCCCTGCTCGGAGGGGCATCAGTCACCCTTCCCCTACACATGCGGTGAGGCTGCGCGATCGGTCCGCCAGCATGCACCACGTCAAATTCCCGCTTTCGCCGAGCGCCGCCCGGGAGACCGGGGAAGGTCAGCCACGTCCGCGTCCACCGCTGCGGCCGACAGTCGGTCGTCTGGCGGCTGCGGCGGGGAGATCCAGGTGACCATCACCACCGAGATGATCATTAGGAGGAACCACGACGCGAGCTTGGCCGGCGAAACTGGGTGCCATCCGCCCAGCTGGCTGGGGTAGAGCCAAACATGCGACCAGGTGGCGATGTTCTCCGCGAGCCAGATGAAGAGGGCGACGAGGAAGAAGGCCAGCAGGAGCGGCATGCGCCAACGGAGCCGGAATATGCGGAACTGCATGACACAGCGCCCGAACACGAGCGCAACGACGGCGATGAGCAGCCATCGGATGTCGAGGATGTAGTGGTTGGTGAAGAAGTTGGCATAGATTGCGACGGCCACGGCGGCCGTCGCCCAGCGCCGTGGGTAGCGCACGAAACGCAGGTCGAACAGCCGGTTCACCCGGACCATGTAGGAGCCGACCGCGGCATACATGAAGCCGCTGAAGAGGGGCACCGCACCGAGCCGCAACAGGCCATCGGGTGCGTAGGTCCACGAGCCGACGTGGGTCTTGAACAGCTCCATCGCCGTGCCGACGAGGTGGAACAAGACGACGACGCGCAGTTCGCGCAGGGTCTCCAGGCGTCCGGCCACCATCGCGATCTGGATGGCGACCGCGGCGAGAGTCAGAAAGTCGTTGCGAGCCAATGCCGCGTCTTTCGGGTACCAGAGATGCGCCGCGAAGATGACCACCAGCATCGCCCCACCGAATACGCATGCCCAAGCCTGTTTGAGCCCGAAGACGGCCAACTCGATCAGCCAGCCGACCGGTCCGTGGTGGGGCAGCCATGCCAGAAACGCGCGGAAGCGGGCATCGATCGCGCGTTCGGCCGTGGTCAGGGCACCCGGGCCGGAAGGAGTACGCATCGCTCCGACGCTATAGTGCCGGCCCAGGTGAAGCGGGCACCCCCGGGCGGCGTAGTACCGATTTGCAAACCTCTCGACCAGGAGCACCTGGGAACCGGCTGCCGGCATCTGGGCCCCATACCGGCGCGAGTGCGGCAGTCTCGCCGCCCCGCTGTCCCCTGCGGCGCAGGATTCGCGCTCGTCTGTGCCGGACGTGACGTCGCTGCACGGCCTAGGGTGGGCGCCATGGCAGCCCCTTCTCCCGCCGCCGGCGGCTCCGCGGCCGAGAATCCCCTCACCCTGCTCACGCTGGACGAACTCCGGCAGCGCACCAGCGTGAAGTGGCGCATGCACTCGTCCGACGTGCTCCCCCTCTGGGTCGCGGAGATGGACGTACCCCTCGCTCCTCCGGTGGCCGATGCGCTCCGCCGCGCGATCGACCTCGGTGACACCGGTTACGCGTACGGGAGGGCGTACGCCGAGGCGCTCGGTGACTTCGCCGCCCGACGCTGGGGCTGGCACAGCTTCCGGGTCGACCACGCCACGGTCGTACCCGACGTGATGATGGGCATCGTCGAGGTACTGCGGCTCGTGACCGACCCCGGAGACGCGGTGGTGGTCTGCTCCCCCGTGTACCCGCCCTTCTACGCCTTCGTCAGCCACGCCGGCCGGCAGGTGATCGAGGCCCCACTCGGACCCGATCTGCGGATGGACCCCGCCGCGCTCGACGAGGCCTTCCGCCGGGCCCGGGCCTGCGGCCGCCGGCCGGCGTTCCTGCTGTGCAACCCGCACAACCCGACCGGCGTCGTCCACCGCCGCGACGAGCTCGAGGCAGTCGCCGAACTGGCCCGCCGGCACGGCCTGCGGGTGATCTCCGACGAGATCCACGCCCCGCTGGTGCTCCCCGGCACGCACTTCACCCCGTACCTCACGGTGGTCGGCGCCGAGAATGGGTTCGCCCTGACCTCCGCCTCGAAGGCGTGGAACCTCGCCGGCCTCAAGGCGGCGCTCGCGGTCGCCGGGCCGCAGGCCGCCGCCGACCTCGACCGGATGCCGGAAGAGGTCGGCCACGGGCCCAGCCACCTGGGCGTCATCGCGCACACGGCCGCGTTCCGCGCCGGTGGGCAGTGGCTCGACCTCCTCCTCGACGGCCTCGACGCCAACCGCACGCTGCTGGAGACGCTGCTGACGAAGCACCTCCCGGCCGTCGCGTACCACCGCCCCGAGGGCACCTACCTCGCCTGGCTGGACTGCACGGCGCTGGGCATCCCCACCGAACAGCCGGACGGCGAACCCGGCGTGGCCAGCGAAATCGCCGGGCCCGCGCAGATGTTCCTCGACCGCGCGCGGGTCGCCCTGAGCTCCGGGCACGTCTTCGGCACCGGCGGGGCAGGCTTCGTACGGCTCAACTTCGCCACCTCGCCCGCGATCCTCACCGACGCCGTCACCCGCATGGGCCGGGCAGTCGACGAGCTTCACCCGTCGACGAGCTGACCCCTCGGTCCCAGGCACCGTGCCTCTCGACCCGGCGCTGGATCGACCAGCCGCTGGGCCGGGCATACGGAACGTCAGCTAATGGACCTCAAAGCAGGACCGGAGCAGGAGGTAAGAGGGGTGCGTCCCGCGCGTCTGAACAGGTCGCTTCCTCGAGTCGTGCACGCAGAGGACCTCGCCGGCTACACAGCTGTCCAACTGATGCACGTGATGAAGGCCTTCATGGCGATCCTGGCCCTGCCTCAGTCGGCCGCCGAACACGTCGACGCCCTCGTCGTACCGACCGGTCAGGGCGAGGAGTGGCGTCTCACCCATGCCATTCGCCGCTGGGAGACCAACCCGGATATCAGCTACTTACTAGTGGCAAATGGGAACCCGGCCGAGGAGACGTACCACCAGATCACGCTCCCCTATGTACGCAGGCTCGGCCTCCGCCGACTCGACGGGGTTCACCTACAGACCGAGCCGGCACCCAACACCGGCTTACAAGGCGCGTGGATCGCCAACCAGGTCGAGGCCCTCGGCATCACAAGTCTCGCCCTCGTCGTCTCCCCCTACCACCTGCCCCGCGTCTACCTCACGGTCCTCAAGGCGCTCAGCCGCAGCGGCATCCGCGTCCCCCTCATCCCGGACCCTGTGCCGGTCTCTCCCGACACCCCCGCCCCCGAGACGCAGGCGACTGCCTACGACCTGCTCCCCGGGGAAGCGGAACGCATCCTCACGTACATGGCCAAGGACTGGGTCGCCACTCTCGAGGAGCTGCAGCGGTACCTCCAATGGCTGTGGAGCGACCACAAGCAGCTCCTCACCGGGGCTCGAGCCTGAAACCGAGGCTCGTTCAGCGCCTCGCGGCTCGGCTCGCGCGTGGCTGATCGAGCCGCCACGCACGTCGCCCTCGTGCAGGTCGGCGACGAGCGGCAGTCCGCATTCCTCGGCCGGGCGCGGGGCGCGCTGCTGCCTGCCCTGCTTGAGCTTGGCTGACCGGCGCATGCAGACTGGTGGCATGACGCGAGGCATTGCCCTGGTCCGACGACCCAGCGGCCGGCTGGCCGAGGGGCTGGTCACCCACATCGAGCGCAGCGATGTGGACCTCGCGCTGGCTCGGCGTCAGCACGAGGCGTACCGGGCCGCGCTCACCGAAGCCGGCTGGCAGGTGCGCGAGGTGGCCCCCGCCGATCACTGCCCCGACTCGGTGTTCGTCGAGGACACCGTCGTGGTCTGCGAGGGCCTGGCGGTGATCACCCGGCCGGGCGCGCCGCAGCGCCGCCCGGAGATCCCCGGCACGGAGAAGGTGGTACGCGAGGCCGGGCTGGAGGTCGTGCGCATTGAGGCTCCCGGGACGCTGGACGGCGGCGACGTGCTGCAGGTCGACGGCACCGTGTACGTGGGCCGAGGGGGCCGCACCAACGGTGAGGGCGTGACCCAGCTGCGTAACCACCTGGCGACCCGCGGGCGCCCGGTGATCCCGGTCGCGTTGCGTGAGGTGCTGCATCTCAAGTCGGCCGTGACCGCGCTGCCCGACGGCACCCTCCTCGCGCTGCCGGAACTGCTCGACACGACCGCGCTCAGGCAACCGGTGCGCACGGTCGACGAGGAGGCCGGCTGCCACGTCGTACCGCTCGGGGACGACCTCGTGCTGCTGGCCGCGTCGGCGCCGCGCACCGCGGCGCTCGTGGCGGACCTGGGCTTCACGCCGGTCGTCGTCGACATCAGTGAGTACGAGAAGCTCGAGGGCTGCGTCACCTGTCTGAGCGTGCTGATCCCCCGGGCCTGACCCACCCCCAGCCGGACTCGGTCGGCCGCAGAAGCGGATGACCCGACGGGCCTCGGGACACCAGCGAGCGAATGGGTGCTGAGGCGGCTCAATTCCAGCTGACCGACGAACGAGCCCCGCTGTTTGGTCGCAGGTGAAGCCGGCAACGAGTGCCCCCAACAGGGGCGGGGAAGCCAAAAAGTTTTGTTGGGTTCCTACAAATCGCGCCGCGAAGGGTCGGTGGTTACGACATAGCGTTCACAGCCGGCAGGCGGGAGGGTGATCACTGCCGGAGGCCGAGGTCTCGCGGCGCGTACATCGTGGGTCTGCCGGAGGGGTCGGTCAAGTGTTCAGCCGTATTGCCATCGTCAACCGTGGTGAGGCCGCGATGCGCCTAATCCACGCGGTCCGCGAGCTGGCTGCGGAGACCGGGTCCCGGATTGAGACCGTCGCCCTGTTCACCGACGTCGACCGCACCGCCACGTTCGTGCGTGAGGCGGACATCGCCTACGACCTCGGTCCCGCCTCCGCGCGCCCGTACCTCGACCTGACGGCGCTGGAGCGCGCGCTGGTGGAGACCGGCGCCGACGCCGCGTGGGTCGGTTGGGGCTTCGTCGCGGAGGACCCGGCGTTCGCGGAGTTGTGCGAGAAGGTCGGGGTCACGTTCATCGGGCCGAGCGCGAAGGCCATGCGGCAGCTCGGTGACAAGATCGGCGCGAAGCTGATCGCCGAGGAGGTCGGGGTGCCGGTCGCGCCGTGGAGCCGCGGTGCGGTCGAGACCCTGGACGCCGCCGTGACGGCAGCGGCCGAGGTCGGCTACCCGTTGATGCTGAAGGCGACCGCGGGCGGCGGCGGGCGCGGCATCCGCGTGATCACCAGCGAGGCCGAGCTCGTCGACGCGTACGAGCGCACCAGCCAGGAGGCGGCGCGGGCGTTCGGCAGCGGCGTCGTGTTCCTGGAGCGCCTGGTCACCGGCGCCCGGCACGTCGAGGTTCAGGTGATCGCCGACGGCCAGGGCACCGCGTGGGCGCTCGGTGTCCGCGACTGTTCGGTGCAGCGGCGCAATCAGAAGGTCATCGAGGAGTCGGCGTCGCCGGTGCTCAGCCCGGCGCAGGTCGCCGAGCTCAAGGCATCGGCCGAACGGCTTGCCGTCGCGGTCGGTTATCGCGGCGCGGCGACCGTTGAGTTCCTCTACCACCCTGGCGACCGGCTGTTCGCGTTCCTCGAGGTCAACACCCGCCTGCAGGTCGAGCACCCGATCACCGAGTCGACCACCGGGTTCGACCTGGTCAAGGCGCAGCTGCACGTGGCCTCGGGCGGGCGGCTCGAAGGCGAGCCGCCGGTGGAGCGCGGGCACGCCATCGAGGCCCGGCTGAACGCCGAGGACCCCGACCGCGACTTCGCGCCCTCCCCGGGCCGTATCGCGCGGCTGGACCTGCCCGCCGGGCCGGGCATCCGGGTGGACACCGGCGTCAGCGAGGGTGACACCATCCCCGCCGACTTCGACTCGATGATCGCGAAGATCATCGCCTACGGTCGGGACCGCGACGAGGCGCTCGGCAGGTTGCGCCGGGCGATGGCGAACACCACGGTGATCATCGAGGGCGGCGCGACGAACAAGAGCTTCGTGCTCGATCTGCTCGACCAGCCAGAGGTGATCGACGCCAGCGCGGACACCGGCTGGATCGACCGGGTCCGCGGCGAGGGCAGGCTCGTCGCGCACCGGCACTCCGCCGTCGCGCTGGCGGCCGCCGCCATCGAGGGGTACGAGGAGGAGGAACGCGTCGAGCGGCAGCGGCTGCTGTCGACGGCGTTCGGCGGCCGGCCGCAGGTACAGCACAAGAGCGGCCGACCGCTGGACCTCAAGCTGCGTGGCGTGGGCTACCGCCTGCGCGTGGCGCGGGTCGGCGCGCACCGGTTCCGCGTCGGCATCGAGGCGGGCGGGGGTGTCCACACCGCTGACGTCGAGCTCGACCGGTTCGACCGGCACACCGGGCAGATCGTCGTCGACGGGGTCCGGTACCGCCTGCTGACCGGGACGCACGGGCCGATCCACCTGGTCGAGGTGGACGGCGTGACGCACCGGGTCAGCCGCGACGAGGGCGGTGTCCTCCGCTCTCCCATGCCCGCCCTGGTCGTCGCCACGCCGCTGCAGCTCGGCGCCGAGGTCGAGGCGGGCGCGCCGGTGCTGGTGCTGGAAGCCATGAAGATGGAGACGGTGCTGCGGGCGCCGTTCAAGGCGCGGCTGAAGGAATGCGCCGTCTCGGTTGGCAGCCAGGTGGAGGCCGGCGCGCCGCTGCTGCGGCTGGAGCCGCTCGCCGACGGGGCCGACGAGGCGGCGGACGACCCGTCCGCCGGGTCCGTCGAGCTGGACCTGCCCGCGGCACCCGGGGAGATCCCGGCGCGGAAACGCGCCCGGCGCGGCCAGGAGGACCTGCGCGGCCTGCTGCTCGGTTTCGACGTCGACCCGCACGACGACCGTCGGGTGCTCGACGGCTACCTCGCCGCACGGCGAGCGGCCACCGAGGACGGCCACCGGCCGCTGGCCGAGGAGCTCGAACTCGTCAACGTGTTCGCCGACCTCGCCGAGCTGAGCCGCAACCGGCCCACGGGCGAGGACGGCGGCGGCGACATCCACGTGCACAGCGCCCGCGAGTACTTCCACACCTACCTGCAGAGCCTCGACGTCGAGCGGGCCGGACTGCCGAGTTCGTTCCAGGCCAAGCTCGCCAAGGCGCTCGGGCACTACGGTGTCACCGACCTGGAGCGCTCCCCCGAGCTCGAGGCCGCCGTGTTCCGGATCTTCCTCGCCCAGCAACGCGCGGCCGCGGATGCCACGGTCGTCGCGACGCTGCTGCGCTCGTGGCTGCGGGAGCCGCCGCCGGACGAGGCGCTGCGCGAACCCGCCGGCCTCGCGCTGGAGCGGCTGGTGGCCGCGACGCAGGTCCGCTTCCCCGTGGTAGCCGACCTCGCCCGTGGCGTGGTGTTCGCCTGGTTCGCCCAGCCGCTGCTGCGCCGCAACCGCGCCCGCGTCTACGCCGAGGTCCGCGAGCACCTGCGCCACCTGGACGCGCACCCCTCCGCGCCGGACCGCGCCGCGCGCATCGCGGAGATGGTACGCAGCACCGAGCCGCTGGTTCGGCTGCTCGGCCAGCGGCTCGTCCGCGACCACCTCGACAACGCGGTCATGCTGGAGGTGCTGACCCGGCGGTACTACGGCAACAAGGCGCTCACCAGCGTCCGCACCCGCGAGGCCGCCGGCTGCACGTTCGTGGTCGCCGGGCGCGCGGACTCGAGCGTGGTCTCCGCCGCGGTGAGCTTCGACGCGCTGGGTGGCGCACTGCGCGGGCTCGCCGAGCTGGCCGGCGGCGAAAAGGCCATCGACGCCGACATCTACCTTGCCTGGGAGAACCAGCCGGAGGACTTCGACGCGATGGCGGCCGCGCTGCTCGAGGTCATCAACGCGCACCGGCTGCCGCACCAGGTCCGCAGAGTCACCACCACCGTCGCGGGTCGCGGCGGAGCGGTGATGCACCACCACTTCACCTTCCGCCCGTCGGAGGCGGGAATGACCGAGGAACGGTTGATCCGCGGTCTGCACCCGTACATCGCGCAGCGGATGCAGCTGGAGCGGCTGCACAAGTTCGACCTGACCCGGCTGCCGTCCGCGGACGAGGAGGTCTACCTCTTCCAGTGCGTGGCGCGGGAGAACCGGTCCGACGAGCGCCTGGTCGCGTTCGCACAGGTGCGCGACCTGGCCGGGCTGCGCGAGCACGACGGCCGGCTGGTCGCCCTGCCGACGACCGAGGACACCGTCGCCGCCTGCCTCGACTCGATCCGCCGCGCGCAGTCGCGCCGACCGTCGAAGACGCGCTTCAACACCAACCGGATCGTGATCTACGTCTGGCCGCCGAGCGGCCTCACCCGCGAGGAGATGGAGATGATCGCCGGGCGCGTGCGCCCGACGACCGCGGGCGCCGGCCTGGAGGAGATCCTGTTCATCGCGCGCCAGCGCGATCGCACGACCGGCGAGCTGACCAAGATCGCAGTACGGATCTCGTTCGACGCCACCGGCGGCGCCGAGCTGACCATCGGCGAGCCGCCGGTCGACCCGGTCGAGCCGCTCGACGACTACCGACTGAAAGTGCTGCGCGCGAGCAGCCGCAACACCGTGTACCCGTACGAGCTGACCGGCCTGCTCGGCGAGTTCGTCGAGCACGACCTCGACGACGACCACGCGCTGGTGCCGGTCGACCGGCCGAAGGGGCGCAACTCCGCGGCGATCGTCGCCGGCGTGGTCACCACGCCGACCCCGCGGCACCCGCAGGGCGTCACCCGGGTCGTGCTGCTCGGGGACCCCACGAAGTCGTTGGGTGCCCTGTCGGAGCCGGAGTGCCGCCGCGTGATCGCCGCGCTGGACCTGGCGCAGCGGATGCGGGTGCCGCTGGAGTGGTACGCGCTGTCCGCCGGCGCCCGGATCTCCATGACGTCGGGCACGGAGAACATGGACTGGGTGGCCGCGGCGCTCAAGCGGATCGTGGAGTTCACCCAGGACGGCGGTGAGATCAACATCGTGGTCGCGGGCATCAACGTCGGCGCGCAGCCGTACTGGAACGCCGAGGCGACGATGCTCATGCACACCAAGGGCATCCTGGTGATGACGCCGGACTCGGCGATGGTGCTCACCGGCAAGCAGTCGCTCGACTTCTCCGGTGGCGTGTCCGCCGAGGACAACTTCGGCATCGGCGGCTACGACCGGGTGATGGGCCCGAACGGGCAGGCGCAGTACTGGGCGCCGAACCTGACCGCCGCGCGGGACGTGCTGATGGCGCACTACGATCACACGTACGTCGCGCCCGGCGAGGATGCACCGCGGCGGGCGACCACCACCGACCCGGTCGACCGGGACATCTCCGCCTTCCCGCACGCGGTGGCCGGCAGCGACTTCACCACCGTCGGTGAGATCTTCTCCGCCGCGGCCAACCCGGACCGCAAGAAGCCGTTCGACATCCGGACCGTGATGCGGGCGCTCTCCGACCAGGACCACCCGGTGCTGGAACGCTGGGCCGGCATGGCCGACGCGGAGACCGCGGTGGTGCAGGACGTACACCTCGGCGGCATCCCGGTGTGCCTGCTCGGCATCGAGTCGCGGGCGGTGCCGCGGCGTGGCTTCCCGCCCACCGACGGCCCGGACACCTACACCGCGGGCACCCTGTTCCCGCGGTCGTCGAAGAAGGCCGCGCGGGCGATCAACGCGGCCAGCGGCAACCGGCCACTGGTGGTGCTGGCGAACCTGTCGGGCTTCGACGGCTCGCCCGAGTCGATGCGAAAGCTGCAGCTGGAGTACGGCGCCGAGATCGGCCGCGCGATCGTGAACTTCCGCGGGCCCATCGTGTTCTGCGTGATCTCGCGCTACCACGGCGGTGCGTTCGTGGTGTTCTCGAAGGCGCTCAACCCGAACATGACCGTGCTGGCGCTGGAAGGCTCGTTCGCCTCGGTGCTCGGCGGCGCTCCCGCCGCCGCGGTGGTGTTCTCCGGCGACGTCAACGCCCGCACCGCTGCCGACCCGCGGGTGCGGGAGCTGGAGGCCCGCGTGGCGGCCGCCTCCGGTGCCGACCGTGCCGCGCTGACCGCAGAACTCGACGAGCTCCGCTCGTCGGTCCGCGCGGAGAAGCTCGGCGAGGTGGCTACGGAGTTCGACCGGGTGCACAACATCCAGCGCGCTGTCGAGGTCGGCTCGGTTGATGCTGTCATCCGGGCAGCCGAACTCCGTCCGCGGATCATCGAGGCCATCGAGTCACACCGGGAGCCCGGACGGAAGTGAGTGCCGCGAGGCTGTGCACCTGAACCGCAGCAACACCCGGATCCCGAAGGCGGAGCTGACCGGCGTCTACGGCGCGCTGGTCAAGCGGATGTCCCGCAAGATGCTCGGCGACGTGGCCGAGCCGGTCAGGAGCCGTACAGCTCGCCCTCCCGGGCGCGGCGACGGATCCGGTACGTGGCGAACAGCTGCCCGGCCACCGTGACGGCCCCGAAGCCGGCCAGCCACGGGGTCTCGTCCGGGGCGAATGCCCGGCTGTCCTTGACGAGTCCACCCCACCGGGTGACGGTCAGCGTGTCACCGACCTCGAACGACCCCGACCGCGCCCACAGCTTGACCGGCCGGCCTGTGTCGTCGGGCCGTACGGTCACGGTGAAGGGCCGGCTGTCGCGGACCGCCACCACTTCCGCGCCGGTGGTCGTCCCGTACGCGTCAAGGCAGATCGCCCGCCCGTAGGTGAACAGGGCGAAGAGCAGAACGGCCCCGCCGACGACCAAACCGGGTATCAGGGCGGCATACCGGCCGGGCGGCTTGACCATGATCGGCTCGTGGCGAGGCCCCGACGGAGGCATGGCTCAAGGATGGCAGAGCTCGGCTCTTCTCAGTCGGACGTGCCACCTGCCTGAACGGATTCCTCGCCGGCTCGCATCGCACTCCGTACCTCCTCATTCGCTGGCGTCGGGTCGCAGCCGGTAGCCCGGAGCAGGTCACTCGCAGCGGTGCGTAGCTGGGTTACCACCGCATCTCCGAATTCGCCGACTCCCAGCGCTCGGGCTCGGCCGGTCTTCTGCACGGCCTCACGTATCTTCTGGTGGGTTCTTTCGGTGGCTCGCCCGGCACGGTGCTCACGGCGCAACAGCTCGACCGCATCGGCGAGGTGGCCGACGCCGACGGACAGATCGGCGGGAATCCGCTCGCTGTACTGCAGCGCCATCGCTGATCGGCGGGCCAGCCCTCGGCTGTGTTCGATGACCCGTTCCAGGTACACGGTCGCGCGGGCGAAGCGTTCCACGTCCTGGCGGCGTCGCCATCGGGCCGGAGCCAGGCTGACGACCTCCTCGGCGCCGCTGAGCGCCTGGTGCATCCGGTCGAGTTCGGGTCCTATGCCGCGTAGCGTGTCCAGCGCTCGCACCGCCCGTTGCTGATCGCGGGTCGCCAGCGCGGCGGAGACCTCCCTCAGCTGACCGGCGAGGCATTGGTAGATCGGGGCCGCGTCGCGGTCGAGGATCCGCATCGGGTTGATCGGTAGCAGCAACGCGACCACCACGAGGCCGACGACGGCGCCGACCGTCGCCTCGCCGATGCGCGGCACTTCAAGGTCCTTCTGGGCCGGAGCCAGGGTCGCGAGCAGCACCGCCGTACCGCCGGCCTGTCCGACGGCTGCCCCGCTGCGGCCGAACAGCACGAGCGTGGCCAGGATCGCACATCCGACGATGAAGCCGGTCTGCCAGAAGCCGGTGCCCAACAACTTCAGCAGGACGTCGGTGGTGGCGATACCCAGTCCGACCCCGAGGAGCAGTTCGGCGGTGCGGCGGGCACGTTGGCCGAGCGCGGCGACGATCGTGCCGACTGCGGCGGAGGGCGCGAAGACCGGCGAGGGGTTGCCCAGCACATCGTGGCCGATCGACCAGGCCAGTGCCGCGGCGAGCCCAGCCTGGACGGAGATCACGAGAGCGACCTCAAGCTGATGCAGGCGCAGTCGACCCGCCTGGCCACCTCGACGTCGGATCCTGGCCGCAGTGTCCTTCACGTTCTCGGTCACCCGATCACGCGGCGACCGGTTGACGCCGGGCCGGCGGTCGTCAGCACTCACTGAGCACTCGTACCACGCCCACGGCCCGGAATCCGGTCAACCGTAAAGGCCACCCCGGACCGGAACCCGCAGCTTCCGGGGGGTGTGCCGAGGGTGACCTGGGCCTCGCGTAGCGCGCTACACGTTCATGCCTTACGAGGGGCTGACCAGTCCTGTCTGGTAAGCGATGACGACCAGTTGCGCGCGGTCGCGCGCACCCAGTTTCGCCATCGCATGGCTGACATGGGTGCGCGCGGTGGCCGGGCTGAGAAACAGCTCGGTACCGATCTCGTTGTTGCTCAGGCCCTGTCCGACCAGGCCCAGCACTTCCCGCTCGCGCTGGGTCAGCACCGCGAGCCGATCCTCCGCGGCCTGGGTAGCCGCTCGTTGCGCGGTGAACTGGCCGATGAGGCGTCGGGTGATCCGCGGCGCGAGCAGCGCCTCTCCGGCGGCGACCACCCGGATGGCGTGTAGGAGCTCAGCCGGTCCGGCGTCCTTGAGCAGGAAGCCGCTGGCGCCGGCCTGTAGTGCGTCGAAGACGTACTCGTCGGTGTCGTAGGTGGTGAGGATGAGGACTCGGACCTGCTCCAACCCGTGCGTCTCGGCGATCTCGGTGGTGGCTCGAATCCCGTCCAGCTTTGGCATGCGGATGTCCATGAGGACGACGTCGGGGCGGGTGGCGCGGGCCCGCTCGACGGCCTCGGCGCCGTTGGTGGCTTCTCCCACCACCGTGATGTCGTCCTCGAGGTCCAGCAGGACCTTGAACCCGGATCGCACGAGACCCTCGTCGTCGGCGAGCAGCACCTTGATCGGAGCGTCGGTCAACGGTGACGCGGCCGCGTTCATAGAGGCGACCCGGTCGGCGCAAGGGGCAGCCGGGCCCTGACTTCGAACCCGCCGCCCGGAGTCGGCTTGGCGTCGAGTTCCCCGCCCAGCAGTTGACAACGCTCGCGCATTCCGAGGATCCCGCGACCGGGCCTGGCCGACCCGCCGGTGCTGATCTGATGTTGAGCCGGTAGGTGCGGGTCCGCGGCACCTGGGGCGGCACGGCGGCCCTCGTCGATCACGCGGATCTCCAAGGCGTCGTTCCCTGGGTTCAGCGCTATCGTCACCCGGGTCGGGCCGACGTGGCGGATCACGTTGGTGATCGATTCCTGCAGGATTCGGTAGGCAGCACTCCCCACCGCACTCGGCAGCGCCGTCGCGGGCGCGGTCTCCTCGAGTTTGATGTCAAGTCCGGCTTCGCGTGCCTTCGCGGCGAGTTCGTCGATCTGGCCGAGCCCGGGGTACGGCACGCGCCCGTTGTCGTCGTCACGGAGTACCCCGAGGATGGCCCGCATCTCTCGCAGCGCCCGAGAACTGGTCTGCTCGATGGCCTGCAGCGCCTCGCGTGCCACGTCCGGTCTCTTGTCGAGCACGTGGGCGGTCACACCGGACTGGACGTTGATGATTGCTATGGCGTGAGCAACGGTGTCGTGGACCTCTCGCGCGATCCGGAGCCGTTCGGCGTCGACCCGCGCCCGCGCTTCCTCCTCGCGAGTCCGTTCAGCCAGCTCCGCGCGCTCCTGAGCCTCGGCTGCGATGACCCGTCGGGACCGGACGGACTCGCCGAGGGCCGCGCTCATGACCGACGCACCGATCCGGAAGAACACCCAGCCGATGGCGGCGCGAGGCTCGATGTCGGCCGCGGCGACCAGCCACCCGACGGCGAGCACCGTGGTACCCACGCCAGCTACCACCAGCGACCGGCGCCCGTCACCATAAGCGGCGAGGGTGTACAGGGCGACGAAGAGCCCGAGCCAGCCGGGCCCGTCCGGGAAGTCGAGACCGTAATACACCAGGCTGGCGAGTGCGGCGGTGACGAACACCGGAACCGGCCACCGGCGGCGGACGGCCAGGACCAGGCCACTCACCGCCAGCAGCGCGTATCCGAGGTTTCCGAAGTCGGCGAGCGGGCGCGGCGCCCCCTCGATGGCAACCTTGGCGACCGTGCCCTGCACCTGCATCACGGTGACGAACAGCGCGAGCGCCACGTCTTGCGCCACCACCCGCAAGGGGAACGACACGGCACGTGGTTGCATGCCGTGATCCTACTGTTCTCCCCCACAGACAACGCTCGGCAGAACTGCGCGACCTGCTACGCCGACGGGTGTAGTGAGATACGAGGTCGTCTACGCCCAATTGCGTAGAGCCCGCCATCCGCTGTCAGAGGCGACGGCAGCCTCCCCGGCGCGACGATCGCCGCCATGAGCGATCACCCTCACCCACTTCGAGGAGCGCGCCATGCGTAGATTCTTCGCCGGCCTGGCGGCCCTGCAGATGCTGGCCGTCGTCACGCAGTTCTTCCTGGCTGCCAGCGGTGCTTTCGACACGGCACCTAACGATGAGTCCTTCCAGCCGCACCGCGCGCTGGGCGGCGGAATTGTCCTGATCGCGGTTCTGCTGACCGTCGTCGCCGCGATTGCCCGGATGCCCGGGCGGCTCATCGGGATGAGCGGCCTGGTCGCCGGGCTCGCGGTTGTCCAGTTCGTGATCAAGGGGATCGCCACGGCGCTCGACGGCACCGCCGGCGGGCTCGTCTTCGGCCTGCACGCGGTCAACGGTCTCGCCATCGTGGCAGTGACCGGGACGATCATCCGCCAGGCCAGGCAGCTGTCCAGGCCGGCCATGCAGCTGTCCAAGCCAGCCACGCCCGCGCGACAGGCGCCATGACCACCGGGCTGTGGATCATTCTGGACCACGTCGTCGCGCTGCTGACCATCGCCGCGTGGTTCGCGGCCGGCGTCACACTGGCGCTGCGGCGCACCCGGCCGGCGCTCGCCGTCCTCGTCGCGGCGGTGCTCGTGACGCTTGTCCGGGTGGCCACCGTGGCGATGCTGGCCGGCCGGGGCTGGTGGTTCGTACAGGAGAAGGTGCTCCTGGGGCTGCCGATGCTGGGGGCCGCCGGGGCCGTCGCCGTGCTGGTCGCCGGCCCGCAATTGCTCGCGGCGAGGCGGGGACGAGGCGACGTAACGGCAGGCGGCGTGGTCTCGGTGCTCACCGCGGCTTACGCAGCGCTGGCCGGTCTTGTGGTGACCTTCCTGGTCGGATACCCGCTCACCTTGAGCACGGCCTTGATCACCACCTCGCTGGTGTGCGCCGGCGCGTTGCTGACCGGGCGAGTGGTCGCGCCTGCCGTCGAGGACATCGCTGCTGATGCGGCCGTGGGGCAGGCGCCGGAGGGTCGACGCGCGATCTCGCGCCGACGGTTCATCGGCTGGACCGGTGGCGCGGTCGTGGTGACCGCGGCCGGTGCCGGCACGGGGCTGTCGTTCCTCCCCGCCGAGTCGGTGACCAGGGGAGGCGGCCCCGGACGCTCGTCCCGAGCGGCCGTGTCGGTGGCCGACCTGCGGGGCTCCGGCTCACCGGCAGCGGGTGGCACCGTACGGCGGCACGTGCTCACCGCGAAGAAGGCCACCGTACGGCTCCCTTCCGGACGAGAGATCGACGCGTGGACCTACAACGGCGAGGTCCCGGGCCCGGCGATCACCGCGACCCAGGGTGACCTGATCGAAGTGCGGCTGCGCAACGCCGACATCGAGGACGGCGTGACCCTGCACTGGCACGGCTACGACGTACCGTGCGGCGAGGACGGCGCGCCGGGGGTGACCCAGCTGGCCGTGGCACCCGGTGACGACTTCGTCTACCGATTCCGCGCCGACCAGGTCGGCACCTACTGGTACCACACCCATCACGCGTCCCACGTCGGCGTGCACAAGGGGCTGTACGGGACCCTCGTCGTACAACCGCGCGGCGGACAGCGAGCCGACGAGCAGTCCGCGGCGGAGCAGGTGGACCTGACCCTGCCCGTGCACACCTTCGACGGCACCGTGGTGATCGCCGACAGCGACGGCCGAACCGAACATCCCGCGTCACCCGGTACACCCGTTCGGCTGCGATTGATCAACACTGACTCGGATCCGCACCGGATCGTCCTGGCCGGAACCCCGTTTCGGGTGGCGGCCGTCGACGGCCGAGATCTCAACCAGCCCGGCGAGGTCAGCGACGTCGCACTGCACCTGCCCGCAGGCGGGCGATACGACCTGGTGTTCGTCATGCCGGACACGTCCGTGGCACTCGTTCTCGACGGCGATCGGGACGGCGGACTTCGCCTCCGCCCGCTTGGCGATGTCCCCGGTGAGGCGCGCATCGAGGACACGTCCGACCTGCCGGAGCTCAACCTGCTGCGGTACGGAGCTCCGGCCGCCGCGCCATTCGACACCCGCACCGCCGATCGGCACTTCACCATGGTCCTCGACCGCGGAGTGGCCATGGTGGACGGCCAACCGGCGTACGCGCAGACCGTCAACGGCCGGGGCCATCCCGCCATCCCCGACCAGCTCGTCGCCGAGGGCGACATCGTCCGGTTCACCGTCGTCAACCGAAGTCTGGAAACGCACCCTTGGCACCTGCACGGCCATCCCGTGCTGATCCTGTCGAGGGACGGGACGCCGTCGACCGGCAGTCCGCTGTGGATGGACACATTCGACGTCCGGCCGGGCGAGATATGGGAAGTCGCGTTCCGCGCTACGAATCCCGGGATCTGGATGAACCACTGCCACAACCTGCCCCACGCGCATCAGGGCATGATGCTGCGACTCCGCTACGACGGCGTCACGACGCCATTCGGCGGCTCGCACGGCGGAAGCCCAGGCCACGGCCACTGATTCAGCCCGTTTTCCGGTGCCGGAATGAACAGCGCTGACATGAGAAGAAGTAGACGACTGAGGAGAAATTAATGACAACCGAGACTGCCCGTACGGATGGAGCTCTGGCGGGACTCGCCCGGTTCTGTTACCGGCGCCGTCGCCTGGTCCTTTTGACCTGGATCATCGGCGTCATCGCCGTGGCGTTCGTCGGCTTCAGTTACGGCGCCGCCTCCGACAACGATTACTCCGGTGGAGACTCCGATTCCGCGAAGGCGCAGGCTCTGATTGAGAAGCACTTCCCGGAGCAGCAAGGGGACACGCTCACTCTCGCGATCAAGGCAGAGAGAGGGATCGACGACCCCACCGCCCGGCAAAAAATCGAGAAGGTCATCGCCGAGCTGGACGCCTCACCCATCACCGGACCGGTTACCTCGCCGTATCAGGACGAGGACTTGGTGACGGAGGATCGTCGGACCGCCCGTACGACCATCCCGCTGACCGACAAGGACGTGAAGAAGGCCGAGGTCAAGCCCCTGGTGGACGCGGTCAAGGACGCCTCCGGTGACGGCGTGACGCTGGGGCTGGGCGGCGACAAGGCGGAAAAGGCCGAGACACCGCCGCAGGGTTCGGGCGAGAGCGTGGGCGTTCTGGCGGCTGCGGTGATCCTGTTCATCGCCTTCGGGTCACTGGTGGCGATGGGCCTGCCGATCGTGACCGGGCTGATGGCGGTCCTCGGCGGCATCGCCCTGATGAAGCTCGTGGGGCACGTGGTCCCCTCGCCGGACTTCACCGTGCTCGTCGCCGCGCTGATCGGGCTCGGTGTCGGCATCGACTACGCACTGTTCATCCTGACCCGCTACAAGGACGGCCTGCAGGACGGCGACGAGCCCGAGAGCGCCACGGTCCAGGCCATCACCACCGCCGGTCACGCGGTGCTGTTCGCCGGCACGACCGTCGTGATCGCGCTGCTGGGCCTGGTCGCCATGGGCCAGAAGATGATGACCGGCGTGGCCATCGGCGCGTCGGTGACCGTGCTGGTGACGATGATCGCCGCGGTGACCCTGCTACCGGCGTTCCTGGGCTTCACCGGCCACAAGATCAACTCGCTGCGCCTGCCCCGTCGCACGTCCCGCCGGCGCCGGGCCGACGGTGTCCCGTCCCGGGAGCGCCGTACCCCCGCCGAGCGCTGGGCTGGCGTGGTGCAGCGCAAGCCGCTGGCCGCCGCGATCCTGGCCGGCGCGATCCTGCTGGCGCTGGCCGCCCCCGCGCTGTCGATGCGGCTGAGCCTGCCCGACGCCAGTGTCCAGCCCCACGACAGGAGCAGCTACACGTCGTACGAGATCCTCTCCGAGGGTTTCGGTCCCGGCTACGGCGCACCCCTGATCTTCGCCGCCCAGGTCGACTCCACGAACGCCGATCTGCGTCCCGTCGTCGAAGCGGTCCGCAAGACCGAGGGCATCGCCTACGCTACGCAGCCTCGGATCAGCACGGACGGGCAGGCCGCCATCTTCATGGCCTTCCCCAGGACCGGATACCAGGAGGAGGCGACTGCGGACCTGGTGCACGAGCTCCGCGACGACGTGCTGCCCAAGGCATCCGGCGGCGAAGAAATCTACGTCGGCGGCCCGAACGCCGGCGCGATCGACTTCGCGGAGGACACCAGCTCGCGCCTGCCCCTGATGATCACGGTCGTCATCGCGCTGTCCCTGGTGCTGCTGATCGCACTGGTCCGGTCGGTCACGATCGCGCTGCAGGCCGCCGTGATGAACCTGCTGTCGATCGGAGCTGCCTACGGCGTGCTGGTCGCGATCGTGCAGTGGGGATGGTTCGGCCCGGCTCTCGGTTTCCCCACCGACATGCCGGTCACGACCTGGGTGCCGATGATGATGTTCCCGCTCCTGTTCGGCCTGTCGATGGACTACGAGGTCTTCCTGATCTCGCGGATCAGGGAGGAGTACGAGCGCACCGGCGACACCCGCCGGGCCGTCACTCGCGGGCTGGCGCGGACCGCCAAGGTCATCACGGCCGCGGCCGCCATCATGATCGCCATCTTCACGACCGCCCTGCTCGGCCCCGACGTCTCGGTCAAGCAGATCGGTCTGGGCATGGCCGTCGCCGTGCTCGTCGACGCCACCATCATCCGGATGGTCCTCGTCCCCGCGGTGATGGAACTGTGCGGCAAGGCCAACTGGTGGATGCCCGGACGCCGGGCACGGAAGGCGACCTCGGCTGCACAGGCCGCGGTGGGGGAAGGGGCCAGAGTCTGACCCTTCCTCGAGGGCGCCGTTGCTGCTGGCCGAACGGGCGGTCGAGGTCGATCACCGCACGGTCTCCCGGTGGGTGCAGCCGCGGCGCCCTCCTCATTGCCGGACGGCGCGCATCCACGTCGGGATCGGCCACCATGGCGAACCCTCACCGTCGAAGCAGCCGACGCCACCGTGCGCATGCGCGACCAGGCCGTCCCCGATCCAGCTCCTGAACCGCTGAGCGACCTACCAGTCGTCACGATCAGCCCGAACGGCGATGTCATATCCGGCACGGAATATCGGTCGCTCCGCCGGGACGCTCGAGGCTAGCCTCATCGCCATGTTCGGCACCGTCGGCTCTGTGCGGCCCGCAGGTTTCCACCTGCCGGGCGCCGCCGGCGTGTGCGCATGGCTGGCTGATACCCGAGGCTGACCCTCCTCCCGCTCTGGCAGAACCACGGAGGAGGGTGGCCCGGTGCTCCGGCGCTGCCCTCGCAGGCGCGCCGCGACGTGCGGTTCTGGCGCGGTTTCCGCGGATTGGCACCCGCCCGCGTTCGTCGTCCGCCAGCTCGTTCCCAGTGTGGAGTTTCATCATGGCCAAGAGCCAGTTCGTGCGCGCGAAGCCGCACCTCAACATCGGCACGATGGGTCACGTCGACCACGGCAAGACGACCCTGACGGCCGCCATCACCAAGGTCCTCGCCGACCGCGACCCCGCCGTCAACCGGTTCGTGTCCTTCGACGGCATCGACCGGGCGCCGGAGGAGGTGGCGCGCGGCATCACCATCAACATCGCCCATGTCGAGTACGAGACCGCGACCCGGCACTACGCTCACGTGGACATGCCCGGCCACGCCGACTTCGTGAAGAACATGATCACTGGGGCGGCGCAGGTCGACGGCGCCATCCTGGTCGTCTCCGCGCTTGACGGGGCGATGCCGCAAACCCGCGAGCACGTGCTGCTCGCTCGGCGGGTCGGAGTGCCCTACCTGGTGGTGGCGATGAACAAGGCCGACGCGGTCGAGGACCCGGAACTGCTTGACCTGGTCGAGCTCGAAATCCGGGAGCTGGTGTCCGAGTACGGGTTCCCCGGCGACGAGGTGCCTGTCGTACGGGTGTCGGCGCTGCGGGCCCTCGATGGCGACCCGCGTTGGGTGGCGTCCGTCGTGGAGCTGCTCGACGCTGTCGACCGGTACGTCCCGGTGCCGCCCCGCGAGCTCGGCGAGCCGTTCCTGATGCCGATCGAGAACGTGCTGACGATCTCCGGGCGCGGGACCGTGGTGACCGGCGCGATCGAGCGGGGCACCCTGCGGGTCGGCGACCCGGTGGAGGTGGTCGGCCTCGGCCCGACGCTGTCGACCGTGGCGACGGGGCTGGAGACCTTCGGCAAGTCGCTGGCGACCGCCGAGGCCGGGGACAACGCCGCCGTACTGCTGCGCGGGGTCAAGCGCGACCAGGTGCAGCGGGGTCAGGTGGTGGCGCTGCCGGGCAGCGTCACGCCGCACCAGCGGTTCCGGGCCAGGCTCTACGCGCTGACCACCGCCGAAGGTGGGCGCCATACGCCGTTCTTCGCCAACTACCGGCCGCAGTTCTACTTCCGCACGACGGACGTGGTCGGGTCGGTGGACCTCGGGGACGTGACGATGGTCCTGCCGGGCGACACCGTCGACCTGTCGGTGGAGCTCGGCAAGCCGATCGCGATGGACGTCGGGCTCGGCTTCGCGGTCCGGGAAGGTGGCCGTACGGTGGCCGCCGGCACGGTGACCGAGCTGCTCGACTGAGGTGCGTGGAAGGGCCCCTTGCCAACAAGGGGCCCTTCCCGTACGGCCTGCCCGAAGAGCAGTGGCCGACCCGGTTCCCGCTAATCGGCCGCCGCCAACGTGGCCGTTCGTGCCCGCTAGTGACCGCCCGGGGTTCGTCGCCGGGCTGCTTTTCGTCAAACGCGGCAACTACACGCCGTTCGTCCCGCCGGCCGAGCCGGCGTCGGGCGGCTCCGGAGCAGATGCGACCCTGCTGGAGGCCGTCTTCGGGCAGGCACCCGCCAACTTCGGAATCAGCGGCATCTTCGCCGCGGGTGCGCTGGTGTTCTTCGCGTTTATCGGCTTCGACATCGTGGCCACCGCAGCGGAGGAGACCCGGGTGCCGCAGCGCGACGTGCCGCGCGGGATCCTCGGTTCGCTGGCGATCTGCACCACGCTCTACGTCGCCGTCTCGCTGGTGGTGGTGGGCATGCAGAACTACGCCGAGCTGGACGAAGGCACCACTGGCTGCGGCGTTCCAGGCCGTCGGCCAGCCGTTCATCGCCAACCTGATCACGGTCGGCGCGCTGGCCGGGCTGACCACGGTGGTCATGATCCTGATGCTCGGGCAGAGCCGGGTCGCGTTCGCCATGAGCCGTGACGGGTTGCTGCCGCGCTGGTTGAGCCGAGTGCATCCGCGGTTCGGCACCCCGCACCGGATCACCATCATCGTGGGCCTGGTGGTGGCCGTGCTCGCCGGGTTCATCCCGCTGGAGGAACTTGCCGAGTTGGTCAACATCGGCACCCTGTTCGCGTTCGGCCTCGTCGCGGTCTCCGTGATTCTGTTGCGCCGCACCCGGCCAGATCTGCCACGCGGCTTCCGCGTCCCCTGGGGGCCGGTGATACCGGCTCTCGCGGTGGTCGCCTGCGTCGTACTGATGCTGTTCCTCACCGTCGAGACCTGGGTGCGGTTCGTCGTGTGGATGGCGCTCGGGCTCGTCGTCTACTTCCTCTACGGCCGCCGCCGCAGCCGCCTCGCCGAGGACGAGCAAGAACGCCCGCCGGTGCCCGGCCAGCCGGACCTGAACAGCGGGTTCGGCTCCTCCTCGCCAGCACGGCCGGTCACTCGTGAATGCGGACCTTGCTCAGCCGGCTGACCATCGCCGGGTCGCGGTGGTCGAAGAACTGCGAGTTGCCGGTGTCCAGGGTCGCGATGCGGGCCATCTCCTCCCCGCTCAGCTCGAAGTCGAAGACCTCGATGTTCTCGGCCATTCGCTCGGCGCCGACGGACTTGGGGATGACCACGACGCCGCGCTGGATGAGCCAGCGCAGCACGACCTGCGCGACGGACTTGCCGTGCGCGGCGCCGATCTCGGTCAGCAGCGGGTCGGTGAACAGGTTGTTGCGGCCCTCGGCGAACGGACCCCAGGACTCGAGATTGACGCCGTGCTGGCGCATCAGCTCCTGGTCAGCGGTGCGCTGGAAGAAGGGGTGGGTCTCGATCTGGTTGACGGCCGGGGTTATCTCGTTGTGCTCGATGAGGTCGACCAGCCGGTCGGGGTAGAAGTTGGACACCCCGATCGCCCTGACGCAGCCATCGCAGTTGAGGCGTTGCATCGCGCGCCACGACCCGTAAACGTCGCCGATCGGCTGATGGATGAGGTACAGGTCGAGGTAGTCCAGGCCCAGGCGCTGCAGCGAGGCGTCGAAGGCGCGTTTGGTGCTTTCCTCGCCGGTGTCCTGGATCCACAGCTTGGTGGTGACGAACAGTTCTTCGCGCGGGATGCCGCTGCTGCTGATGGCGCGCCCGACCGCCGCCTCGTTGCCGTAGGCGGCCGCGGTGTCCAGCAGGCGGTAGCCGGCGGCGAGGGCCTCGGTGACCGCCTTCTCGGTCTCCTCGGCCGGGATCTGGTACACGCCGAAGCCGAGGATCGGCATCTGGACGCCGTTGTTCAGGGTCACCTTGGGTACGTCGGTAGGCATGGTGCGACCTTTCGTTGTTGGTACCGCGCTGCCTCGTGGATGCGGCGGGACGGCTCTGCAGCGGTCAGCGGTGGCGCGCGGAGGGCTGCAGCGACGGGCTGATCCAGCCGTTGTCGGCGGGGTTGAGGGTGACGCCGGGCGGAACGATCTCGTCGATGCGGTCCAGCACGTCGTCGGTGAGGACGACGTCGGCGGCGGCGAGTTGGGCGTCGAGGTGCTCCATGGTGCGGGAGCCGATGATCGCCCCGGTGATCGCGGGATGGCGCAGGACGAACGTGATGGCCATCTCGATCAGGCTCAGGCCGGCCTCGTCGGCGAGCTGGGCGAGTTGGTCGGCGGCGTCGAGCTTGCGCTGGTTCTCCGGCAGAGACATGTCGAAGCGGTTGGCGAGCCGCTGCCGGGCCACGGACATCGGGCGGGATTGGTCGGCGTCCTTGCGGTAGCGGCCGGACAGCCAACCGCCGGCGAGCGGGCTGTAGGAGATGACGCCCATGCCGTACCGCTGACAGACGGGCAGCACTTCGTTTTCGATGTTCCGAGTGAGGATCGAGTAGGTCGGCTGTTCGGTGACGAACCGTTCCCGGCCGCGGTCGCGGGCGATGTACTGCGCGTCGACGATCGCCGGGGGCGGGAAGGTGGGGTGGCCGATGTAGCGGACCTTGCCGGAGCGGACCAGGTCGGTGAGCGCGCCGAGAGTCCCGGCGCCGCTGGCCCTCGCCTTGCGGTACCAGGGGTTGTCCGGGCCCTAGGCCGACCGCACGTACAGGTCGTCGCCGACGCGGACCACCCACATCGTCACGTACGGCCGCAGCGTG
Organism: Micromonospora globispora; assembly: GCF_003857015.1. GTDB lineage: Bacteria > Actinomycetota > Actinomycetes > Mycobacteriales > Micromonosporaceae > Micromonospora > Micromonospora globispora. The sequence goes on along the minus strand of NZ_QGGF01000285.1, from coordinate 24,534 downwards.
CCGTCGTTGCGCACCGACGCCAGCTGTGGTTCCTCGGCCTCGCCGACGCGGTCGAGGTCCTCATTGGTCCAGGTCGTCATGGCGCACCCTTTCTCTCGTGTCCCCGGGCGGTCAGCCTCGTTCCCGCCGGGGTCAGGGACGGATGAGCACCTTCAACGCCTGCCGGTCGGCCATCGCCCGGTACCCGTCGGGTACCTCGTCGAGGCCGACGGTGCGGTCGAACACCCGCCCGGGCTCGATCAGGCTGTCGAGGACGTCGGGCAGCAGTTCCTCGATGTACGCGCGGGCGGGGGCCACCCCGCCGGTCATGGTGATGTTGCGCATGACGGTGTCGAAGCCCATCGGCACCTGGGTGTACTGGGCGGCGCCGACCCGGCCGATGGCGCCGCCGTCGCGCACGATGCCGATCGACATGTCGATCGCCTGCTGGGTGCCGACGCATTCCAGCACGGTGTGGGTGCCGTCGCCGCCGGTCAGCTCCCGCACGCGCTCGATGCCTTCCTCGCCGCGTTCGGCGACGACGTCGGTGGCGCCGAACTCCCGGCCGAGGTCTGTGCGGTCCTTGTGGCGGCCCATCAGGATGATCCGCTCGGCGCCAAGCCGCTTGGCGGCCAGCACCGCGCACAGCCCGACGGCACCATCGCCGACCACGGTGACCGTGGTCCGGGGGTTGACGCCGGCGGTGACGGCGGCGTGGTGGCCGGTGCAGAACACATCGGACAGCGTCAGCAGCGACGGCAGCAGCGCCGAGTCCTCCGCCACGGGCAGCTTGACCAGGGTGCCCTGGGCCTGAGGAACGCGGACCGCCTCGCCCTGGCCGCCGTCGACGCCGTGCAGGCCCCACTGGCCGCCGTGCCGACAGGAGGTCTGCAGTCCCTGGCGACAGAAGTCGCAGGTGTTGTCCGCCCAGACGAACGGGGCCACCACCAGGTCACCGGCCTTGAAGCCGGACACGTCGGCGCCGAGTTCCTCGACGACGCCGAGGAACTCGTGCCCCATGCGCCGGCCCTGCCCGCCGGTCGGCATCGACCCGTACGGCCACAGATCGCTGCCGCAGATGCACGAGCGCACCACCCGCACGATCGCGTCCGTCGGGTTCTGCAGCACCGGGTCGGGGACGTTCTCCACCCGTACATCACCAGCGCCGTACATCACGGTGGCTCGCATCAGCCTTCTTCTCCCTTTGGTCGTTCATGTCACCGCGCCCGCCTCGCAGCGAATGAGGGCGTGCGCATCCCGGCCGCGCAGAGGCGCAGCCCGGGAGCAGGTCATGCAGTGCAGTTCGGGTATGTGCGGGTCGGGGTCGTTCGACCGGCCCGCGGTCAGCGTTGTCCGTACTCGTCGTCGGTGACCAGGTCCAGGATTTCCATACAGTCGTGTCCATCCCTTGAGTCGCTGTGATGGCAACTTCCCTCGCGGCGTCCGTTCATTCGGCCGGGCGGACCAGTGGACGCTCCTGCGGCCGCGCCGTCCAGCTGGCGAGCAGGCCGAGTGCCTGCTGGTCGGGCGAGTCGGGCTCGGGGGTGTAGACGTTGATGCGCAACCCCGGATCGCCGGCGAGTTCCAGTGCCTCGTACGGCAGGTTCAACTCACCAACCACGGGATGCCGGAGCCTTTTGATTCCGGTGCGATGGAACTTCACGTCGTGCCGGGCCCAGCGGACCGAGAACTCCTTGCTGCGGGTCGTCAGCTCGCCGATCAGATCGATGAGGACCCGGTCCTGCGGTGAGCGACCGGCCTCCGAGCGCAGGAAGGCCACGGCATCGTTGGCACCTTTGTCCCAGTCGATCCAGAATTCGGTAGCCTTCGGGTCGAGGAACATGAATCGAGCGGTGTTGACCGGTCCGCGTGTGGCGAACAGCGGTGAGTCGAACATGGGCGCGTAGAGCGCGCGGCCGAGCTGGTTGGCGCCGAGGATGTCGAAGCGGCCGTTGCGGACGTACGCCGGAACGCCGGCCATGGCGTCGAGCACGCGGAGGATGCTCGGCCGGACCGCCGCGGTGGTCCTCGGGCGGCGGCGCTGCGGCCCGGATGCGTGAGCGAGGTCGTAGAGGTGGGCGCGTTCGGCCTCGTCGAGCTGCAGGGCGCCCGCGAGGGCCTCGAGCACCGACTCGGAGGCGCCGGCGAGGTTGCCGCGCTCCAGCCGCACGTAGTAGTCCACGGACAGGCCGCTGAGCAGGGCGACCTCCTCGCGGCGCAGGCCCGGGACCCGCCGGTTTCCCCCGTAGACGGGCAGGCCGGCAGCTTCCGGGGTGAGCCGGTTGCGACGGCTCACCAGGAAGTCGCGGACCTGGGTGCGGATGTCGGTCGGACCAGCCATGACCTCGACGGTACGTGCGCTCCGTCGGGGGTGGGAGGTACTGGCATTACCTGCAACGACAGGCACTCCCCCGCCGCCTCGAACCGCGGTTGCCTGGACGGTGCAGGCCCTACCCGGCCGCCAAGCATCCGCCCCGAGGAGAGTCGTGAGCACACCCCGCCCCGCCAGCAGACCGGTGGCATCCACGCCGGCGCGCCCGACGGCCATCCTGACCATCATCTGCGTCAGCTACTTCATGGTCATCCTCGACAACTCGATCATCTTCACCGGACTCCCGAGCATCCAGACCACCTTCGGCTTCTCCCCCACCGGCCTGACCTGGGTGCAGGACGCCTACACCCTGGTCTTCGGCGGCCTGCTGCTGCTCGGCGCGCGCGCCGGCGACCTCGTGGGCCGGCGTCGAATGTTCACGCTGAGCCTGGTGCTGTTCTCACTGGCCTCCCTCCTGGTGGGCGCCGCGCCCACCGACTGGTGGCTGGTGACCGCCCGTGCTCTGCAGGGCATCGGCGCCGCGATCCTCGCACCGTCATCCCTCGCGCTGCTGACCGCCAGCTTTCCGGCCGGTGCCGCGCGCAACCGGGCCGTGGCCGCGTACAGCGCCGTGGCCGGCATCGGCGCCAGTCTCGGCCTGGTGGTCGGCGGCGTACTGGCCGACTGGGTGTCGTGGCGGGCGGGCTTCTACCTGAACGTGCCGATCGGCATCGCCATGCTGGTCGCCGCCCGCCGCTACATCGCCGAGACGGAGACCCGCCGCGGCCGGTTCGACCTGGTCGGAGCCGTTTGCGCCACCGTCGGCGTCGGAGCCCTGGTCTTCGGCATCATCGAGGCCGCCGAGGCCGGCTGGACCGCGCCGACGACCGGCGCCGCCTTCCTGCTCGGGATCCTGCTGCTGGCCGCGCTGGGGGCCAACGAGGCCCGTGCCGAGCAGCCGATCATGCCGCTACGGCTCTTCACCGACCGGCACCGCAACGGCGCCTACCTGGTTCGGATGCTGTACCTGGGCGCAATGATCGGGTTCTTCTTCTTCACCGCCCAGCTGCTGCAGGGCGCGTGGGGCTTCACCCCCTTCCAGGCGGGCCTGGCCTTCCTGCCGATGTCCGGGGTCAACTTCGTCGTCGCCCTGCTGGTCACCCGGCTGGTCGCCCGCTTCGGGTCCACTCCGGTCCTCGCCACGGGCGTGGCGCTCACCCTGGTCGGGATGGCATGGCTCAGCCGCGTCGGCGCGGACGGCAGCTACCTCACCGCCGTCGCACTGCCCATGGTCCTCATCGGCATCGGCCAACGTCTGGCGTTCGCTCCGATGACCACCGCCGGTCTCGCCGGCGCCGAGCAGCGCGACGCCGGGGCCGCCTCCGGTGTGGTCAACACCGCCCACCAGCTGGGCAGCGCGCTCGGCCTCGGCATCCTCACCGCTGTCGGCACGGTCGCCGGACCCTCGGGAGCGTCCGCCACGGACGCGCTGGTCGAACGCGTCAGCGCCGCCCTGACCGGCGGCAGCGTGATGCTCGCAGCCGCTCTGGTCCTGGTCGGAGTCCTCATCGCCCGCCCGTCGCGCCCGAACCCGCCGGCGTCCGTGGCCGACGCCGAGCCCGAGGCCCGGTCGGCCGCAGCGCGAGACGCCGTCACGGTGCCGGCCCGATGAACCGCGGCGTAGGCGCGCACGCCCACCACCGCGGACGCGGTGTCGTGCGAACCGACCATCACCACGTCCGGCTCGTCGGGCAGCCCCCGGATGGGCTCATTGGCGAAGCGGTGCGCTTCGTTGAGCTCCACCCGGCCGGCAGACCATGACCAGCGCAGGATGAGCTTGCTGACCGTTGCGTGGTGATTGACGAGTCAGCGGCCGGGGTCCGCGTGGTCGCGCCATGAGTGCTGCGGCTCGTAGCCCAGCACCCGTCGTGCCTTGTCGATGCTGAGCAAGGTCTCGTGCTCGCCGAGCTCCTTGCGGACCTCGACACCCGGATACACCTCGGCCATGAGACTGGCACTGGACCTGCTCATCACGGTGTCCGCGTTGGCGATGATGAAGACGTCAGCGCCGGGCCGGTCGTGAGCAAGCGCCCGCTCCACCGCCCGGGCCCCATCCCGGGCGTCGATGTAGCCCCACAGGTTCCACCGGCGCAGCTGCGGATCAGCGTCGAAGGACGGGAACTGCGCGTAGTCCTGGACGTCCATGACGTTGGAGAACCGCAGGCCCACCATGACCAGCTCGCCGTCCCATCGGCAGAAGTGCCGCGCCATCTCCTCCTCGAGCGCCTTGTTCAACGAGTAGGTCGACTCCGGGCGCGGCGGGTACTCCTCGTCGACCGGCGCGTACGGCGGCGGGGTGTCGAACGGCAGCCCGAGCACCGTTTCACTCGACGCCCACACCACCCGCTTGATCCCTGCCGCCCTCGCCGCCGCGAAGACGTTGTACGTCGCCGCCGAGTTGTTCGCGAAGGTGATGGCGTTGGGCTGCAGCCCGGGGGCCGGGACCGCCGCCAGGTGCACGACCGCGTCGACCCTCCCGGCATGCTCGTCGGCGCCACCGGTTAAAGCCTCCACCACCTGCCCGTAGTCGGTGAGGTCGACGAGGAGGAACTCGCCCTCGACATCACGCGGGTCCCGCCCACCGGCACGGTCGACAGCCAGCACGTCGACGCCCACATCGCGCAGGTGCCCGACCACGGCACGGCCGAGTTTGCCGGTGGCCCCGGTGACGACAACGCGCCGGGGGAAAGCGGACTCGAGAACAGGATTAGCCATGGTCACATCCTTTCCTGCAGTACACCGCGTCGCACGCGGAGGTACTCACCAGCTCGGCCAGTGTGCGCTGAACGCGCTGATCGGGCGTGGAACCCGATCAGCGCGCCGCGGACGACAGGGGTATCAGCTCAGGTGCCGGGTGAAGAACCGCAGCGAGCTGTCCAGTTCGAACATCGGGACCTCCGCGTGCTTGCCGGGGTTGGCGTGCAGCGTCTTCTCCGCGGACCCGAAGGCGTGAAGAGGTCGTCGGGACGGACGCCGGCCAGCGCTCCGTTGAACCGGCCGAAGGGAGTGCGGGCCGCTGCGTGGACGAATACCATGCTCGACTACCGCTTCTCTACCGCGGTGCGCGCAGTGAACGGCAGCACGAGCCGGGACTGGTGGGCGGCGTCGCGATAGATCTTGTGGGCGACGGGGCGACCCACCGGCAGGTGGAACGCGTCCGGCGGCAGCAGTGCGTTGTGCGCGTCGGCCAGCGGTTCGTCGTTGGACAGCTCCACCACCAGACGGTGGCCGGAATTGAACGTCGCCGCGAACGGGTAGAGCCGCAGGACGTACTCCTCGATCTTCCCGGGCTCCACCGGCACGGCGCGGGTGTGCGGGTGGTACGGGTTGCCCTCGGTCGTCCGGTCGTCCAACTCGCGGTGCGATGCCTTGAGGAAGCCTGTGGTGATCAGCTGGCGGCTTCCGTTCGGGGCGACGTCCCACAGCCGCATGATGAAATTCGTGTCATCCTGGTCGATCTCGGCGAACAGGTGCGCCGCACCGGTGCCGATGAGCTCCGTGGGCTCCTCGAACGGCTCGGTGCTCCAGCTGACAGCCTCCACCTTGTCGGTCACCGTCAGCGGTGCCTGGTAGAAGCCGTCCGGGGCGGCATGCTCCGCGCCCATCAGCTCGGGCTCCGGGGAGAGCTTGTGGCGCGGGCGCAGGTAGAGGGGCTTGTACTCGATCTCCTTCGGCGGCCACTGCTCTGCGGTGACCACCTCACGCGAGCCCTCGACGAAGACGCTCACGGCCGGCTCGTCCATGATGCCGTTGTCGATGCCCTTGAGCCAGTACTCGTACCAGCGGAACATCTTGTCGTGCTCCTCGACCCAGGGGCGCGACTGCATCGGCGGGTAGGAGCCGATGTCCAGCTTCTTGGGGCCCTTCAGCACGTTGAACAGCTCGATGTGGCCGTCCACGGTCCAGCCGCGTCCCTGGTCGATCTGCAGATAGACCGGGATGTCGATGTTCTCGGCCAGCGTGACGGGGTTGCGCTCCTCGTACCACTCCCCGTCGAGGTTGTTCATCACGATGTCGAACCAGAACTCACGGTTCTTCGGGTACTTCAGCACGTGCACGAGGTTCGGCCACGCGGCCACGTCCGGGTCCTGGAGCCGCTCGTCGACGAGCTTCTTGAGCTCCTCCGGGGAGTAGACCTCCTGCATGCGGGACTTGACGTTGGTGTGCGCGATGCCGGAGTCGCCACCGCGTCCCTCGCGGGCAGCCCGCGGCATGAACCACATGATGCCGCCGTGGTAGGTCGTCTCGTAGAAGTCGAAATGGCCGCCGCTGACGAAGATCGCCTTCAGGTGTGGCGGCCGCTCGGCCGCAGCGAGCACCTGCATCGACCCGAAGTAGGAGATGCCGATCATGCCGACGTTTCGGTCACACCACGGCTGCTCGGCGACCCACTCGATGAGGTCGTACAGGTCCTGGCCCTGGGGAACACCACCGAAGTTGTAGTTGCCGATCATCACGCCGCCGGAATCACCGGTGCCACGCATGTCACCGATGACGTGGACGTAGTCCTCCCTGACGACGCGCGCGATGTCACCGGCCTCGATACAGCCGTCCCACATCGGGCTGGGCCGACGCTGCGGCGGCATGGTGAGGGCGAGGGCCTGCAGCTCCTTGCCGTAGGCGCTCATCGCGATCAGGGCCGGCCGCGGCTTGTCCTCCGTGCCGTGGTAGGCGTCCACGGCGAGGGTGACCCCGTCGCGCATCGGCACCTGCAGGTCCTTGCGGACGGCAATCGTCTGCTCGCCCGCCTGGATCGTCTGGAAGTCAGCCATGAGTGCGAAGTTCCTTGTCCGCTGTCACGAGTTCTGGTTGAAGTGCGTGCGGTAGCCGTGCATCGACGTGAAGAACGGCGACGGCTCGAGCGTGGGGTCGCCGGTGTAGCCGAGCCGCTCGGCGACAGGGGCGAACGGGGAGTACGGCGAGTCCGTCTCCCGCAGGCCGTCCTGAAGACAGCGGCAGGCCGCTTCGCTGACACCGGCCTCGATGTCCAGGCTCCCCTGGAACGCCTCCCGAGCCTGGTCGGCGTCGAGCTCGACGCCGTACGGCGTGCCGTCCGCGCGGCGGTACGGGTGCCCGAGGTACAGGTGCTGCGGACGGATCTCGTCGCGCAGGTACCGCAGGCTGGCGCGGTACGCGACCGGATCCACGTAGCCGGGGAAGCCGTTGGCGGCTCCGTGGACCTGGACGGCGTCGCCGACGAACGCGGAGCGCTGGCCGTCGATCACATAGGCGACCGATCCGGGCGTGTGGCCTGGGATCCAGTGGACGAAGACGGTGACGTCGCCACCCAGCGAGAGGCTCTCGCCGCCCTTGAGCAGCATGGTCGGCTCCATCTCGCCGGAGATGACCGCATTGGCCGCGGCCGTCACCTTCGCCTCGCCCTCGGGGTCGTTCAGGTACTGCGCCCGACCGCGGAGGTACTCATCCACGTGCGCCCGGCGCGAGCGCAGCATCGCCACGTCGGCCTCGTGGATGACCACCTGCGCGCGCCTGCCGGTGAGCTCCCACAGGGCGTAGGCGCCGCCGACGTGGTCGATGTGACCGTGGGTCAGCAGGATCCAGCGCACGTCCTCGATGCGGCGCCCGATGGCCTCGAGCGCGGGGACCATGCCCTCGGCGGGCGAGGAGGCGATCCCGGTGTCGACGATGGCCGGCTCGGGCGCGTCGATGAAGAAGCTGTACAGACCGAACCGGCCCCACGGCGAGACCAAGGGATGAACCTTCACGTGGGTCATGACTCGCCTCTCAGAAACGCGGCCGTCTCGTCGAAGACCCGGTGGTACGCCGCGATCCAGGAGAAGTGCTGCACGAATCCGTGGCCGGCGCCCGCGTAGCGACTCACCGTGGCGTCGACTCCGGCCTCCTTGAGGCGCTGGCCGTAGAGTTCGCCCTCATCACGCAGCGGGTCGTGCTCCGCGGTCACGATCAGCGCGGGCGGCAGCCCGGTGAGGTCGGCCCGCTTGATCGGCGAGACCAGCGGATCGGCGGGGTCGGCTCCGCTGCTGAGGTAGAAGGCGTTGAACGGCTTCAGCCCCGCCGTCTCCAGGCCGTAGCCGACGGCGTTCTCGCGCAGCGAGGCGTAGCGGTCGACGTCGAAGTCGAGATCGAGCGAGGGGTAGAAGAGGACCTGGTGCGTGATGCGATCGAATCCCTCGTCGTGGGCCAACGCGGCGACGGCCGCGACGAAGGTGCCGCCCGAGCTGTCGCCGGCGATCGCCAGGGTCGTGTCGTCCCATTCGAGCTGCTGGCCGTTTTCGGCGGCCCAGCGGACCACGCCGGAGCAGTCCTCGAGTCCGGCCGGAAAAGCGGCCTCGGGCGCCCGGCGGTAGCCGACGGAGACCACCTTGAGGCCGGTCTCCTTCGCTAGCGACCGTGCGACGTGGTCGTGGGTGTCCAGGCTGCCGAGGAAGAAGGCGCCGCCGTGGAAGTAGACCAGCAGGCCGTACGCCTCGGCATCGACCGGCGTGTAGATGCGCACGGGTACGTCGCCCGCCGGGGTCTGGGCGGTCGTGTCCTCGACGGAGTGGAGCGGCAGGCGCTCCTCCAGCGGGGGAACCATCGCCTCCTCGCCGGCGCGCATGGCCTCCGGGTCCAGCGGACCCGGGGGCGGCGCGGGGAGGCTGGCGACGACCTTGGCGATCTCGGGGTGCAGGGCCATGGCGTCAGGCCTGCGACCGGGCCGCGGGCTTCTGGCCGGGGAAGACGTCGTTGACCTCGTCCTCGGTCCAGCCCTGACGCGAGATGCGCTGCAGCTCGTCGGTGACGCGCTTGCGGGTCGCCTGGTAGAGGGCCAGCGCCTCCTTGACGGACTCCGCCTTCAGCAGGGCGTCGGCGAGGGCGCCGGCGTCCATGATCGCCGAGTTGGCGCCCTGGCCTTGGTGGTGCAGCATCGAGTGGGCCGCGTCGCCGAGCAGGGCGACGGAGTCCGAGTGCCACGTGTCGACCGGGTCGATGTCGTAGACGGCGCGGACGTTGAGGGTGTCCATGTCGAGGTCGCGCGCGATGTTCACGATTCGCTCGTCGAAGCCGTCCACCGTCGCCAGGAGGTCGTCCTTGGTGACCTTCGGCGCCCAGGTGCCGTCCGGGCACAGGGCGGTGACGTCGAACGACACCTGGTTGCGGTGGCGCAGCGGCAGCAGGTAGACCTTCGTGCCCCTGCCGAGGTACATCCGGAGGTTGTCGTCGACGACCAGCCCGTGGGCGCCGTGGGCGGAGATCACCGCGCGGTAGGCGCGCTCACCGGAGAACACCGGAGCCTTGTCGCTGAACAGCTGCTCACGGACCACGGAGCGGATGCCGTCGGCCCCGATCACGAGGTCGGCGGTCACCTTCTCGCCGCCTGCGAGGGTGAGCGTCGCGCGGTCGCCCTGGTCCTCGATGGTCTCCAGCTTGTGACCGAGGTGCACCATGCCCTCGGGTAGCACACCCAGGAGAGCGTCGATGAAGTCCCCGCGGTGGATCAGGTGGGTCTTGGTCACCTCGGCGAAGTCGTGGATGCCCGGCCACTCGTCCTTCATGATCGGCTCACCGGTGGCCGTGAGGATCTCGAAGTAGTCGCTCGCCGAGCTCACCTTCGCGATCGCGTCGAAGATCCCCCACTGGCGGAACCGGTCCATGGTGAAGGGGCGCAGACCGATGCCGGCGCCGACCTCGCGGATCTGGTTCGCCTGCTCGTACACGTTGACGTCGGCCCCGAGGAGGCTGAGGGCCTTGGCCGCGGCAGCGCCGCCGTACCCGCCGCCGACGATGGCGATGTTCAGGCTTTTCAAGTATGAGGTCTGCATGGTTCTTGTCCTTGTCAGTGCTGGATCGTCAGGAAGTCAGCGGGGTTTTCGACGAAGATGGTCTTGATCGCGGCCTCGTCGAGACCGGCAGCGCGGAGGTCCGGGATGAGGTCCTCGAAGATGTAGTTCACGGTGTGGCCCTCCACGCCCGGCCAGCCCAGCGGGCTGCAGTTGGCGTCGGCCGAGGCGAGCACCTTGCCCAGGTGTCCCTGGCCGATGAACCGGAGGAAGTGGTCCAGCCGCTCCTTGCGCGGACGAGCCCAGAACGGCGGGTCCGGGAGCTCGGTCTCGTAACCGAAGGTGTCGAACCCGACCCGGCCGCCCTGCTCCGCGATCCAGGTGTCGCGGGTCTTGTCGGCGTTGACGCCGTCGTCGACGTGCCCGAACAGGACGCGGTCGAGCGGGAGACCCTCCGCGTTGAAGATGGTGATCGCGTTCTCGGCGTCGATTGCGAGGTGGGTCAGGATGGGCACGCCGGTGGTCAGGGCGGCCCGTGCGGCAGCGCGGTAGATGCGCTTGTCCAGGTCCGTCATGCGGCCGCCGCGGCTCACGCCGACCTTGATGATGCCGGCGCGGCTGCCGGTGTTGCCGATGCCGACGGTGATTTCGTGGATGAAGTGCTCGGCCAGGTATTCCACGCTCGCCCGGGCGAAGAACGGCAGCGCGGTGTCGCCGCCGACAAAGCCGGTGCTGGCGACAATGTGCACGCCGGTCTTCGCGGACAGCGACTTGTAGTAGTCGGCGTCTCGGCCGTTGCAGATGCCTGTTGCGTCGACGAACGTGCCGCCGCCGTACTCGTGGAACTGGCGCAGCTTCGGGACGGTTTCCTCGTACCGCTGCTCGGGGCTCCTCCACCACCTCGTGTCCAGCTCGGAGCCCGGCATGCCGTACCCGATGTGCTCGTGGACGGCCACGAGACCCAGTTCCTCGGTCGGAATCGGCCCCAGGACGGTGTTCACTCTCGACACGACACCCACCTTTGGGAGAAGAAGCTTGATGTCTTGGGCTGTCGCGCGCTCAGCGCACCGACAGCAGGTCGCGCGGGTTGTCGACGAGGATCCGCTGGACGTCCTCGTCGCTGAGGCCCTGTGCCTTGAGGAGGGGGACGAACGTGGTCAGGACGTAGCTGTAGGGCAGGTCGTTGGCCGGGTGTCCCTTGGCGACGCCGGTCGCGTTGCTCGAAAGCAGGATCCGGTTGCCGTGGCCGGCCTCGACCAGCCCGGCGACCAGGGCGGCGCGCTCGGCGTCGGTGATGTGGGCGTCGTCCTCGGTGCCCGCGTGGTCGAGGCCGACGTAGGCGCCGCGGGTCGCGACCTGGAGCGGCGCTCCGGCGGCGACGGCGTCCTTGCGGTCGAGCCCGCCGACGACGACGCGGTCGGCCGGCAGCTTCTCGTCTAGGAGGACCTCGAGGTCGCGCACGGCGTCGCTGCCGTAGCGGATGGACACCGGGACGCCGGTGGTCAAGGCGGCGCGGGCCGCACCGCGGAACAGGCTCTCGTCGGTCGGGGTCATGCCCCCGAGGGTCGCGGCGGTGGCCACGAGGCCCGCGGCACCCCGCCGCTCGACACGGGGAACCACCATGCCCTCGGTGACCTCCTTGGCGAAGAGGTCGGCGAACTTCTCGGCCGGCCATGGCGTCGGAGGATTGGTCTGCGGCGTCAGGAAGTAGCCGCCGAGCATCTCCTCGGGGCCCTGGCCCGCCGACGCGACGATGTGCACGCCAGTCGTGCGCGAGAGGGCCTCGTACAGCCGCACATCGCGCCCGTGGAACATGCCGGTGCTGTCGACGATCGTCCCGCCGCCGTGCCTGCGGAAGTCCTTCAGCTTCTCGGCCAGGGTCTGGAAGATCTCGGCACGATCGATGGTGACGTCGAACCCGTACTCCGCTCCCGGAACGACCGACAGCAGAGCCTCGTGAACCGCGACGACCCCCAGCTGCTGCGCGGAAACGGGGCCAAGGACGGTGTTGACGGTGCTGCCGGTGGTGTCCTCGGCAGTCTGGGCGCCCATCACTGGCACTCCTCTCGGTCTCGGCAAGTGACTGCGGTCACGCCGCCGACGTGAACGGTGTCACGTCGGTTTACATCGTGTCAAGAGTTTAGTCAGGAGGTTAATTGGATTGCCTGCCCGTACGGGACAGGTCGAGGTCCCACCTCCGCGAAGCGGGGACCTCGACCCGGTTCGGCGACTCTCCGGTCACCCGGCGGCGACGAGCTCCTCGTCGATCAGAGGCTCTTCGACGTCGGCACGCTTCGACCCGAAGAGTCCGAACAGCGTCAGAGCCGCGGCAGCGGAGGCACAGAGGCCGGCGACCAGGAATGCGAGGCTGTAGGCACTGCCGAGCGACTCGAACGCGAGCACGTGGAGGCTCTCCGGCATCGGCACCGGCGGCATGTCCGGACCGGCGCCGGGCACGACCGGCATCGAGTTGATCGCCATGGCGCCACCGGAATGCGCGATGCCCCCGGCGATGTCGGTGTACGGCGGCTGGAGCCCGGACTCGCCGATCGCCCCGCCGACACCAGCGTTCAGGTCACTGTTCGCCCGGCTGATCGCGAACGCGGCGATGAGCACCGGACCGAGAGCGAAGCCGAAGTCGCGGAGCAGGTTGGTGGTGGCACTGGCCATGCCGGCGAGCCGCAGCGGAACGGTGTTGATCGCGACCGCCGTGATCGAGCCGACGGTGAGCGCGAAGCCGACACCGAGGACCAGCATCGGACCGATGAACTGCGTCCAGCTCATGTCGTGAATGTCGAACATCGAGCACCAGATGCCGCTGACGGCGATGAGGGCGAAGCCGACGGTGAGCACCCAACGGGGCGAGAAGTTCCGGATCAGGTGGGAGACAACCGGCACCAGCACGAAGGCCGGCCCCTGGATGAACAGGAACAGCACGCCGATCTTCAGAGCGCTCTGGTGCTGGATCGCGCCGAGCCAGATGCTCATCGAGAAGCAGGTCGCGAGGAAGGCGAACATGCCGACCACCGTGGCGATCGCGACGATCGCGTAGGAACGGTTGGCGAAGATGTTGAGGTGCAGCAGCGGGACGTCGGTCCGCAGCTCGATCACGACGAAGGCACCCAGGAGCACGAGGCCCGCGACGAAGGCGCCGATGATCTCGGGGCGGGCGAAGCCGGCTTCGGAGCCCTGCGTGGCAGCGAAGAGGATGGCGATCAGACCGAGGGCCAGCGTGACTTGGCCCGGTACGTCCAGCTTGCGCCCCTCCGGCGCCGAGGAGTCGGCAGCGAGCTGGGTGATGGCGATCGAGACGAGCGCCGCCGTGATCACCACGAGGTACGACGTTCGCCAGTTGCCCTCTGCAGCGAGCCACCCACCCATCAGCGGGGAGATCGCCGCACCGATCGAGAGGAAGCCGGCCCAGACGGCGATGGCCCTGGAACGGGCCTCCTGCGACGGGCTGACCGCGGCCAGCATGGCGAGCGAGATCGGGTAGAGGATCGCGGCTCCGAGACCCGCGACGACCTGCCCGACCCACAGGATCTGGACCGTCTCGGCGAGGTAGCTGACGAGCGAGCCGGCAACGGTCAGCAGAGCACCCACCTGCAGCAGCCGCTTGCGACCGAACAGGTCACCGATCACGCCGGTGGTCAGCTCGAAGACGACCATGGGGATGGCGAAGGCGGCCGTGATCCAGGCCAGTTCGGCACCGGTGGTCTGGAACTCCTGCTGGAAGGTGCCATTGAGCGCGCCGGGCAGCGAGTACGCCACCTGCGCGAGGAGTACGGCGAAGCAGCCGGCGACCACCGTGGCGGTGTAGCCCTGCTTGCGCGCAGCGGTCTGCGTCATAGCGGATTTCTTCCTTGTCGATAAGCGGGCGATCAGCTCCGGCCGCCCGGGATCGGCCACCCGAAGTGAGCGCGGTCACCAGTTAGATGTGCAAGGTGTCATGAGACTTGACACGCCGTCAAGAGTCTGAGCAAGACGTACTCAGAGCGGTCGGTAAGCGAAGAACACAGCCGCCCTGCTCTATGCTGGCGGGCATGGCGACGCTTCGTGAGGCACAGAAGGAGATGACGCGGAAGCTCCTGCTCGACGCCGGCCTGGACCTGTTCGTGTCCAAGGGCTATGCGGCGACGACGGTCGACGACATCGCCTCGGCGGCGGGAACGACGCGGGTGACCTTCTATGCGTACTTCCCCTCCAAGGTCGATCTGATGAAGGCCCTCGTCTCGGAGCGGCTCAACGCCGCGCTCGACCGGGTCCCCTCTGCCGAGCACGGGTCGACCGAGCGTGAGTTGGTCGCCGTGGTCGAGGACGGCTCGCCTGAGCGGATCCACGCATGGCTCGCGTCGGCCTCGGAACGATGGGATGTGATTCGCCCCTACACCACGGCCGCCTTCGAGGCCGCAGCCGTCGACCCCGAGATCCGCGCGCTCGTCGACGAGTGGCTGAACGAGGCCATCGGTGACATCAAGGACGGGCTCGACCGTGCCGACCGGTTTCCAGCCGGCACCCGCCACTTTCGCAGCGTCATCGCCATCACCGAGCTCGACTACGTCGCGCGCCACTGGACACCGGGGACCTGGGGCGTCGGGCAGGACGAGATGCTGGACGTCCTCACCGAGAGCTGGGTCGGCTCGATCGGGCGCCTGCGCTGATGCGCGTCAGGGCCTCGCTGCGTCGAACAGGAGCTGGCGCAGCCAAGAGATGAAGTAGTGGTCGCCCAGATGCGGGTTCCACACCATGTCGATGCCCAGCCCGGGGAGTTGGAACGGGAACTCCTCGATCCGTAGGTCGACGAGCGTCCGCATCTCAGCGGCTACCCGGTAGCGGAGGAGGGCGACCCCGCCGGCACGTCCGACCAGGTACGGGACGAGCAGGAAGTCGGAGATCAGCTGGCCGACGCGGTAGGTGACCTCCTTCTCGTCGAGCACCGAGTACGGGAAGACCCGCCGCTCGGTGTCGACAACGATGTGCGGCTGCGTGGTCAACAGGTCGAGCGCGCTTGCTTCCGGTGATGTGTCTGCCGAGGCCACCACCACGATGCGGTCGTCGTACAGGCGCTCCCGCGGGTACGGCGACGTGAACCCCTCGGAGAGCAGCACGACGTCGACACCGTGCTCGGTGAAGGTGGTCTCGGCCGGCACGGTGATGGTGCGCACGCGGAGGGTCGCGTTCGGGGCTCGTTCCGCGACGAGTCGAACCAGCCGCGCCCCGAGGACGAAGGCCGTGCTGGTGGTCATCGCGATGGTGATGACACGACGATCCCTCGCCGGATCGAAGCCCGGGAAATTGACCACGTTCGCAGCCTGCTGGAGCGTCGCCCGCAACGGTCCGATCAGCTCAAGCGCGCGCGGGGTCAGCGTGAGACTGCTCCCTTGCCGGACGAGCAGGTCGTCGCCGAAGAGACGCCGCATGCGACCCAACGCGTGGCTCATTGCCGGCTGCGTCAGACCGACGCGCTCAGCCGCCTTCGTCACCGAGCGCTCCTCCAGGAGCGCGAGGAGGGGCACCAGCAGGTTGAGGTTGACCGATGTCAGTCGATACAACCCGAAACCCGTGGTGCCCTCTCCGTCATCGCTCATCGCGGCGAAACCCTACCCGGCCATCTGGCTCACGCGACGCAGTCGTGGGATCGGTATCCGGTGGTTCAGCGCCACCGCCGCACCGGAGCCGTCGTCGTGCGACCAGCGCATCAGCGCCGGACCGCCGGGCCCTCCCTCGACGTACGTCGGCTCTCCGTCCAGCGGGAGATAGCCGACGGCCTTGAGACTGAGCCCGAACTGCTCGGTCCAGAAGTACGGCTGGAACTGAAGCGGTGGCGTGTCGTCCCCCCGAACGAGGGCAGCCGCAGCCACCTTCGCCTGCTCGACGGCGCTGCTCCACAGCGGGATGCGTCGCAGGCCGTAAGGCGTCGGGAACGCAGCCAAATCGCCGACGGCAGCGATCTCGGGCCGGACCAGTCCTCGGGAGTCGACCTGAACGACGCCCTGGTCGGCCAGGCCGGTGTCCGCGAGCCACTCCATGTTCGGGACGTCGCCGACGGCGGTCACCACCAGCTCGGCCTCGAGGACGACGCCGTCGTCGAGGACGACCTGTGCCTCGCCGCCCCGCCGATCGAGTCGCGCCGATCCGGTCTCGACGATGGTGAGCCCCCGCTCCAGCGCTGCCTTGCCGAAGACCTCGGCCAGGTATGGGCCCAGCTGCAGGATCAATGGCACGCCTTGGGAGACAAGGGTGACCTGACAACCCGCAGTCAGGCAGCCCGACGCGATCTCCATGCCGAGCGGGCCCCCGCCGACCACGACGACCGACGGTCGTCCAGCGAGGCGCTTGCGCAGGGCAAGCGCATCGTCGAGGCCGCGCAGGGTGAGCTCCTCGGGAAGGTCGGACAACCGTCGCGCACGGGATCCAGTGGCAAGGACGACGCGGTCGTACGGAAGGGCCGCGCCGTCGTCGAGCGTGACGAGTCGACGGTCGACGTCGAGTCCGGTCGCGCGTACGCCCAGGAGCTCGGTCGCCCCGTGGGTGGTCGGCGGAAGCTCGTGGGACGACATGTCGTCGCCGTCGAGCAGCAACGCCTTCGACAGAGCCGGACGGCTGTACGCCGCGTGAGTCTCGTCGCCGACGATGGTGAGCTTCCCGTCGAAGCCGACGTTACGCAGCGTGTCGGCAGCCGTGAGGCCCGCGATGCCGTTTCCGACGACGACGACCCGCTGGATCGGCGTACTCATACCAGGCGCAAGGCCGCGACCGGGCAGACCCGGACAGCAGCGTTGGCCAGCGCGGAGTCGGCGTCGCTGATCTCCTCACGGTCGAGCACCAGCTCGCCGTCGTCGTCGAGGTGCATCAGGTCGGGCGCGGCCTCCTCGCACAGCCCGTGTCCCTCGCAGCGCGGACGGTCCAGGACGATCCTCATGCCGGCGCCACCTCCAGGATGGGCAGCTCCTCGATGCTGCGGGTGATGTTGCTGGGGACCCGGACCTCCGGGCCGACGACCAGGCGACCGACCCGGCGGGCCAGCGCCTCGATGACGGCATGCGCCTCGAGCCGGGCCAGCCCCTGTCCGGCGCAGCCGTGCGGGCCGTACCCGAAGGACAGGTGGTCGATCGGGTTGCGTTCGACCAGGAACGCGTCGGGGTCCTCGTAGTGGCGTGGGTCCCGGTTGCCGGCGCCGAACAGGATCGCGACCTTCGCGCCCTGCGGGACCACGACACCGTCGACCTCCACGTCCCGGGTCGCGCGACGTCCCCAGGCATGGAGCGGCGCCCAGTAGCGGAGCACCTCGTTGAACGCGGCCGGCACCAGCGACGGGTTCTCCCGGACCAGCGCGAGCTGTTCGGGGTGGGCCGCGAACAGGGCCACGATGTTGCCGATCGAGGCGATCGTGGTGTCGACGCCGGCACCGAGGTACTGATGGATGATGTGGCCCGCCGTGTTGGGCGGGATGTCGCCGCGCGCCTCGGCCTCGAAGACCCCCCGGCCGACCGAGCCGGGCGCCAGGTCCTCGGCAGTGACGGTCGAGCACCAGGCGTACAGCTCGCCGGCGATCGGGAAGCTCTCCGCGGTGCGCTGGTTCATCGGTCCGATGACCTGCATCGCGGCCTGGCCCCAGCGCAGCATGCTGTCGCGGACCTGGCCGGTGAACCCGATGAGATCCGCGACGACCTCGAGCGGCAGGGCGCGAGCCAGCCCGTCGATGGCCTCGAACGAGCCCTTGTTGACCAGTTCCTCGACGAGGGCGTCGGCCTTGGCGTCGATGCTGTCCTTCAGGCCGCGGAGCGCACGCGGCGACAGGTTCGCGGTCAGGGTCGCCCGCAGCTGCGTGTGGACCGGCGGGTCCGAGGCGAGGGACGTGCCCGTGAGCGCCTCGTTGACCATCGGGTTGAACCCGATCGCCCCTTCCGAGGAGAAGCTCTCCCAGTCACCCAGGGCGTTACGGATGACGTCGTACCTCGTGAGCACATAGACGTCGTTCGCCGGGAGGTGGACGACGCCGCCAAGGCCGCGCAGTGCCGCGTACGAGGGGTACGGGTCGACGAGCACCGGGTCGTCGAACAGGTCGAGATCGGAGATCGGAACGGCTGAATCCGTCATGGGTTCACCTCGGGTCGGTGGTTCGGTGAACCCATTGAAGTGACCACGCCCACATCAGGCCAACAAATGTTCCTCATGCCGTGACATGCACGTGGTGCATGCGTCCGCTCAGTGGCCGCCTGCCTCGATGGCCCCGGCAGCCCCCTGGAGGGTGGCGACGAGCGCCGGAAGCTGATGGCGGTCGTAGCGGACCGCCGGCATCGAGACAGAGAGCCCGGCGAGCGCCGTTCCGTCTGCGTCCCGGACCGGGACACCGATCGCGACGATCCCCCGCTCCGACAGCCCGTTGTTGAGCGCGAAACCGGCCCGGCGGACACGGGTGAGCCGGCCCCGGAGGGTCGCCAGGTCCGGTCGGTCGTCAGGGCGCTGGACGTACCGCTCAGCGGCGTAGAGGTCGTCCACCTCGGCCGGCTGGAGCTCGGCGAGCAGCACGAGCCCGGCCGTGGTGCGGTGGGCCGGGAACACCATCCCTTCGCGCGAACCCACCCGGAGCGCCTGCCGGCACTCCACGCTCGCGATGAACCGCGTCGTGTCGCCCGTGCGGATCGCCAGGTTCGCCGACTCCCCCACCACGTCGACGAGCCGCTGGAGATGCGGCAGCGCAGCGGCCCGGAGCTGCGACGTGCGCGACTGTGAGTGCGTGGCGAGCTCGAGGACCGGGCCCGGATGGTAGACACGCTGGTCGTCCTGGACCGCGAAGTCGCGGTAGACGAGCGTCTGCAGCAACCGGTGGGCTGTCGACCGCGCCACGCCGAGCCGCTCGGCGACCTGGCTCACCGTGAGCCGGCCCTCCAACTGCAGCATGACCGCGATCCGGAGCGCATGGTCGGCACTGGTCACGACGTACGTCGGCGGGGTCTTCGGTTCCGCACTGCCCATGTCCTGCTCGTTCCGTCCTGCAGAATCTCAAGTTCCGTCGAGGCGACGAGCGTCATCGTAGGCGACATGAGCACGACTGACCCCCCCGTCCACCTGAAGGCGGTCTCGGCGCCGGGCCAGCCGGACGTGACGCCGGCGCTCGAGGAGCTGTACCGCGGCTTCGAGCAGGAGCTGCTGGTGCCGCTCTGGACCGAGATCGGCGACCTGATGCCGGCCCATCCGCGGTCGCGCGCCGTGCCGCACCTGTGGCGTTGGGAGAACCTGCTTCGCCTGGCTGAGAAGGCGGGCGACATCGTCCCGGTGGGCCGCGGGGGTGAACGTCGTGCGATCGCCCTGGCGAACCCGACGCTCGGCGGTCGGCCGTTCGCGACGCCGACGCTGTGGGCGGCGATCCAGTACCTGATGCCCGGCGAGGACGCACCCGAGCACCGGCACACCCAGCACGCCTTCCGGTTCGTCGTCGAGGGCTCCGGCGTGTGGACCGTGGTCGGCGGCAGCGGCGAGACGGCGGTCGGCGACGCGGTCCCGATGCGCCGCGGCGACTTCCTGCCGCAGGCCGGCTGGAACTGGCACGCCCACCACAACGTGACCTCCGAGCCGATGGCCTGGATCGACGGCCTCGACATCCCGTTCCAGTACGTCACCGAGTCGCAGTTCTTCCAGTTCGGCCGCGAGAAGATCAGCGAGGCTGAGCGGATCACGCCGGAGCGCTCGCGCTCCGAGCGGCTGTGGGGCCACCCGGGCCTGCGTCCGCTGTCGGTGGGCGAGGTCGCCCCCGGATCACCGCTGCTGGCCTACAAGTGGGAGCACACGGACGCCGCCCTCGACGACCAACTGCTGCTGGAGAAGGAGGGGTACGGCGGCACCGTCGAGCCCGGCCACGCGGCCGTCCGGTTCAGCAACCCCCACGACGGCACGGACGTGCTCCCGACGATCCGCGCGGAGTTCCACCGGATCGCCCGCGGCGCGGAGACCGCACCGGTCCGCGAGACCGGCTCGTCGGTCTACCAGGTCTTCGACGGCTCCGGCACGGTGACCGTCGGCGACAGGACCTGGTCAGTCACCCGGGGCGACCTGTTCGTGGTCCCGTCCTGGGAGCCGTTCTCCGCCCGGTCCGAGGCCGGCACCACTGACTCCGATTCCGGTGCCCTCGACCTCTTCCGTTTCTCGGACGCGCCCGTCTTCGAGGCGCTCCGACTCGACCGTCAGGAGACCCTCCGATGAAACTCGCCACCCTCCGCGTCAACGGCGGTACCCGTGCCGTCCGCCTCGACGGGGACGTCCTCGTCGACCTCGGCTACGAGGACCTCGGCGCCCTGTTCGCGCAGGACGACTGGGCCACGATCGCGGCCTCCGCGACCGGTGAGACCTGGCCGGCCGAGGGCGCAGACCTGGCTCCGGTGGTGCCCCACCCGTCGAAGGTGGTCTGCGTCGGCCACAACTACACCAACCACATCAAGGAGATGGGTCGCGAGCTGCCGGCGTACCCGACCCTCTTCACCAAGTTCGCCGACACCCTCATCGGGCCCAACGACCCCATCGCCAAGCCCGCCGAGACCGACGCCCTCGACTGGGAGGTCGAGCTCGTCATCGTCGTCGGCAAGCCCGTGCGGCGGGCCACCGAGGCGGAGGCCGAGGCCGCCATCGCCGGCTTCACCGTCATGAACGACATCTCTGTCCGCGACTGGCAGTTCCGGACCGTCGAGTGGACCCAGGGCAAGATCTGGGACTCCTCCACCCCTGTCGGCCCGTACGTGGTGACGCCCGACGAGGTCGGCGGGGTCCGCCCGGCGCTCGAGGTGAAGACGACCGTCGACGGCCAGGTCATGCAACAGGACGACACCGGCACGCTGCTCTTCGACCCGGTGCACCTGGTGCGGTACGTGTCCACGGTCATCCGACTCAACCCGGGCGACCTGATCGCGACCGGCACGCCCGCAGGTGTTGGCCACGCGCGCGACCCGAAGGTCTACCTCACCGGCGGCGAGACCGTCGTGACCGAGATCGCCGGTATCGGTGCCTGCACCAACCAGGTCGTCAAGGAGTCCTGATGCCGCACACGCACATCGACGCGCTGAAGTGGGTCGAGCACGGAACGGAGCTGCTCGCCACGCAGGTCGCCGCGCTGGACGAGCAGGCGATGACCGAGCCCAGCGCGCTGCCCGGCTGGACCCGCAAGCACCTCGCGGCGCACGTCGCCGCCAACGCCGACGCGCTCGGCAACCTCGTGCACTGGGCCAGGACCGGCGAGCGGACGCCGATGTACTCCTCGATGGACCAGCGAAACGCCGACATCGAGTCCGGCGCGAAGCACTCCGCGACCCAATTGGCGGCGTGGATGAACCGATCCGCGCGCAACCTCGCGGTCGCGATGGACGCCCTCACCACGGACCAGTGGCGCGCCGAGGTCGTCACCGCGCAAGGCCGCACAGTCTCCGCCACGGAGATCCCGTGGCTCCGGGCCCGCGAGGTCTGCGTGCACGCCGTCGATCTCGGCACGGGGCTGGCCTTCGCCGACCTCCCCGACGGATTCCTCACCGCGCTCGCGGTGGACATCCAGGCCAGGCGCGGTCTCGTCGGGGTTCCCGACGGACCGCTGCCCGAGGTGGTCGCCTACCTGGCCGGCCGCCCCCACTCCCTCACCGGGGTTCCGGACCTCGGCCCCTGGCTCTGAGGAGGCAAGGAACATGAGCACCCCTGACGTTGTCATCGTCGGTGGCGGAATCGGCGGGCTGAGCACCGCCTTCGCGCTGTCCCGCAGCGGACTGAAGGTGCGGGTCCTCGAGCAGGCGAAGGAATTCGGCGAGGTCGGCGCGGGTATCCAGCTCGCACCGAACTGCACGCGGATGCTCGATGACTACGGGCTGCTCGAAGAGGCCAAGGCCCGCGGCGTCGTACCCGACAGAATGGTGATGCGCGACGCGGTCGACGGGAGCGACCTGACCTCGCTCGACCTCCGTGACCTCGAGCGGAAGTACGGCTTCCCGTACCTGGTCATCCACCGCAGCGACCTGCACGGACTATTCCTCGATGCCTGTCGCGAGGCCGGCGTGGAACTGCTCACCGAGCAGCGGGTCACGGCGTACTCGCAGGAAGGGGACAAGGCCACCGCGACGACCGACGCCGGCACCGTCCATGAGGGGGCCGTGGTGATCGCGGCCGACGGCCTGCACTCCGTCGCCCGGAAGCTCGTCGTCGACGACCAGCCCGTCTCCTCGGCCTACGTCGCCTACCGCGGCACCGTGCCGATCGCGGAGGTGGGCCGCCCGGTCGACCTCTCCGAGGTCGTCGTGTACGTCGGCCCCCGCTGCCACTTCGTCCACTACGGACTGCGCGGTGGCGACCTCCTCAACCAGGTCGCCGTCTTCGAGTCCCCCAAGGCACTCGCCGGGCTCGAGGACTGGGGAACACCCGACGAGTTCGACACCGCCTTCGCCGGAACCTGCGACGCCGTTCAGCAGGGACTGCCCCACATGTGGCGCGACAAGTGGTGGCGGATGTACGACCGCGACCCGATCACCACCTGGGTCGACGGCCGGATCGCCCTCCTGGGCGACGCCGCCCACCCGCCGCTGCAATACATGGCGCAGGGCGCGATCATGGCGATCGAGGACGGCTGGGTACTCGCCGAGCACGTCAAGCGACTTCGGGGCGACGGCGGCGCCGTCGACTGGGCGGGCGCACTCGCGGCCTACGAGGCGGTCCGACCGGAGCACTGCCGACGCGTGCTGCTGACGGCTCGCGCGTGGGGCGAACTGTGGCACCTCGACGGCGTCGAGCGCGAGCAGCGCAACGTCCTGCTCCGCGCCCGCAAGGTCGACGACTGCTCCTTCACGGACTGGATCTACGGACCGACCGCGCTCTTCCCCGAGGACGAGCCGACGATGTTCCAGCCGATCCCGCTGGTATCGGCGGACGGGTTGGCCAGCGACCTGGCGGACTCCCTCCCACGGTGACCTCGCGCATGACCGCCGGGTCGCTGCGCGAGGCGCGCGAAGCCGGCGGGAGTTCGCTTCCGCCGGTCACCGTGTCCGAAACCTGCGTGCGCTGTTGGGAGCACGGCACCCGCCGCCCCCGAGGCACCCCGATGTGGTGTGATCTCAAGGCATGAAGGTCAGGGTCGTCGGTGCCGGTGTTGTGGGCTTGACAAGTGCACTCCGTCTGGCGCAAACCGGTCATGAGGTCGACGTAGTTGCCGAGAAGACGGGGAGTAGCACCACATCGTCGGTCGCCGCGGCGCTCTGGTATCCCTACCGGGCATACCCCGAGGCGGACGTGACCCGATGGTCGGCGATCACCTACCAGGTGCTGCTCGGCCTGACCTCCGATCCGGCCGCCGGCGTTCGGATGCGCCTCGGGCAGGAGTTGTTCCGCCAGCACACCTCCGACCCCTGGTGGCGGGAAGCGGTTCCCGAGCTGGGTCGGGTTGCCGTCGAGCGACTGCCGGCCGGCTACGTCGACGGTTACGAGCTGAGCGTTCCGGTGGTGGACATGGCGGTGCATCTGCCATGGCTGCTCGGTCAGTTGGAAACGGCGGGGGTCGCCGTCCGGACCCGGTACGTGGATGATCTGGCCGAGGCGTTCGAGGACGTCGACGCCGTGGTGAACTGCACCGGGCTGGGCTCCAGAGAGTTGATCCACGACGAGACCCTCACACCGGTGCGGGGACAGGTAATCGTCGTCGCACAGTTCGGCCTGACCGAATGGCTACTCGACCAGAACGATCCCGAACGACTGATCTACGTCGTACCCAGGACTGACACCGTGCTGCTCGGCGGCACCGCGGAGGAGGGCGACGAGGATCTGACCGTCAGGCCGCAAACGATCACGGACATCCTGAAACGGTGCACCGAGCTCGTACCCGCGCTCGACAAGGCCCGCATCCTCAGCCATCGCGTGGGCCTACGTCCCGGGCGCCCGACCGTGCGGCTGGAAGCCGAGTTCACCGACCGCGGCCCGGTAGTGCACTGCTACGGCCACGGTGGCGCCGGCGTCACACTGTCCTACGGCTGCGCCCAGGACATCGCCGAACTCGTGTCAGGACTGTCCTGACCCGACCGAGTCCGACGGCTTCAGCGCCGAGGAGCGTGCCGCGATGAAGGAGCGCGCCGCCGAGCTGCGCGCCGAGGGCAAGAAGGGCACCAAGAAGGCCGACGGGTTGCAGGCGGTCCTCGACAGGATCGCGCAGATGGCGCCGGAGGACCGTGCGCTCGCCGAGCGCGTGCATATCACCGTGACCGCTGCCGCCCCGCAGCTGTCGCCAAAGACCTGGTACGGGATGCCCGCCTACGCGAACGCGGACGGCAAGGTCGTCGTCTTCTTCCGGGCACCGACAGCGGCTACTTAGAGACTTCCTGCAGGATCGATGTCCGGCCAGACTCGGTCCAGGTGCTCGGCGAGACGCTCCCACATTGCGGCTGCCCACCGGTGTCATTGGTGTGGCTCTCTCATGGCCTGCGGTCT
>NZ_QGGF01000456.1 GCF_003857015.1 Micromonospora globispora | reverse complement strand
CCGCGGCGGCCCGCCTCGGCGCGGCCGAGGTGACCGTGGTGGCCCGACGCCCGGAGGCGATCGAGGAGCTGCGGCCCGTGGCCCGCGCCGTCGACGTGCCGCTGGCCGGGGCGGACTGGGACGGCGACCCGGCGCATGCCCGGGCCGACGTGGTGATCTCCACCGTGCCGAAGGGGGTGGCCGACCCGCTGGCGGAGAACTTCGACTGGCGGCCGGCGACGGTCTTCTTCGACGTGCTCTACGACCCGTGGCCGACGCCGCTGGCCGCCGCCGCGCTGGCCGCTGGCTGCCGGGTGGTCTCCGGGCTGGACCTGCTGCTGGCTCAGGCGGTCGGCCAGTTCGAGCAGTTCACCGGGGTGCCCGCGCCCCGGGACGCGATGGCCGCCGCGCTCGCCGGCGCCCGCCGTACCGGCTGACCGGCCCTGCTCCGCCGCGCGGTCGACCCGCGTCGGACGCCCCGCTCGGCTGCTCCACGGACCTCGCGTCCGTAGGGCGGGACGCGACGGGCGGAGCGCCGCAACCGCCACCGGGCGTGACAGACTGACCGCTGTGTTGCGCTGGCTGACTGCAGGTGAATCGCACGGACCCGCCCTCGTCGCGATGCTGGAGGGGCTGCCCGCCGGGATCGAGGTGACCACCCGGGAGATCTCCGCCGAGCTGGCCCGCCGCCGGCTCGGCTACGGCCGCGGTGCCCGGATGTCGTTCGAGCAGGACGAGGTCGAGATCATCGGTGGGCTCCGGCACGGGGTCACCCTGGGCAGCCCGGTGGCGATCCGGGTGGGCAACTCGGAGTGGCCGAAGTGGCGCACCGTGATGGCCGCCGACCCGGTGGACCCGGAGGAACTGGCCGGGCAGGCCCGCAACGCTCCGCTCACCCGCCCCCGGCCGGGCCACGCCGACCTGGCCGGCATGCAGAAGTACGGCCACACCGACGCCCGGCCGATCCTGGAGCGGGCCAGCGCCCGGGAGACGGCGGCCCGGGTGGCCGTCGGCGCCGTGGCCAAGGCCCTGGTCAAGCAGGCCCTCGGCATCGACATCGTCTCCCATGTGGTGGAGCTGGGCCCGGTCGCCGCGAAGCCCGGGCTGCGCCCCACCCCGGAGGACGCCGAGCGGATCGACGCCGACCCGCTGCGCTGCCTCGACCCGGAGGCGAGCGCCCGGATGGTCGCCGAGGTCGACGCCGCGAAGAAGGCCGCCGACACGCTGGGCGGCGTCGTGGAGGTGCTGGCGTACGGGGTCCCGCCGGGTCTCGGCAGCCACGTCCAGTGGGACCGCAAGCTCGACGCCCGGCTCGCCACCGCGCTGATGTCCATTCAGGCCATCAAGGGCGTGGAGATCGGCGACGGCTGGCAGCAGGCCCGGTCCCGGGGTTCCGAGGCGCACGACGAGATCCTGCCCACCGCCACCGGGGTGCGGCGGGTGACCGACCGGGCCGGCGGCCTGGAGGGGGGAATCACCACCGGCGAGCCGCTGCGGGTGAAGGCCGCGATGAAGCCGATTTCCTCGCTGAACCGGCCGCTCGCCACGATCGACGTCACCACCGGTGAGCCGGCCACCGCGATCAACCAGCGCTCCGACGTCTGCGCGGTGCCCGCCGCCGCCGTGGTCGCCGAGGCGATGGTGGCCCTCGTGCTCGCCGAGGCGGCGGTGGAGAAGTTCGGCGGCGACTCGGTCGCCGAGATGCGCCGCAACCTCGCCGGCTACCTCGACGCGCTGGTGATCAAATGAGTGCGCGGCCGGTCTGCGTGCTGGTCGGGGCGCCGGGCTCGGGCAAGACCACCGTCGGGCAGGCGCTCGCCGCCGCGCTGGGCGTGGAGTTCCGCGACACGGATCTCGACATCGAGCAGCTCGCCGGCAAGCCGATCCCGGAGATCTTCATCGACGAGGGGGAGGCGCACTTTCGTACCCTCGAACGGGCTGCGGTGGCGGCGGCGCTGGCCTCCTGCGGCGGGGTGCTCGCCCTCGGCGGCGGTGCGATCCTCGCCGAGGAGAACAGGGCCGCGCTGATCGGGCACACCGTGGTGCACCTGTCGGTGGAGCTGCCCGACGCGGTGAAGCGGGTCGGCCTGGGTGCCGGCCGTCCGCTGCTGGCGATCAACCCGCGGGCCACCCTCAAACACCTGATGGAGCAGCGCCGCCCGCTCTACGCCGAGGTGGCCACCGCCACCGTCGTCACCGACGGGCGGACTCCCGAGGAGATCGCGACCGAGATCGCCGCCCTGCTCAAGCCGTGAGCCGGCTCGGCCTCGCCACGGAGTGGACATTCGCCGCCTCGGCATCGCCTGCTGGATTAGGCTGCCCGCGATGGACGAGGTGACCCGGATTCCGGTCGGCGGCGAGCGGCCGTACGACGTGCTGGTCGGACGCGATCTGCTCAACCCGCCGCCGCGGCTGCTGCCCGGCGCCGAGCGGGTGGCGGTGCTGCACGCGCCGCCCCTGAAGGGCCTGGCCGACACGCTGGCCGAGCAGGTGCGCGCGGTCGGCGTCGATCCGCTGCTGATCGAGGTGCCGGACGCCGAGGCGGGGAAGCGGATCGAGGTCGCCGCGGCCTGCTGGGACCGGCTCGGTGCGGCCGGGTTCACCCGTACCGACGCGGTGGTCGGCATCGGCGGCGGCGCGGTGACCGACCTGGCCGGCTTCGTCGCGGCGTGCTGGCTGCGCGGGGTGCGCTGGGTGCCGGTGGCCACCTCGCTGCTCGGCATGGTGGACGCCGCGGTGGGGGGCAAGACCGGGATCAACACCGCCGCCGGCAAGAACCTGGTCGGCGCCTTCCATCCGCCCGCCGGGGTGATCTGCGACCTGGCCACCCTGGACAGCCTGCCGGCGGCCGACCTGGCCGCCGGGATGGCGGAGGTGGTCAAGTGCGGGTTCATTGCCGACCCGGTGATCCTCGACCTGGTCGAGCGGGACCCGGCCGCGGCCCTGGATCCGACGGGGCCGGTGGCCCGGGAGCTGATCGAGCGAGCCATTCGGGTCAAGGCCGACGTGGTCTCCGGCGACCTGCGCGAATCCGGGGTACGGGAGGTGCTGAACTACGGCCACACCCTGGCCCACGCGATCGAGAAGGTCGAGGGCTACCGGTGGCGGCACGGGCACGCCGTCTCCGTGGGGCTGGTGTACGCCGGCACCCTGGCCCGGCTCGCCGGCCGGCTGGACGCGGCGACGGCGGAGCGGCACCGCAGCACGATGGCCGCGCTCGGCCTGCCGACCAGCTACCGCGCCGACGCGTGGCCGCAGCTCCTCGCGGCGATGCGGGTCGACAAGAAGGCTCGGGGCAGCCGGCTGCGTTTCGTGGTGCTGGACGGGCTGGCCCGGCCGGCGATCCTGGAGGGCCCGGACGACGAGCTGCTGCACGCCGCGTACCGGGAGATCAGCTCGTGAGGGTGTACGTGCTCAACGGCCCCAACCTGGGGCGGCTCGGCACCCGCCAGGTCGACGTCTACGGGGTGACCAGCTACGCCGACCTGGTCGAGATGTGCGCCGAGACCGGCCGGGAGCTGGGCCTGGACGTCGTCGTCCGGCAGACCGACGCGGAGCACGAGCTGCTCGGCTGGCTGCACCAGGCGGCCGACGAGGGGGCGGCGGTGGTGCTCAACCCGGCCGCCTGGTCGCACTACTCGATCGCGGTGCGGGACGCCTGCGCCATGCTGCGCGCGCCCCTGGTCGAGGTGCACATCTCCAACATCCACGCCCGGGAGGAGTTCCGGCACCACTCGGTGGTGTCGGCGGTGGCGACCGGGGTGATCTGCGGGCTGGGCGTGGACGGCTACCGGCTGGCGCTGCACCACCTCGCCACCCGCCTCGCGGCGACCGACTGAGCCGCCGGCGAGCTGCTCCCGTCACGCTCCGTAACGGTGATCTCGGACGGTTGTGGCCCGGTTGGAGGCTTTGCTCTGCTGCCCCGGCCGCAACATCACCGCTGAGCTGCGGTTAGAAGCCTGCCCGCGGTCAGGGCGGCCCGCCTTCCGCTCACACCCCGTGACTGTTGCGTCGGCGGCAGCAGAGCAAAGGGGGTGCACCGGGTGACGGAAGGGGGGCGGGAGTGCGGATCACCGGCCGCCGGTCCCCGTCAGCGGCGGAGCTGTCGATTCGACACAGCTGTAGACTTGCCAGGTCTGTCCGCCAAATGATGATCAAGGCAGGAAATGGCCACCACCAACGACCTCAAGAACGGCCTGGTACTCAACCTCGACGGGGAGCTCTGGTCCGTCGTCGAGTTCCAGCACGTCAAGCCCGGTAAGGGTGGCGCCTTCGTGCGCACCACGCTGAAGAACGTGCTGTCCGGCAAGGTGGTCGACAAGACCTTCAACGCGGGCACCAAGGTCGAGACCGCGACCGTCGACAAGCGCACTATGCAGTACCTCTACGCCGACGGCGAGGACTACGTCTTCATGGATCTGGAGACCTTCGACCAGATCACCGTCCCCGGCGGCACCGTCGGCGAGGCCGCCAACTACCTCCTCCCCGAGGCCGAGGCGACCGTCGCCACCCACGAGGGTCTCCCGCTCTACATCGAGCTGCCCACCTCCGTCGTGCTGGAGGTCACCTACACCGAGCCCGGCCTGCAGGGCGACCGGTCGACCGGCGGCAACAAGCCGGCCACCGTCGAGACCGGCGCGACCGTGCAGGTGCCGCTCTTCATCACCACCGGCGAGAAGATCAAGGTCGACACCCGCGACGGCCGTTACCTCGGCCGCGCCTGATGGCCGAGGGTCCCAAGCAGCAGATGCCGGCGCGCCGCAAGGCGCGCAAGCGGGCGCTGGACGTGCTCTTCGAGGCCGACCTGCGGGACCGGCCCCCGGTCGAGGTGCTCGCCGGCTACATCGAGCGGATCGAGAAGCCCCGCCCGGAGCACCTGGGCTACGCGGTCAGCCTGGTCGAGGGCGTCGCGCAGCACCTCGACCGGATCGACGAGCTGATCGCCAGCTACGCCGAGGGCTGGACGCTGGACCGGATGCCGGTGGTCGACCGTAACCTCGCCCGGATCGCGGTCTACGAGCTGCTCTACGTCGACGACATCGACGACGCGGTGGCGATCAGCGAGGCGGTGGAGCTGGCCCGGCAGATGTCGACCGACGACTCGCCGCGCTTCCTCAACGGGGTCCTCGGCCGGATCGCCGAGTACGCCACCCGCTGAGTGCACCCCGTACGACGAGAAAGGGCCCGTGCCGGACGGCACGGGCCCTTTCTCGTAGCGCGAGTGGTCAGGACGCGAAGAACGCCCGCGGGTCGGCGACCAGCACACCGTGCTCGGTGAGCCGCTCGATCAGGCCCGACGGCGAGGCGTCGTAGACGATCGCCAGCGCGCGCAGGTCGTCGGCGCGGATCGAGAGCACCCGGCCGTTGTAGTCACCGCGCTGCTGCTGGATGGCCCGGGCGTACCGGGCGACGTAGGCGAGGTCCTCGGAGGCCTCGTCGTAGAGCCGCTCCAGGTCCAGGACGATCTTGCTGGTGGGCTCGTGGCGCACCCCACTGCCGTCGGGCAGCAGCTCCGAGACGGGAACGCGGTAGAAGTCGGCCAGCTCCGCCAGGCGGGACACGGTGACGGCCCGGTCGCCGCGCTCGTACGAGCCGACCACCACGGCCTTCCACCGCCCGTTCGACTTCTCCTCCACACCCTGCAGGGACAGGCCCTGCTGCTGGCGGATGGAGCGCAGGCGGGCGCCCAGCGACTTGGCGTATTCAGAGGGCATTCGGACACTCCCAGTGCTGCTCGGGGTTCTCCCAGCTATCGCTACGGAGCGTGACGGTACGGGGATTGCGAGACCTGGTCAAGTGGTCGTCACATGGACCTTCGGGAGCACTGGGGGAGTTGTCCGCATTTACCACCCTGGTCCGGGGGCAGTACCAGCGGCGATCACCCCGGTGACCGCTGGTAACGTGGCGTGAAGCCCCGGCCCGGACCGCCCGCGGTCCGCCCGGAGGTGCCAGACGTCCTTTAACGACCCGTCCCGTGAGGCGGGGAAGGAGGTCCGCCGTGGCCTACCCACCGGCTGCCCAGTCGTCGCCGCCGCGACAACCCTCGGTGAAGGTGATCCTCGCCGCCGCCGACGTGTCCCGCGTGGTCGACCGCATCGCCCACCAGATCCTGGAGAAGACCCAGGGCGCCGCCGACACCGTGCTGCTCGGCATTCCCACCCGGGGTGCCCCGCTGGCGAAGCGCCTCGCCGCCCGGATCAGCACCTTCGAGGACGTCACCGTCCCGGTCGGCGTGCTCGACATCACCCTCTACCGCGACGACCTGCGCCGGCACGCCACCCGCGCGGTCGGCCCCACCGAACTTCCCCCGGGCGGGATCGACGGTAAGCGGGTCATCCTCGTCGACGACGTGCTCTTCTCCGGTCGTACCGTGCGGGCCGCGCTGGACGCGCTCAACGACGTCGGCCGCCCCGCCTCCGTGCAGCTCGCCGTCCTGGTCGACCGCGGCCACCGCGAGCTGCCCATCCGGGCCGACTACGTCGGCAAGAACATCCCGACCGCGCTCGCCGAGAGCGTCAAGGTCACCCTCGCCGAGACCGACGGCGCCGACGAGGTCAAGCTGTACGGGGGGAGCCCCTCATGATCCGGCACCTGCTCTCCGGGGCCGACCTCGACGCGGCCACCGCCACTCAGATCCTGGACACCGCCGCGGAGATGGCCACCGTCGCCGGCCGCGAGGTCAAGAAGCTGCCCGCACTGCGCGGCCGGACCGTGGTGAACCTCTTCTACGAGGACTCCACCCGGACCCGGATCTCCTTCGAGGCGGCCGCCAAGCGGCTCAGCGCCGACGTGATCAACTTTTCCGCCAAGGGTTCCAGCGTGGCCAAGGGCGAGAGCCTGAAGGACACCGCGCTCACCCTGCAGGCGATGGGCGCGGACGCGGTGGTCGTCCGGCACCCCGCCTCCGGTGCGCCGCACCGGCTGGCCAACTGGGTCGCCGGCTCGGTGGTCAACGCCGGTGATGGCACCCACGAGCACCCCACCCAGGCGCTGCTCGACGCGTACACGATGCGCTCCCGGCTCGGCCGCCTCGCCGGCCTGCACGTGGCGATCGTCGGCGACGTGCTGCACTCCCGGGTGGCCCGCTCCAACGTGCTGCTGCTCTCCACCCTCGGCGCCAAGGTCACCCTGGTCGGCCCGCCGACGCTGATCCCGGTGGACATCTCGCCCGCGCTCGCCCCGGGCACCGACGTCTCGTACGACCTCGACGCCGTGCTGCCCAACGTCGACGTGGTGATGATGCTGCGGGTGCAGCGGGAACGGATGAACGACTCCTACTTCCCCTCCGCCCGCGAGTACGCCCGCCGCTACGGCCTGGACGGCCCGCGGATGGGCCGGCTGCCGGAGCACGCGATCGTCATGCACCCCGGCCCGATGAACCGCGGCATGGAGATCACGCCCGAGGTCGCCGACTCGCCCCGCTCCACCATCGTCGAACAGGTCGCCAACGGGGTCTCCGTGCGGATGGCCGTCCTCTACCTGCTGCTCGGAGGGAACAACCGGTGACCGCGTACCTGATCAAGAGCGTGAGCGTGGTCGGCGCGGCGCCGACCGACCTGCTGATCCGCGACGGCGTCGTGGCGGAGACCGGCGCCGGGCTCACCGCCCCGGACGCCACGGTGGTCGACGGCACCGGGCTGGTCGCCCTGCCCGGCCTCGTCGACCTGCACACCCACCTGCGCGAGCCCGGCCGGGAGGACGCCGAGACCGTCGAGTCCGGCTCCCGGGCGGCCGCGCTCGGCGGGTACACGGCGGTCTGCGCGATGGCCAACACCTCCCCGGTCGCCGACACCGCCGGGGTGGTCGAGCAGGTGTGGCGGCTCGGCCGGGAGGCCGGGCTGGTCGACGTGCAGCCGATCGGTGCGGTCACCGTCGGGCTGGCCGGCGAGCGCCTGGCGGAGCTGGGCGCGATGGCCGACTCGGCGGCCCGGGTGCGGATCTTCTCCGACGACGGGCACTGCGTCGCCGACCCGAAGCTGATGCGCCGGGCCCTGGAGTACGTCAAGGCGTTCGACGGGGTGATCGCCCAGCACGCGGAGGAGCCCCGGCTCACCGAGGGCGCGCAGATGCACGAGGGCGAGGTCTCCACCCGCCTCGGCCTGACCGGCTGGCCGGCGGTCGCCGAGGAGGCGATCATCGCCCGGGACGTGCTGCTGGCCGAGCACGTCGGCAGCCGGCTGCACGTCTGCCACGTCTCCACCGCCGGCAGCGTCGAGGTGCTGCGGCACGCCAAGGCCCGCGGGGTGAAGGTCACCGCCGAGGTGACCCCGCACCACCTGCTGCTCACCGACGCCAAGGCGGAGACCTACGATCCGGTCTACAAGGTCAACCCGCCGCTGCGCACCGCCACCGACATCGCCGCCCTGCGCGCCGCGCTGGTCGAGGGCGTGATCGACATCATCGCCACCGACCACGCCCCGCACGCCGTGGAGGACAAGGAGTGCGAGTGGGCGTACGCCCGGCCGGGCATGCTCGGGCTGGAGACGGCGCTGTCGATCGCGCTCGACGTGCTCGGCCCGCAGTGGGACCTGATCGCCGAGCGGATGTCCCGCGCCCCGGCCCGGATCGCCGGCTTGGAGGGGCACGGCCTCGACCCGGCCCCCGGCGTCCCGGCCAACCTGACCCTGGTCGACCCGACCGCCCGCCGCACCATCGAGCCGGCGGAACTGGCCAGCCGCAGCCGCAACACCCCGTACGCCCGCATGACGCTGCCGGGTCGCATCGTGGCGACCTTCCTGCGCGGCGAGCCGACGGTCCTGGACGGAAAGGCAGTCAAGTGACCCGCAGACGTTCCGCGATCCTCGTTCTCGAGGACGGTCGGACTTTCCACGGCGAGGCGTACGGCAGCGTCGGGGAGACCTTCGGCGAGGCGGTCTTCAACACCGGCATGACCGGCTACCAGGAGACCCTGACCGACCCGTCCTACCACCGCCAGGTGGTGGTGCAGACCGCGCCGCACATCGGCAACACCGGCGTCAACGAAGAGGACGACGAGTCGGCCGGGATCTGGGTCGCCGGCTACGTGGTCCGCGACCCGGCCCGGATCGGCTCCAACTGGCGGGCCACCGGCGGGCTGGAGGACCGGCTGGCCGCCGAGGGCGTGGTCGGCATCAGCGGCGTCGACACCCGGGCCCTCACCCGGCACCTGCGCGAGCGCGGCGCGATGCGGGTGGGCATCTCCAGCGTCGACGACGACCCGCGGGCCCTGCTCGCCCGGGTACGCCAGTCGCCGCAGATGGTCGGTGCGGACCTCTCCGCCGCGGTGACCACCGAGAAGCCGTACGTCGTCGAGGCGCAGGGCCCGCACCGGTTCACCGTCGCCGCGCTCGACCTGGGCATCAAGCGCAACGTCCCGCGCCGGCTCGCTGCCCGTGGGGTCACCACCCACGTGCTGCCGGCCGGCTCCACCATCGACGACCTGCTGGCCACCGGCGCCGACGCGGTCTTCTTCTCGCCCGGCCCGGGTGACCCGGCCACCGCCGACGGACCGGTCGCGCTGGCGCAGGAGGTGCTGCGGCGCCGGATCCCGCTCTTCGGCATCTGCTTCGGCAGCCAGATTCTCGGCCGGGCGCTGGGCTTCGGCACCTACAAGCTCGGCTACGGCCACCGGGGCATCAACCAGCCGGTGCTCGACCGGGCCACCGGCAAGGTCGAGGTGACCAGCCACAACCACGGCTTCGCCGTGCAGGTGCCGGGGGCGGGGCAGGGCGCGGTCGTCCCGGATCAGGTGATCGAGACCGAGTTCGGCGGCGTCCAGGTGTCGCACGTCTGCCTCAATGACAACGTGGTCGAGGGGCTGCGGGCCAAGGACGTGCCCGCCTTCACCGTTCAGTACCACCCGGAGGCGGCGGCCGGCCCGCACGACGCGGACTACCTGTTCGACCGCTTCGCCGAGCTCATCGAAGGCGGTAAGAATGCCTAAGCGCAGCGATCTCAAGCACATCCTGGTGATCGGCTCCGGGCCGATCGTGATCGGGCAGGCCTGCGAGTTCGACTACTCCGGGACCCAGGCCTGTCGCGTGCTGCGCAGCGAGGGGATCCGGGTCAGCCTGGTCAACTCCAACCCGGCGACCATCATGACCGACCCCGAGTTCGCCGACGCCACGTACGTCGAGCCGATCACCCCGGAGTTCGTCGAGCTGGTCATCGCCAAGGAGCGCCCGGACGCGCTGCTGCCGACCCTCGGCGGGCAGACCGCGCTGAACACGGCGGTCGCCCTGCACGAGGCCGGCGTCCTGGAGAAGTACGGCGTCGAGCTGATCGGCGCCAACATCGAGGCGATCAACCGAGGCGAGGACCGCCAGCTCTTCAAGGACATCGTCGCCAAGGCCGGCGTACGGCTGGGCCTGGACGACCCGGCCGGCCTGGTGCCCCGGTCCCGGGTCTGCCACTCGATGGCCGAGGTCGAGGAGACCGCCGCCGACCTGGGCCTGCCGGTGGTGATCCGGCCGTCGTTCACCATGGGCGGCCTGGGCTCCGGCATGGCGCACACCGACGAGGACCTGCGCCGGATCGCCGGCGCCGGGCTGGCCGCCAGCCCGGTGCACGAGGTCCTCATCGAGGAGAGCGTGCTCGGCTGGAAGGAGTACGAGCTCGAGCTCATGCGCGACCGCCACGACAACGTGGTGGTGGTCTGCTCCATCGAGAACGTCGACCCGATGGGCGTGCACACCGGCGACAGCGTGACCGTGGCGCCGGCCATGACGCTGACCGACCGGGAGTACCAGAACCTGCGGGACCTGGGCATCGCGGTGCTGCGCGAGGTCGGGGTGGACACCGGCGGCTGCAACATCCAGTTCGCGGTGAACCCGGCCGACGGCCGGATCGTCGTGATCGAGATGAATCCGCGGGTGTCCCGGTCCTCGGCGCTGGCGTCGAAGGCCACCGGCTTCCCGATCGCGAAGATCGCCGCGAAGCTGGCCATCGGCTACACCCTGGACGAGATCCCGAACGACATCACGCTGAAGACGCCGGCGGCGTTCGAGCCGACGCTCGACTACGTGGTGGTGAAGATCCCCCGGTTCGCGTTCGAGAAGTTTCCCGGCGCGGACCCGGAGCTGACCACCACGATGAAGTCGGTCGGCGAGGCGATGAGCCTCGGGCGCAACTTCACCGAGGCGCTGAACAAGGCCATGCGCTCGATGGAGACGAAAGCAGCCGGATTCTGGACTGTGCCGGATGAGGTCGTCGCTGCCGCGACGGGCGCCGACCCGGCCGGTGTGACGAAGGAGAACACCCTCGCCGCGCTGAAGACGCCGCACGACGGCCGGCTCTACACCGTCGAACGGGCGCTGCGCCTGGGCGCCTCGATCGCCGAGGTCGCCGCCGCGTCCGGCGGAATGGACCCGTGGTTCCTGGACCAGATCGCCGCGCTGGTGGAGCTGCGTCAGGAGATCGTGGACGCCCCGGTGCTCGACGCCGACCTGCTGCGTCGGGCGAAGCGGGCCGGCCTGTCCGACCGGCAGCTCGCCGCGCTCCGGCCGGAGCTGGCCGCCGAGGACGGCGTCCGTACGCTGCGGCACCGGCTCGGCGTCCGGCCGGTCTACAAGACGGTGGACACCTGCGCCGCCGAGTTCGAGGCGACCACGCCGTACCACTACTCCACGTACGACCAGGAGACCGAGGTCGCGCCGTCGGACCGGCCCAAGGTGCTCATCCTGGGTTCCGGGCCGAACCGGATCGGGCAGGGCATCGAGTTCGACTACTCCTGCGTGCACGCGGTGATGGCGTTGCGGGAGGTCGGCTTCGAGACCGTCATGGTCAACTGCAACCCCGAGACCGTCTCCACCGACTACGACACCGCCGACCGGCTCTACTTCGAGCCGCTGACCTTCGAGGACGTGCTGGAGGTCTGGCACGCCGAGGACACCGCCGGCAGGGCGGCCGGCGGGCCGGGCGTGGTCGGGGTGATCGTGCAGCTCGGCGGCCAGACCCCGCTGGGCCTGGCGCAGCGGCTCAAGAACGCCGGCGTGCCGGTGGTGGGCACCTCCCCGGAGTCGATCCACCTGGCCGAGGAGCGGGGCGCGTTCGGGGCGGTGCTGGCCCGGGCCGGCCTGCGCGCCCCGGCGCACGGCATGGCCACCTCGTACGACGAGGCGAAGGCGATCGCCGACGACATCGGGTACCCGGTGCTGGTCCGGCCGTCGTACGTGCTCGGCGGGCGGGGCATGGAGATCGTCTACGACGACGCCACGTTGCGCGACTACATCGGCCGGGCCACCGACATCTCGCCGGACCACCCGGTGCTGGTGGACCGCTTCCTGGACGACGCCATCGAGATCGACGTGGACGCGCTCTGCGACGCCGACGGCGAGGTGTACCTCGGCGGGGTGATGGAGCACATCGAGGAGGCCGGCATCCACTCCGGCGACTCGTCCTGCGCGCTGCCGCCGATCACCCTGGCCGGGTCGCACCTGGCCCAGGTGCGCCGCTACACCGAGGCGATCGCCAAGGGCGTCGGCGTGCGGGGCCTGCTCAACGTCCAGTACGCCCTCAAGGACGACATGCTCTACGTGCTGGAGGCGAACCCGCGGGCCTCGCGTACCGTGCCGTTCGTCTCCAAGGCCACCGCGGTGCCGCTGGCCAAGGCGGCGGCCCGGATCGCGCTCGGCGCCACCATCGCCGAGCTGCGTGCCGAGGGGATGCTCCCGCCGACCGGCGACGGCGGCACGATGCCGGTGGACGCGCCGATCGCGGTGAAGGAGGCGGTGCTGCCGTTCAAGCGGTTCCGCACCCCGTCCGGCAAGGGCATCGACGTGCTGCTCGGTCCGGAGATGAAGTCCACCGGCGAGGTGATGGGCATCGACACGAACTTCGGGCACGCCTTCGCCAAGTCGCAGTCCGCCGCGTACGGGTCGCTGCCGACCGCCGGGAAGATCTTCGTCTCGGTGGCGAACCGCGACAAGCGCGGCATGATCTTCCCGATCAAGCGCCTGGCCGACCTGGGCTTCGAGATCGTCGCCACCACCGGCACCGCCGAGGTGCTGCGCCGGCACGGCATCGCCTGCGAGCAGATCCGCAAGCACTACGAGTCGGGCGAGGGTGAGGACGCGGTGTCGCTGATCCTCGGCGGCGACGTCGCGCTGGTGGTGAACACCCCGCAGGGCTCGGGCGCGAGCGCCCGCTCCGACGGGTACGAGATCCGCAGCGCGGCGGTGACCGCGGACATCCCGTGCATCACCACCGTGCCCGGCGCGGCGGCGGCGGTGATGGGCATCGAGGCCCGCATCCGCGGCGACATGCGCGTGCGCCCCCTCCAGGAGCTGCACGCCGCCCTGCGAGCCGGCGAGTGACCGCCGGCTCCGCTGTGATGATCATGAGGCTGGCGGTGGGATCGGAGCTCGACATCGCCGCCAACTCCAGGATCGACGGGGCTCGGCGTCGGGGGAGGGCAGCGTGATCTTCGAGCGGGTGGTGCGGCCTCGGCTGTTCCGGATGGGGGGCGGGGACGCGGAGGCGGCGCACGAGTGGACGCTGGACCGGTTGGCGGGCATCTCCCGGCGGCCGGCGCTGCTGGCGGCGCTGCGGGCGCGGTATCTCCACCGGGCGCCGCGCACGGTGTTCGGGGTGGAGTTCCCGAACCCGGTGGGGCTGGCCGCCGGGATGGACAAGAACGGGGTCGCGCTGCCGGCCTGGCCGGCGCTGGGCTTCGGCTTCGTCGAGGTCGGCACGGTCACCGCGCACGCCCAGCCGGGCAACCCCCGGCCGCGGCTGTTCCGGCTGCGGGACAGCGAGGCCGTGGTCAACCGGATGGGCTTCAACAACGCCGGCGCCGAGGCCCTCGCGGCCCGGCTGGCGGCGCTGCCGCGCCCGATCGGCGTACCGCTGGGCATCTCGCTCGGCAAATCCAAGATCACTCCGCTGGACGAGGCGGTCGAGGACTACCTGACCTCCTACCGGGCGCTGCGGGAGCACGGCGACTACTTCGCGGTCAACGTCTCCTCGCCGAACACCCCGGGCCTGCGGTCGCTGCAGGACCGGTCCCACCTGGACGCGCTGCTCGCGGCGCTGGTGGGGGAGAAGCCCGTGCTGGTGAAGATCGCCCCGGACCTGACCGAGCCGGCCATCGCCGAGCTGCTGGAGGTCTGCCTGGCCCGGGGTGCGGCCGGCATCATCGCCACCAACACCACCCTGGCCCGGGACGGCCTCGCCCCCGCCGACCGGGAGCGCGGCGCCGAGACGGGCGGACTCTCCGGTCGCCCGCTCGCGGCACGCTCCCGCGAGGTGGTCGCGTTCGTGCACCGGGAGACCGGCGGGCGGCTGCCGGTGATCGGCGTCGGCGGCATCCTCGACCCGGACGACGCGGCCCGGATGTTCGATGCCGGCGCCAGCCTGGTGCAGCTCTACACCGGCTTCATCTACCGCGGCCCGGCCCTGGTCCGCGCGGTCGCCCGCGCGGCGGCGGCCGCTCCGGCACCGGGTCTGGCCGTCCACCGGTGACCCCCCGCAGCGCCCACTGAGGACCACGAGCGCGCGACAACCACGACGCACCGGAGGAGCGCCGATGACACCCGAGGAGATCCTCGCCGCCGACCGGGCGCACGTCTGGCACCCGTACGCGGCGCTGCCGCCGGCCAGCCCGCCCTACGTGGTGGAGAGCGCCCGGGGCGTACGACTGCGGTTGGCCGACGGCCGGGAGCTGGTCGACGGGATGTCCTCCTGGTGGGCGGCGATCCACGGCTACCGCCACCCGGTGCTCGACGCCGCCGTCACCGACCAGCTCGGCCGGATGAGCCACGTGATGTTCGGCGGGCTCACCCACGAGCCCGCGGTACGCCTGGCCGGCACCCTGGTCGAGCTGGCCCCCGACGGCCTGGAACACGTCTTCCTCGCCGACTCCGGCTCGGTGAGCGTCGAGGTCGCGGTGAAGATGTGCCTGCAGTTCCAACGGGCCACCGGGCGGCCGGAACGCCGCCGGCTGGGCACCTGGCGGGGCGGCTACCACGGGGACACCTTCCACCCGATGAGCGTCTGCGACCCGGAGGGCGGCATGCACCACCTCTGGGGCGACGTGCTGCCCCGGCAGGTCTTCGCGCCCGTGCCGCCGGGCGGTTTCGACACCCCGCCCGACCCGGCGTACGAGGCGGCCCTGGTCGACGCGGTCGAGCGGCACGCCGACGAGCTGGCGGCGGTGATCGTCGAGCCGGTGGTCCAGGGCGCCGGCGGGATGCGCTTCCACCACCCGCACTACCTGCGGGTGCTGCGTGAGGTGACCCGGGCGCACGGGATCCTGTTGATCTTCGACGAGATCGCCACCGGCTTCGGCCGGACCGGCCGGATGTTCGCCGCCGAGCACGCCGGGGTCATCCCGGACGTGCTCTGTGTGGGGAAGGCGTTGACCGGCGGCTACCTGACCCTGGCCGCGGCGCTCTGCACCCCGGAGATCGCCCGCGGCATCTCGGCGGCCGGGGTGCTCGCCCATGGCCCCACCTTCATGGGCAATCCACTGGCCTGCGCGGTCGCCAACGCCTCCATCGACCTGCTGCGGGCCGGTGACTGGGCAGCCGAGGTGTCCAGGGTGGGCGCCGGGCTGCGGGCCGGCCTGGAGCCGCTGCGCGGCGCACCGGGGGTGGTGGACGTGCGGGTGCTCGGTGCAATCGGCGTGGTCCAGCTCGACCACGAGGTGAACCTGCCCCGGGCCACCGCGGCGGCGGTGGCGCAGGGGGTCTGGCTGCGCCCGTTCCGCGATCTGATCTACGCCATGCCGCCGTACGTCACCGACGACGCGGACGTGGCCCGGATTGCCGCCGGGATCGAGGCGGCGGTCAAGGCCGGCTGAGCGGCCGCCGGCGGCCCGGCCGACGGGACCGCGGTGGCGAACGAGCGGCGGCGTCCACCGTCGTACGGAGCGCGGCGCGGACCGCGCGGAGAAGAGGGAGAGACGTGGCGATGGAGAGCTTCGGCGCCCGCCTGCACCGGGCCGTGGCCGAGCGGGGACCACTCTGCGTGGGCATCGACCCGCACCCCGGTCTGCTGGCCCGTTGGGGGCTGTCCGACGACGTCCAGGGGCTTGATTCGTTCACCCGGACAGTCGTGGACGCCCTCGGTGACCGGGTTGCGGTGGTCAAGCCTCAGTCGGCCTTTTTCGAGCGGTTCGGATCCCGGGGCGTCGAGATTCTTGAGTCAACTATCCGACAGTTGCGCGATGCGGGCTCGCTCGTTCTGCTTGACGTCAAGCGCGGCGACATCGGTTCCACGGTCAGCGCGTACGCCTCGGCGTACCTCGATCCATCCAGCCCGCTGTATGTCGATGCCGTGACGGCCAGCCCCTACCTCGGGGTCGGATCGCTCGCGCCGATGTTCGAGTCGGCCGCCACGCACGGCGGCGGGGTCTTCGTCCTGGCGCTCACCTCCAACCCGGAGGGCGCCGCCGTGCAGCGCGCCGTCGCCGCCGACGGGCGGACCGTCGCGCAGACCGTGATCGACGAGATTTCCCAGCTCAACAGGGGTGCCGAGCCGCTCGGCAGCTTCGGGCTGGTGGTCGGCGCGACGATCGGCGACACCGGCCACGACCTCTCCGCCGTGAACGGTCCGCTGCTCGCTCCGGGGCTCGGCGCGCAGGGCGGCACGGCGGCGGATCTGCGCACGGTCTTCGGCTCCAGCCTCCCGTCGGTGCTGCCCTCGTACTCCCGTGAGGTGCTGGGCGCCGGCCCCGACGTAGCCGCCCTGCGGGCGGCCGCGGAGCGGGTGCTGGCCGACTGCCGACGGGTCCTGACCAGCCCGTGACCGGCTGACGGGTCGGTCACTTTCCGTTCATGATTGCGCGTCCACGTTGCCGAAAACTCCGTTGACCGCTAGTTTTCCCCGCGCTGGGAACCACGGACCCCTTTGGTTGCCAGCGACACCACGTTTCACAGAAGCGGCGGTGCACCCCGCCCGCCGCGTTAGGGACCTGAGGAGAACTGGTGCCGCTCCCGTCACTGACCCCCGAACAGCGCGCTGCCGCGCTGGAGAAGGCCGCGGAGATCCGCAAGGCCCGTGCTGAGCTCAAGGAGCAGCTCAAGCAGGGCAAGACCACCCTCGCCACCGTCCTCGAGCGGGCCGAGTCCGACGATGTCGTCGGCAAGCTGAAGGTTTCGGCCGTGCTGCAGGCGATGCCGGGCATCGGCAAGATCCGGGCCACCCAGATCATGGAGAAGCTCAAGATCGCCGACAGCCGCCGGCTGCGCGGCCTGGGCGAGCAGCAGCGCAAGGCTCTGCTTGGAGAGTTCGCCGCCAACTGAACGCCGCAACGTGTAGAAACAAGCGGTGAGCACGGATGACGAGGCGCGCCCGGCGGCTCGGCTCACTGTCCTCGCCGGACCTTCGGGTGCCGGCCGGGAGAGTGTCGTCGAGCTGGTCCGGGCGCGTTTTCCGTCCGTCCGGGTGCCGGTGACCGCCACCACCCGGCCGCCCCGCCCCGGCGAGGTGGACGGCGTCCACCGGCTCTTCCTGAGCCCGGCCGAGTTCGACCGGATGATCGCCGCGGACGAGCTGCTGGAGTGGAGCCGGATCGGCCCGTACCGGCGGGGCGTGCCGCGCGCGGGGATCCGGGTCCCGCTGGCGGCCGGTCACCCGGTGCTGCTGCCGCTGGACCTGCCCGGCGCGCTGGCGGTCCGGGCCGCCGCGCCGGACGTGCAGCTGGTGCTCCTCGCCCCGCCGTCCTACCGGCCGGACCCGACCGTCGCGGACGCCTTCGCACACACCGTGCGTCACGACCGTGCCGAGCGGGCGGCCGACGAGCTGGTAGGATTGATCGGTTCTTCCTTCCTGGCTCCGGCCCAACCGCGCCCGAGCGGTTGAGAGACGCAGAGGTTAATTCGTGGGATCCATCGCCACCAATCCCGAAGGCATCACCAACCCGCCGATCGACGAGCTCCTCGAGAAGACGGACTCGAAGTACGCGCTGGTGATCTTCGCTGCCAAGCGCGCGCGCCAGATCAACGCCTACTACAGCCAGCTCGGTGAGGGCCTGCTGGAGTACGTCGGCCCGCTCGTGGAGACCACTCCGCAGGAGAAGCCACTCTCCATCGCCATGCGCGAGATCAACGCCGGTCTGCTCACCGCCGAGCCGACCGACCAGCCGTAACCCCGCCCGCGTCGATGTCCGCCGAGATCGTCCTCGGGGTCGGCGGCGGCATCGCCGCCTACAAGGCGTGTG
This sequence comes from Micromonospora globispora, assembly GCF_003857015.1. Taxonomy (GTDB): domain Bacteria; phylum Actinomycetota; class Actinomycetes; order Mycobacteriales; family Micromonosporaceae; genus Micromonospora; species Micromonospora globispora. The sequence goes on along the minus strand of NZ_QGGF01000456.1, from coordinate 3,408 downwards.
AGCTGCTCCGGCTCTTCACCGAGTCGGGCCACCGGGTCCGCGTCGTGCCGACCGCGTCGGCGCTCCGCTTCGTCGGAGCGCCGACCTGGGCCGCACTCTCCGGCCAGCCGGTCGCCGACGACGTCTGGTCCGACGTGCACGAGGTGCCGCACGTCCGCCTCGGTCAGCACGCCGACCTGGTGGTGGTGGCTCCGACGACGGCCGACCTGCTCGCCAAGGCCGCCCACGGCCTCGCGGACGACCTGCTCACCAACACCCTGCTGACCGCCCGCTGCCCGGTCCTGCTCGCCCCGGCGATGCACACCGAGATGTGGGAGCATCCGGCCACGGTCGCCAACGTCGCGACCCTGCGGTCCCGGGGCGTCCGGGTGATCGAGCCCGCCGTCGGTCGGCTCACCGGCGCGGACACCGGCAAGGGCCGACTGCCCGACCCGGCCGAGATCTTCGCGGTCGCCCGCCGCGCGCTCGCCCGGGGCGTCGCCGCCCCGGCCGACCTCACCGGCCGGCACGTCGTGGTCACCGCCGGCGGCACCCGCGAGCCGCTGGACCCGGTCCGGTTCCTCGGCAACCGCTCCTCCGGCAAGCAGGGGTACGCCTTCGCCCGCGCGGCCGTCGCCCGGGGCGCCCGGGTCACCCTGATCTCCGCCAACGTGGCGCTCGCCGACCCGGCCGGCGTCGACCTGATCCGGGTCGGCACCACCGAGGAGCTGCGCAAGGCCACCCTGGAGGCGGCCGCCGACGCGGACGCCGTGGTGATGGCGGCGGCTCCCGCCGATTTCCGTCCCGCGACGTACGCACCTGGCAAAATCAAGAAGTCGGACGACGGCAGCGCACCCACGATCGAGCTGGTGACCAACCCGGACATCGCCGCCGAGCTGGGTCAGCGCCGTCGGCCGGAGCAGGTCCTCGTGGTGTTCGCCGCCGAGACCGGAGACGCCGAGGCCAACGGCCGGGCAAAGCTCGCCCGCAAGCGGGCGGACCTCATCGTCATCAACGAGGTCGGTCCGGACAAGGTCTTCGGCGCCGAGACCAACGCGGCGACCGTCATCGGCGCGGACGGCTCGGTGCACGCCATGCCGGAGCGGTCCAAGGAGGACCTCGCCGACGGCGTCTGGGACCTCGTGGTGGCCCGGCTGCCCGGCCGTTCCTGACGGCTGGAACCGGGCACGACCGAGGAGCCCGGCCCCGGACACCGATGACTAGACTGCCGCGGAACGACTTTTCAAAAGCTTAGGAGTGCCGTGACACGCCGCCTCTTCACTTCCGAATCGGTCACGGAAGGCCACCCCGACAAGATCGCCGACCAGATCAGCGACGGCATCCTCGACGCCCTGCTCGCCCAGGACCCGCACAGCCGGGTCGCGGTCGAGACCCTGATCACCACGGGCCAGGTGCACGTCGCCGGTGAGGTGACCACGAAGGCGTACGCCGACATCCCGACCATCGTCCGGGACACCATCCTGGAGATCGGGTACGACTCGTCGAAGAAGGGCTTCGACGGCGCTTCCTGCGGGGTCAGCGTCTCCATCGGCGCCCAGTCCCCGGACATCGCGCAGGGCGTCGACAACGCCTTCGAGCTGCGTACCGGGTCGTCGGAGAGCGCGCTGGACGCGCAGGGCGCCGGCGACCAGGGCATGATGTTCGGCTTCGCCTGCTCGGAGACGCCCGAGCTGATGCCGCTGCCGATCGCCCTGGCGCACCGGCTGGCCCGCCGGCTCGCCCAGGTGCGCAAGGACGGCACCATCCCGTACCTGCGCCCGGACGGCAAGACCCAGGTGACCATCGAGTACGAGGGGCTGCGCCCGGTCCGGCTGAACACCGTGGTGGTCTCCAGCCAGCACGCCGCGGACATCTCGCTGGACTCGCTGCTCACCCCGGACGTGCGCGAGCACGTCATCACGCCCGAGCTGGAAAATCTCGGCCTGGACACCGAGGGCTACCGGCTGCTGGTCAACCCGACCGGGCGGTTCGAGATCGGCGGCCCGATGGGCGACGCCGGCCTCACCGGTCGGAAGATCATCGTCGACACCTACGGCGGGTACGCCCGGCACGGCGGCGGTGCCTTCTCCGGCAAGGATCCGTCGAAGGTGGACCGCTCGGCCGCGTACGCGATGCGCTGGGTGGCCAAGAACGTGGTCGCCGCCGGTCTGGCCGAGCGCTGCGAGGCGCAGGTCGCGTACGCGATCGGCAAGGCGCACCCGGTCAGCCTCTTCATCGAGACCTTCGGCACCGAGACCGTGCCGGTCACCTCGATCGAGAAGGCCGTCACCGAGGTCTTCGACCTGCGCCCGGCCGCCATCATCCGGGACCTCAACCTGCTCCGCCCGATCTACCAGCAGACCGCCGCGTACGGCCACTTCGGCCGCGAGCTGCCGGACCTGACCTGGGAGGGCACCGACCGGGCCGCCGACCTCAAGTCGGCCGCGGGAGCCTGACCGGCACCAGGCGTAGCGACCGGCGACCCGCCGAAGGGTCGCCGGTCGCTCGCGTCTGCGTGGACGTGCCCCTGGCGCACCTCGACCGCCCCTTCGACTACCTGGTCCCCGCCGAGCTGGACGCCGAGGCGGTCCCCGGGGTCCGGGTGAAGGTGCGCTTCGCCGGTCAGCTCGTCGACGGCTGGCTGCTGGAACGGGCCGACGACTCCGGGCACACCGGGCGGCTGGCGTACCTGGAGAAGGTGGTCTCCGCCGAGCCGGTGCTCGCGCCGGAGATCGCCCGGCTGGCCCGGGCGGTCGCCGACCGGTACGCCGGCAGTCTCGCCGACGTGCTGCGGCTGGCCGTCCCGCCCCGGCATGCCCGGGTCGAGAAGGAGGGGCGCGGCGAGCCGGTGGAGCCCACGGCGGCGGGGGAGCGGGTTGTCGATCCGCGCGGGTGGCGGGACTATCCGGCCGGGCCGGCGTACCTGCGGGCGCTCACCAACGGGCGGGCGCCCCGCGCGGTCTGGTCGGCGCTGCCGGGGGAGGACTGGGCCGACCGGTACGCCGACGCCGTCACCGCCACCGTCGCCGGTGGCCGGGGAGCGGTCGTCGTGGTGGCCGACGCCCGGGACCTGGACCGGCTCGACGCCGCGCTGACCGCCACGCTCGGGACGGGACGGCACGTCTGCCTCACCGCCGCGCTCGGACCGGCGCGCCGCTACCGGGCCTTCCTCGCCGCCCGGCGCGGTGACGTGCCGGTGGTGATCGGCACCCGGGCGGCGATGTTCGCCCCGGTCGACCGGCTCGGCCTGGTGGCGATCTGGGACGACGGGGACGACCTGCACGCCGAGCCGCGGGCGCCGTACCCGCACGCCCGGGAGGTGCTGCTCACCCGCGCCCAGCTCGGCGAGGCGGCCGCCCTGGTCGGCGGGTACGCCCGTACGGCCGAGGCGCAGCTGCTGGTGGAGACCGGCTGGGCCCGGGAGGTGGT
>NZ_QGGF01000527.1 GCF_003857015.1 Micromonospora globispora | reverse complement strand
CCACCGGGTTGACCAGGACGTCCCACGCCTTCGGCAGGAGCACCAGCAGCGCGGCCACGCCCGCCGCGACGCCGAGCGTGTCGGGCAGGTACGGCAGCAGGAGCAGCCCCGGCACGGTCCCGAAGGCCCCGGTGACCAGCGAACCGAGCGCGTAACCGGCGTGCACCCGGCGGGGCAGCCGCCCGGGCGGCAGCGCGCCGGCGGACCGGGCCGACCCGGACGGGTCGGCGGCCACCCGCGGCCCTGGCACGACGGGTGCGCCGGCCGGGAACGAGCCGGCGGCGGGATTCGACGACCTCTCCGGCGCGTCCATGACGCCGGATGCTACTCACGTTATGGCCGGGGTCACATCCCCTCATCCGGCGACCAGGCGGCCGCCGCCATGTCCACCCCGGAGGGCCGCAACGGACAGCCCTCGGCCCGCAGCCGGGCCCGCGCCTCGACCTCGTGCCCGGGTGGCAGCCGTCCGGCCGAGTTCACCACCCGGTGCCAGGGCACCCCGCCCCCGTGCCGGGCCATGATCGAGCCGACCAGCCGCGCCGACGCCCGCCCCGAGCGCTCGGCCAGCGCGTCGGCCACCGCCCCGTACGACATCACCCGGCCCGGCGGGATCCGCTCGACCAGGTCGAGCACCGCCTCGACGTACTCGTCAGGTGTCACGACGCGCCAGGATATGGGAACGCGACCGGGCCTCGCCGACCCGAGCGCGCAGAATGGGCGGGTGCGCGAAGCAGTCACCTCGGCCCGGCGGATCGTCGTCAAGATCGGCTCGTCCTCGCTGACCACGGCGGCGGGCGGCCTGGACGACGCCCGGGTCGACGCGCTGGTCGACACGCTCGGCGCGCTGGCCGTGCAGGGACGCGAGGTGGTGCTGGTCTCCTCCGGCGCGATCGCCGCCGGCCTCGCCCCGCTGGGGCTGCCCCGCCGGCCGCGCGACCTGGCCACCCAGCAGGCCGCCGCCAGCGTCGGGCAGGGCCTGCTGATCGGCCGGTACGCGGCCAGCTTCGCCCGGCACCGGCTGACCGTCGGGCAGGTGCTGCTCACCGTGGACGACGTGACCCGGCGGGTGCACTACCGCAACGCGTACCGCACGCTGCGCAAGCTGCTCGACCTGCGGGCGGTGCCGATCGTCAACGAGAACGACACGGTGGCCACCGAGGAGATCCGGTTCGGCGACAACGACCGGCTGGCCGCGCTGGTGGCCGCCCTGGTCCACGCCGAGCTGCTGGTCCTCCTGTCGGACGTGGACGCCCTCTACACCGGTGACCCGCGCCGGCCGGAAACCACGAAGGTCGGCGAGGTGCACTGCGAGCGGGACCTCGCCGGCATCGAGATCGGCGAGGTCCCGCTCGCAGTGCAC
>NZ_QGGF01000714.1 GCF_003857015.1 Micromonospora globispora | reverse complement strand
GGTCCTGGTCAGCGAGCTGCGGGCGGTCGAGTTCCTGTTCACCGCGTACGACACCCCACCGGTCGGCATGACCGTGCTGGTCGACAGTCTGCCGGCGCTGAACTACCTGTACCGCTGGCAGGGTGGCGAGACCGGGGCGATGCCCGCCGGCTACGACCTGCGCCCCCGGCACGCCGGCATGAAGCCCACCCTGGTCCGGCTGGCCGAGCTGGTCGCCGGGCGTTCGGACCTGACGTTCGCGCACGTCAAGGCGCACGCCGGTCACGCTCTCAACGAGGCCGCCGACGGGCTGTCCCACATGGCGCGGCGCCGGGTCGAGGAGCCGTTCGACGTACGCCCCCGGGCGCACGACTTGGTCGAGGCGTTCCTGCGCGACTGGCACGTTGCACTGCCGGTCTAAGCGCCGATCCACTTTCGGCATCAGTTCCACAGCACCACGAGCGGACAGGCACTGCCCGAGCCCGCTGGCCCCGCACGCCCACCCCGCATCAGCACCCGTCGAAAGGTCGCCTGATGAACCACACCGAACCCCTGGTCGAGCTGATCTTCGACCGGCTCGCCGCCGACGACGTACCCGATGACACCGCCGAGGTGGTCCTCGCCGCGCTCAGCGGCGAGGCCGACCTGGACGCGGCGCTCGCCGGCGAGCCGACCGCCCTGGAGCCGCAGCGTCCGGCGGCGGACGAGCCGCGGGAGCGGATCTGGCTCTCGTCGGTCACCGTCGCCGGCTTCCGCGGCGTCGGCCCGGAGCGCACCCTCGCCATCGAACCCGGGCCGGGGCTGACCGTGGTGGTCGGGCGCAACGGCTCCGGCAAGTCCAGCTTCGCCGAGGCGGTGGAGCTGGCCCTGACCGGGGACAGCGCCCGCTGGGCCGACCGCAACAGCGTCTGGCGTACCGGGTGGCGCAACCTGCACGCCGGCGACCCGTGCCGGATCGCCGTCGAGCTGCGGGTCGACGGGGTCGCCACGCCCACCCGGGTGGTGCGCTCCTGGCCGTCCGGGGCGGAGCTGGGCGAGGCCGAGGTGACCGTCACCAGCGAGCGCGGCAGCCACAAGGATCTCGCCGAGCTGGGGCTGGCCCGGCCGTTGGAGCTGTACCGGCCGTTCCTCACCGCCGCCGAGCTGGGCCGGCTCACCGCCGGCACGCAGAGCCAGCTTTTCGACGCGATCTCCGCCATCCTCGGCCTGGAGGCGATCACCGACGCCGACCGCCGGCTGATGGCCGCCTCGCGTCCCATCGACGCCGCCATCAAGGAGGTACGCGGACAGCGTGCCACCCTGGCCGACACGCTCGCCGGGATCGCCGACGACCGGGCCCGGCGGGCCGCCGCGCTGCTGGGCGCCGGGGGCGCGGCCGACCTG
>NZ_QGGF01000712.1 GCF_003857015.1 Micromonospora globispora | reverse complement strand
GCGCTGGACGGGGCGGCGGCGGGTGCCGAGGCCGGCGGGCGAGCCTGGACGCTCTGGGCGCTCGGCCTGCTCGACCTCGGCCAGGGCCGGCCCGAGGCGGCGGTGGGCCGGCTCGCCGCCCTGCAGGAGAACCCGTACGCCCATCAGGTGTGCGCGTACCGGAGCGTCCCCGACCTGGTCGAGGCGGCCGTCCGCGCCGGGGTGCCCGAGCAGGCGGAGGCGGCGTACGCCCGCTTCGCGGCCTGGGCGGAGCGGGTGGCGCAGCCGTGGGCGCAGTCGCTGGCGTACCGGTGCCGGGCGCTGCTCTCCGGCGACGAGCAGGACCACCTGCTCGCCCTCAAGGTCGGTGGCCGCCCGTTCGAGCAGGCCCGCACCGAGCTGCTGTACGGCGAATGGCTGCGCCGGGCCCGCCGCAAGGCAGAGGCCCGCGGCCGGCTGCACCGGGCCCTGCACACGTTCGACCAGTTGGGCGCCACGCCCTGGGCGGCGCGGGCCCGCACCGAACTGGAGGCCACCGGACTGCGCGCCCCGCAGCCCGCCGCACCGGCCGCGGCCGACCTCACCCCGCAGGAGCTGCAGATCGCCCGGCTCGCCGCGCAGGGGCTGTCCAACCGGGACATCGCCGCGCAGCTCTTCCTCAGCCCCAAGACGGTCGCGTACCACCTCTACAAGGCGTATCCGAAGCTCGGCGTCACGAGCCGGACCGAGCTGGCCGCCCTGGGACTCTGACCGCCTGCCAACCGCTGAAAGAATTTTACCAGTGCGCGGTGAATGTCGGTATCGGCCGCCGGACTGATCCCTTTCGCATGCCCGACTGGCAGTATCGGCGGACGTTGCCAACGGGAGGATCAAAGGCTTCGTGAAAACCGCGCGGAAAGCAGTGGACAACCCGCCAAACAGCGACTCCGAAACCAACCTCACCAGGGAAAACAGTTCCTGGCTCATTGCCCGGGGGTTCATTCCCGACACCCGCCCACAGCGGATTCTGGCCCTGGCCACATTCGTCAACATGGTCGGCAGCGGCGTATTCATGGTGAGCGCCGCGCTGTTCTTCACCCGTTCCGTCGGGCTCTCGGTGGCGCAGGTCGGGCTCGGCATGGGCATCGCCGCCGTGGTCGGCCTCTTCGCCGGGGTGCCCGTCGGACACGTCGCCGACCGGCGCGGGCCGCGCGAGATCTACCTGCTGATGCTCTGCCTCCAGGGCGTCGCCATGGCGGCGCTGATCGTCGTCCACTCGTTCTGGCTCTTCGTGGCCGCGCTCTGCGTCGGCGAACTCGCCCGCGCGGCCGGCGCGGCGGCGCGCGGGCCCCTGGTACGCGCCGTCGGCGGCACCCAGCTCGCCCGGTACCGGGCGTACCTCCGCCCGGTCGCCAACCTCGCCGGCAGCGGGGCCGCCG
>NZ_QGGF01000711.1 GCF_003857015.1 Micromonospora globispora | reverse complement strand
GGCGGATTCAACCGGTCGTCGCAACACGAGGTTGTTGGAGCGATCGTAGGTGTTCGTCGAGGGCTTCGGCTGGTGTCTTCCAGCCGAGAGTTCTCCGCGGTCGGCGGTTGAGCGCATGGGCGACGGCGTTGATCTCGTCGGCGCTCCATCTGGAAAGGTCGGTGCCTTTCGGGAAGTACTGCCGCAGCAGCCCGTTGGTGTTCTCGTTGGTGCCGCGTTGCCAAGGGCTATGCGGGTCGGCGAAGAACACTGGGACGCCGGTCTCGACCGTGAAGCGTGCATGCGCAGACAACTCCTTGCCGCGGTCCCACGTCAGCGACCGGCGCAGCTGCTCGGGCAGTTGGGTGATCGTCTCGGCGAGGGCTTTGCTCATCGTGATCGCCCCGTATCCGGCGAGAGCAGGACCGTTCTTCGTCCGCGGGATCACACCCCAGCCGGCCTCACGAGGCAGGTGGATCAGCATCGTGAACCTCGTCGTCCGCTCGACCAATGTCCCGATCGCGGAGCGCTGCAACCCGATGATCAGATCCCCTTCCCAGTGCCCGGGGACGGCGCGGTCCGCGACTTCAGCGGGCCGTTCACTGATCAGCGTGTCACTCGTGACGTGCGCCCACGCGCGTTGCTTCGCCCGTGCTCGGGGGACGCGAAGCGCCCGACCGGTCCGCAAGCAGGTGACGAGTTCACGCTTGAGGGCGCCACGGCTCTGGACATAGAGCGCCTGGTAGATCGCCTCGTGGCTGATGCGCATCGACTCATCCTCCGGGAACTCGGCCCTGAGCCTTCGGGAGATCTGCTCCGGGCTCCATCCGATAGTCCATGCCCGATCGCCCCGGTGGGGCTTGTTGCGGCCCTTCCACTGCGGGCCCTGTGGTCCCGCAACCGGCCGGCCGGCCGCTGTCCGGATCACGCCCGCAAGCCGTTGCTGGACGTACTCTCGGAGCCGCTCATTGGCCAGCAGCTTCGCGGTCTTCGGCCGGCGGGCTCGACGCTCCGCATGCCACTGCGCGGTCGAGGCCTTGTAGTCCAACCGGTACGTCCTGGTCGAGGCGTTGCGCCGCAACTCCCTCGAGATCGTCGACGGGTCTCGGCCGAGCCGGCGTGCAATCTCCCGAACGCCCAGGCCCTGCGCCCGCGACAGAGCGATGTCTTCGCGCTCACTGAACGACAGATAGCGGCCCGACACCGTCGGCGGCAACGCAGGATTCACGCCGCCAGCGTGCCGGAACCACCGGAACCCAACCGGCGACGACACACCAGCCCCCGCGGCCGCGTCCTCGGTCATCACACCGCGACTGATCGCAGCCCAGAACTTGACCCGGTCCTCACGCCACGCCACCGTCGGTCGACCCGGCGAAGGAATCTGACCCCGATACTCCCGAACCCGCTTCTGCCCCGGCCCACTGCCCATCG
>NZ_QGGF01000788.1 GCF_003857015.1 Micromonospora globispora | reverse complement strand
CGGCGCGGGCGGGGGCGTGGCGCGTCCGGTGGCCGGGCCGGGAACCGCCGGCGGTCCGTACCGGACGCCGGCGCTGTTCGCCGCCAGCCCGCCCGCCGGGACGGCGGGCCATTCAGGAGATTGCACGGAGTCCATCAATCACTCGCAGGATGATGTCGGGGTCAAGGGCGTCCTCGGCGTCGCCGACGTGGACGTCGAGGTGGCCGGCGGCCCGCAGGTCGCCGACCAGGACCCGGGTCACGCCGAAGTGCATCCGGGTCCGGGCGGAGATCTCCGCGACCGAGATCGGTTCACCGCAGAGCGCGACGATCGCCTGCAGTTCCGGGGCGAGCCGGGACGACACCGCCCAGGAGGTGCTCTCCGGCCGGGCGGTCACCTGGGTCTCCAGGCCGATCGCCGGGTCGGCGCCGGCGACCCGCCCGGCGGTCAGCACGAACGGTCGCGGGCCGCTCGGCTGCTCCGCGTCTTCGCCGGTCTCGTCGGTGGGCGGCGTCATCGCCGGTGCCGGCTCGGCGTCCGGGGACGGCGACCGCAGGTAGGGGCGGATCCGGACGCCAGGTTCCGGATCGGGTTCCTCGCCGGCCACCTCCGGGGTCATTGCTGTACGGCGTTCTTCAGCTCGGCGATGAGACGCGGGCTCAGGGCGCCACCGGCCCGCCCGGCGAAGAGGGTCATCTCGTACGCGACGGTGCCGAGGTTGGCCGACCGGTCGGCGACGACGCCGAGCACCGAGCCGCTGCTGATCGCGCTGATCAGCAGGTACCCGTCGGCCATGTCCACGATCACCCGGTTCAGCCCGCCGAGGGCGTACCAGCTGGCCGCGCCGCCCGCGAGGCTGGTCATCCCGGAGACCACCGCCGCGAGCCGCTCCGCGTTGGACCGGTCCTTGATCGCGGACATCGCCATCAGCAGCCCGTCGGAGGAGACCGCGATCGCCTCCATCACCCCGGCCGTGCTGGAGGTGAACGAGTCGAGCAGCCAGTTGAAGGTGCGGGCCTCCGGGCTGAGTTCCCCGGCGTGGTTCTGGCGGTCGACGTTGTCGTGCAGGAAGGGGTTGGTCACCGTGATGATCCCTCTTCGTAACGGCGGTCTGGACTGACTTCGCGCAGAGCACGGGCGACGCCCGCCTCGAACTCGGTCATGAGGTTGCGGACCTCGGCCGGGTCTCCGGGGTGGTGGCTGGGCAGGGGCACCGGCTGCGGGGTGACGGCCAGGTTCGCGCCGGGCACCCGCCGGCTGAGCCGCGGCCGGTCCGGCGTCCCCTCGATTGGGGTGCGGCCCTGCTCGGCGCGGCTCACCCCGGCCTGGAACTCCTCGACCAGGGCGCGGGCGGCGGCCGGGTCCGCTCCGGTGGCGTCGACCGGCCCGACGGCCGGCCCCGTACGCGGGAGGCTGGCGCCGGGCACCCGCTGGCGGATC
>NZ_QGGF01000302.1 GCF_003857015.1 Micromonospora globispora | reverse complement strand
CGGGCCGGACGGCTGGCGGCCACCGTCCGGCCCGCGCCCGGCCGGGAGAAGGTCACCTTCCACACCCTCTCCGTCGACGGGAAGCTCCGGGTGCTGCCCTCCGACGTGGTGCCGTACCTGGCCAGTGGGGTGCTGGACGCGGACCTGTTCGACGTCGAGGAGCTCGTCGCGGACGGGTTCGGCGACAGCGCCTCCGGTCGGCTGCCGCTGATCGTCCGGTACCGGGACGGCGGCGCCGACCGGGTCGGCACGCTCGCCGCCGAGGCGACGGACGTACGGCCGCTGCCCAGCATCGACGGCGCGGCCCTCGCGGTCGGCAAGAAGAAGCTGGCCGGCCTCTGGTCCTCGCTGCGCGCCCCGCAGGCCGGGGTGGCCGCAGCGACGGCGGCCGGACGGCTCGGCGGCGGCATCGAGCGAATCTGGCTGGACGCGCGGGTCTATACCAGCGACGAGTGGCGGTGGGCGACGCGGACCAGCACCGCCTGGGAGTTCCGCTCGGCCCGACCGGCCGGCGCCGACGCCCAGCCGCTGCCACTGCTCCAGGTCGATTACCCGGGTCCCGACCGACCTGTCCGGAATGGTCGACGGCGACCGGTCGCACACCGTCGGGCTGACCCTGCGCCACCAGGCCGGCCTGCCGGCCCCGGCCGGCACCACGGTCACCGTGGAGGTCTCCTTCGACGACGGCGGGCACTGGCGCCCGGTGCCGGTACGCGGCTCCGGGACCGCGTACGAGGCCACCGTTCCCGTCGGCAACGGGAGCGTCTCGCTGCGGGTACGGGCCGCCGAGGGGTCCGGGAACACCGTCGAGCAGACGGTGCTCGGGGCGTACGGGCTGCGCTGAGGTGGAGTCCGGGCGGGACGGCGTGGCCGTACCCGGCCGATCAGCGCGGCGCTCGGCTCGCCGCTGGTCCGGTCCGGCACCAGCGGACAGATCGCGGTGGTCCGGTCGGCGATGGCCAGTCGTACCGGCAGGGTGTCGGTGACCCGGGCCTGCTCGCCGCAGCGCACCGCCTTCTCCACGTCGGCGAGGGCGCCCGGCTCGGCCAGCAGGTCCCGCTCGTAGATCGCCCGGTAGCTCACCCCGCGGGCCAGCGCGGCGAACTCCTCCACGTTCTCCGGTCCGGGCATGGCCAGCGGATTCGCCCGGCAGAACCAGAGCACCTCGGTGCGGGCGTCGTCCTGCAATCGGCGCAGCCGGGCGCGCAGCGCGTCGGCGCCGGTGACGATCTCCACCAGGTGGTCGGCGTCGTGCCGCCGCAGGCCGGCCCGGTACTCCTCGGTGAGCTGGGCGACCCGGTGCCGGGCCTGGTCGAGGGTGTGCTGCTGGCGCAGCAGCTCGTCGCCGAGGGCGACGTCCGGGGGCAGCGGCCGCAGCGGCGGGTCGGGCCCGGCGCCGGCGGGGGCGACCAGGCCCCGCT
>NZ_QGGF01000710.1 GCF_003857015.1 Micromonospora globispora | reverse complement strand
GTGGCGGCACTGGCGGACGCCGCCGTCGAGCTGCTCGCCGAGGGCGGTATGCGGGCGCTCACGCACCGGGCGGTCGACGCCCGCGCCGGCGTACCGCTCGGCACCACCTCGGCCTACCTGCGGACCCGGCAGGCGCTCATCGAGGCCGTGGTGCGGCGCCTCGCCGAGCTGGACCGGGCCGACCTGGCGGCCCGCGAGCTGCCCACCGGCACGGCACTGGGCAACCAGGGCCGGGCAGCCGCGCTCGGCGCCGCCGACCTGGATCAGCTCGCGGCCGCCGTGGCCCAGGTGCTCGACCGGTGGCTGACCACCGGCCGCACCCGCACCCTGGCCCGGTACGCCTGCCTGCTGGAGGCGGTGCACCGTCCCGAGCTGCGCCCGATCCTCGATCAGGGCACGGTGCTCCGGGTCCAGGCCCGGGACCTGCTCGCCCGCGCCGGCGCTCCGGATCCCCGTCGCCAGGGCGACCAGCTCGTCGCGTTCGTGGATGGCCTGCTCTTCGACCGGCTGGTCGGCGCCGGCACGCTCAGCGCGCCGCCGCCCGGAACCGAGGAGAGCCGGGCCGACCTGCGCGCGGCGGTGCGCAGCCTGCTGCGGGCGCTGACCGGCGCCTGAGACCAGGGAGCGATCGCCGGGCCCGTTCCCGGCCCCGGCGCGGCCGCCGGTGATGGGAGCCACCGGCAGGTGGCGACACGCACCACTGCCGTGCAGCTCGCGGCAGCGCACCATGGGTGGGTCGGTCCGGCGGCGGAGGAGGCGGAGATGGCGCGGTGGAGCTGGTTCCCGGAGGCTGCGGGGCGGCTCAAGCGGGGCTGGCTGCCGGTCGTGGAGGCGACCCTGGCGGCCACCGTCGCCTGGGTGCTCGCCACCCGGCTGGTCGGCCACCCGCAGCCGTTCTTCGCCCCGGCCGCCGCGCTGATCGTCCTCGGCCAGGCCCGGGGCCAGCGAATGCGCCGGGCGGTCGAGGTGGTGTTCGGCGTGGCCGCCGGCGTGCTCGTCGCCGACCTGGTCGTGCAGGCGCTCGGGCCGCGGACCACGTGGACGGTCTTCACCGTCATCCTGCTCACCGTCGCCCTCGCCGTGGCCATCGGCGCCAGCTCGGTCACCGTGGTCCAGGCCGCCGTCTCCGCGCTCTACCTGGTGGTGGTCGCCCCGCCCACCGAGTCGCTGGTCCCGTTCCGGTTCGTCGACGCGCTGATCGGCGGTGCGGTGGCCCTGGTGGCCAGCCAGCTGATCGACGCCCGGCGGCCGCTCGCCCCACTGGTCGCCGAGTTCCGGCACACCGTCGAGGAGTTGGCCGGCGTGCTCGACGAGATCGGCGCCGCCCTCGACCACGGCGACGAGGCGGCGGCGCTGGCCGCGCTGGATCGCGCCCGGCATGCGGACGCCGCCGTGGACCGGCTGCGCGGCGCCGTGCTCGCCGCCGGTGAGG
>NZ_QGGF01000795.1 GCF_003857015.1 Micromonospora globispora | reverse complement strand
GCCGTTTCCTCTCATGATGCGTTAGTGGGCACATGATTGGATGTCCTGCCTTGCGGTGGGACGGTCCCGGTCTTGCCCGCTGTGGCGGTGCCGGGTTGACGTTTCACGGCCACCAGCCCCGCGAGCGGGGTCTTACGGTCGGCTCCGCGTCCAGCCACCGGGCCACTCCCGGCGGTGCTCGCCTCGGCCGCGAGCGCGGCGAGGTTCCGTGCGGCATTGACGTCCCGGTCCAGGACGAGGCCGCATGGGGTGCAGGTGTAGGTGCGCTCGGACAGGGCCAGCTTGGCTTTCACCGTGCCGCAGCCCGAGCAGGTCTTCGAGGACGGATACCAGCGGTCGGCCACCACCAGCCGCCCGCCGTTCCACGCGGTCTTGTACGCCAACTGCCGGCGCAGCTCGGCGAACCCGGTGTCGGCGATGCGCCGAGCCAACCTGCGGTTGGCGAGCATTCCGGCCACGTTGAGGTCTTCGACCACGATGGTGCCGTACTCGCGGGCGAGCCGGCTGGTCAGCTTGTGCAGGCCGTCACGGCGCAGGTTCACCACCCGGGCATGCGCGCGGGCCAACTGCCCCCGGGCCGTCTCCCACCGTTTCGATGGGCGACGGCCAGTGCGCCGGTCAGGGCCGACCCGGCGAGACATGCGCCGGGCGAGCCGGCGCATCCGGCGGGTGGCAGTGTGCAGGTAGCCCGGGTTGGGCTCCACCTCACCGGTGGACAACACCGCCAGATGCCGCACACCCAGATCGACACCGACAGTCGCATCCGGACGGGCCGGCACGCGCTGGACGCGCTGCACCGCGCAGGTGAACGACACATGCCACCGGCCGCCGTCGCGGCGCACCATCGCCGACACGATCCGGGCGGTGGCCGCGTCCAGCCGGCGGGCGAGCTTGCGGGCGGACTCGTGCAGCTTCAACCGGCCGAGCCGGGGCAGCACCACATGCCTACGGTCCCGCTCGACGCGGATAGCACCGGTGGTGAACCGCACCGACGGGGTCGACCGGCGGCGTGACTTGAACCGCGGGAACCCCACCGCCCGCCCGGCGCGCCTGCCGCCACGCGAGTCCGACCAGTTCTTCAACCCCCGGGCCAGCGCTTCCAACCCGGTGTTGTACGCCTCCTTCGAACACTCCCGCCACCACGGCGCCACCACAGGCTTCGCCGCGTTCCACGCCCTCCGCAGCGCGGGCAGCGACCAGCCCAGCGGCGGCGTCAGGCTCGCCTCGTCGACGCCGTACGTGCGTTCCGCGGCCCGTTGATCCATCACCGCCTTGACCCAGGCCAACGCCCAGTTGTGCGCCACCCGCGCCGCACCGGCATGAGCCAACACCACCCGCTCCTGCCGGGGCGTGAGGTCCAACGCGAACCGGTACGACTGCATCACACTCAACCGCTCCCGGTCCGCCACACCCAGCACGGTAAACACCCGGTACGACAT
>NZ_QGGF01000721.1 GCF_003857015.1 Micromonospora globispora | reverse complement strand
TCACCCGGTGTTGCACGTCGCCCCAGTAGTTGAGGCAGACCTCCCCCGACCGCCATGGGCCGGCACCGCCGGCACGGGGTGCGGCCTCCACCGTGGGCGCACCGGTGCGGCCGGAGGGCCGCCGCACCGCCTGTACGATGGCCCGTCGTGGCTGTGCCGGTGGTAGACCCCTCGCTGAACTCCGCGTCCGTCGGGGTCGAGCCCGTCGCGGCCGATCCGCCGCGCCGGCCCCGACGCCGGCCGGCCCGCGCCGACGTGCTGGTCATCGGAGCCTATGCGGTGCTCGGCGTTCTCGTCTGCCTCAACTACTGGGGCGACGTGCAACACCGGGTCTCGTCCCACCTGCCGACCGACCACAGCTGGTTCGAGTGGCTCTTCGCGCACGGCGCCTACTCGCTGCGGCACCTGGAGAATCCGCTCTTCACCGCCCGGCAGAACGCGCCGGACGGGGTGAACATGATGGCGAACACCTCGCTGCTCGGGGTGACCCTGCCGCTGGCGCCGCTCACCCTGCTCCTCGGCCCCCAGGTGATGTACGCGCTCTACCTGGGCGGGGCCCTCGCCGCGACCGCGTCCACGTCGTACTGGATGCTCTCCCGGCACCTGGTGCGCTCGCGCGCGGCGGCCTTCGTCGGTGGCGCCTTCCTCGGCTTCGCCCCCGGCATCGTCCACCACGCCAACGGTCAGCCGAACTTCGTCTCCAACTTCCTGCTCCCGCTGATCGTGGCGCGGGTGCTGCGGCTGGGCGAGCCGGGCCGCTGGTGGCGCAACGGCGTCGCGCTGGGCGTGCTCGTGGCGTACCAGATCTTCATCAACGAGGAGATGCTGCTGCTCACCGCGCTGGCCTGCCTGGTGACGCTGGCCGCGTACGTGGTGCAGCGACCCCGGGCGGCGTGGGCGCGGGCCGGCAGCTTCGCGGCGGCGCTCGGCGTCGGCGGCGGGCTGGCCCTGCTGCTGGCCGCCTACCCGATCTGGTTCCAGTTCAACGGCCCGCAGTCCTACCGGGGGTTGCAGGGCGGCGTCTTCCACAGCTGGGGCGAGGACCTGGTCGCCTTCGTCACCTTCGCCCGGGACACCGTCGCCGGGGACGAGGCGGTGGAGAAGACGATCGGGCTGACCGAGCAGAACACCTGGTTCGGCTGGCCGCTGGTGCTGGTCGCCCTGGTGGCCCTGGTGCTGCTGGTCCGCCGGTCGCTGGCCGCCCGGATCCTGGCCGTGCTGGTGGTGGTCTTCGCCGTCGCGTCGATCGGTCCCAAGGTGCGGTTCAACGGCGTGGAGACGGGCATCGACGGCCCCTGGGCGTACGTCCCGGACGATCTGCCGCTGGTCGAGATGATGATGCCGACCCGACTGGCCCTGGTGGTGGCGGCCGCGGTCGGCGTCCTGCTCGCGCTGGCCTGGGACGCTCTCGCCGGGGGCGGCCGGCCGCCGGTCCCGGCGCCGCGCTC
>NZ_QGGF01000708.1 GCF_003857015.1 Micromonospora globispora | reverse complement strand
GCCGCGGGCGGGGGCTCTGCGGTGGGGGCGTGCCAGAACGCGGCGGTGTTGCCCGACGGTGCAGGCAACGCCGCCGCCAGGTCCCAGAGGGTCATCTCGCGCCGGTCCGCGGCCAAGGCGAGGCGCGGAATGCGCGCGATCACCGCCCGGGCGTCGGTCGTCATGCGCTCGAACACAAGAGATCTTTCTACCCGACGCAGGTCGGTGGGTGGAAGGTGCTGCGCGGACCGTGCACTCATCTCGGCATGACCGCGCGACCAGCGGCAGAGGCGGATGTCTGCGGCCGAGTAGTGGCTTCGCGGGCCATGAGGCGTGGATTGGCCCTCGTTTCTGACGGTCCGCCGCGCTTACGGTCGTGATCATGGAGATCCTGCGCTACGCGGCGTTCAGTGCCGATCCGGCGGGCGGCAACCCGGCCGGTGTCGTACTCGATGCCACTGGGGTCAGCGACGCCGAGATGCTGCGCGTGGCCGCTGACATCGGCTACTCCGAAACGGCGTTCCTCGTGCCTCACGGCAACGGGCGCTTCGAGGTGCGCTACTTCAGCCCGCTGGCCGAGGTTCCGTTCTGCGGCCACGCGACCATTGCCTCGGCAGCCGCCTACGCCCAGCGTCACGGTCCGGGGGTCCTGCACTTCGACACCCGGGCTGGCCTGGTCGAGGTTTCCACCGACGTGACGCCGGACGGCACGATCACCGCAACGCTGATCAGCGTGCAGCCGCAGACCAAGCCCATCGCTGCCAGTGATCTCGCGGCGCTGCTTGAGGCGCTGGGCTGGGCACCAGGCGACCTCGATGCGACGCTGCCGCCGCGAGTCGCCTTCGCCGGCGCCTGGCACCCCGTCGTGGCCGCCGCAAACCGACAACGGCTCGCCGACCTGGACTACGACATGAACGCGCTGGCCACGCTGATGGCGCAGCGCGACTGGACGACCATCGACCTGGTGTGGCGAGAGTCGTCTCAGGTATTCCACTCGCGCAACCCCTTCCCACCCGGCGGCGTCGTGGAGGATCCCGCCACTGGCGCCGCGGCGGCGGCTTTCGGGGGCTATCTACGGGAGCTAGGGCTGGTCGCGCCACCCGTGACTGTCACCATGCACCAAGGCCAGGACTTGGGCCGTCCCAGCGTGCTGACCATCGGGATCCCCGCCGAGCCGCGAACCGGCATCGCGGTGACCGGCACCGCCGTCGCCCTTGCCGCATAGCGAAGTGGACACTGCGCTACCGATTCGGCGCCTGTCTGCGAGTTCCTGCTGGACGACTCGGTCAACGCACTGATCTCGGCACGTCGGCGCGCCCCACCCGTAGGCAGCCGGCCGCGCTCCGCGATGCGCGGTCCGCGGCTACTTAGAGACTTCCTGCAGGATCGATGTCCGGCCAGACTCGGTCCAGGTGCTCGGCGAGACGCTCCCACATTGCGGCTGCCCACCGGTGTCATTGGTGTGGCTCTCTCATGGCCTGCGGTC
>NZ_QGGF01000225.1 GCF_003857015.1 Micromonospora globispora | reverse complement strand
CGCGTCGGGCCCGGCTCGGACCGGGTGGCGCGGGACAGCTGCTCCGGGGTGTAGTCGGGGCCGCTGCGGCGGGCGGGGCCGGTGGTCCGGAAGGCTGCGGCGGCGAGCGGACCGAAGGCGCCGGTGGGCGCCGCTTTCTCGTCCCGGCCGCTCTGCGCCGTCACCGCCGCGTCGCCGCCGCAGCCTTCCGGACCACCGGCCCCGCCCGCCGCAGCGGCACCGACTACACCCCGGAGCAGCTGTCCGGCGCCACCCGGTCCGAGCCGGGCCCGACGAGCGGCAGCAGCGCCACGGCGTCCGCCGCGCTGGCCCCCGGGGACGAGCGGCTCTCCGAGGGGGCCGGGCTCGACCGGCTCACCGGCCGGGAGGCCCTGGACGCCTGCCTCGGCGCGATCAGCAGCGAGCACGCCGGTGGCGCGGTCACCGTCGACCTGATCGACTACGCGTCGTTCCAGGGCCGGCCCGCGCTGGTGGTCACGTTCGTGGACGCGGGCGGCGGCCGCTGGGCCTGGGTGAGCGGACCCGAGTGCGGCGTGCCCGGGTCCGGCGCGGACACGCGCTTCAGTACGCGAGTAGGGTGAGTTTCGAGGTCACCGGCGGATGCCGCTTTACGTGACGTGACCCACCGGATGACCGGCTCGGGAATCCCCGCTTCGTACGATGACGTTCTGCACATCAGGCGCCGGCGCCGCTGAGCCGTCGGCACTCGGATCGGCATCGTCCCGGCGGCAGATCAGCCGGAACGGATGACGAACACACACATCGGGAGACGGCAGTGGACGAGGTCCGCAACCTGATCATCATCGGCTCCGGGCCGGCCGGTTACACGGCGGCGGTCTATGCCGCGCGCGCCAACCTCAAGCCGCTCATCATCGAGGGCGTGCAGTCCGGCGGCGCGCTGATGACGACCACCGAGGTGGAGAACTTCCCGGGCTTCGCGGACGGCATCCTCGGTCCCGAACTGATGGACAACATGCGCAAGCAGGCCGAGCGGTTCGGCGCCGAGTTCCTGACCGACGACGTGACCCGGGTCGAGCTGCTCGACACCGGCGATATCGGCTCGGGCGCCGTCAGCACCGTCTGGGTCGGCGAGACCGCGTACAAGGCGAAGGCGGTCATCCTCGCCACCGGCTCCGCCTGGCGTCCGCTGGGCGTGCCCGGCGAGCAGGAGTACCTGGGCCACGGCGTGTCGTCCTGCGCCACCTGCGACGGTTTCTTCTTCCGCAACCAGCACATCGTGGTGGTCGGCGGCGGCGACTCGGCGATGGAGGAGGCGAGCTTCCTGACCCGGTTCGCCGAGTCGGTGACGATCATCCACCGCCGGGACTCGTTCCGCGCCAGCAAGATCATGGCCGCGCGGGCGCTCGGCAACGACAAGATCAAGGTCGAGTGGAACACCGTGATCGAGGAGATCCTCGGTGACGACGGCAAGGTCAGCGGGGTACGGGTCCGCAATGTGCACACCGGCGAGAGCAAGGTGCTCGACGTGACCGGTGTCTTCGTCGCGATCGGCCACGACCCGCGCAGTGAACTCTTCCGCGGACAGGTGGAACTCGACGACGAGGGGTACGTGAAGGTGCAGGCGCCGAGCACCCGGACCAGCCTGCCGGGCGTCTTCGCCGCCGGCGATCTGGTCGACCACACGTACCGGCAGGCGATCACGGCGGCCGGGACGGGCTGTGCCGCCGCCCTGGACGCCGAGCGCTTCATCGCCACCCTGCAAGGCTGAAACATCTTCATAAAAAGGTCCCGGAGGAGGGGTTCATAGTGGGAGCAACCAAGGCGGTCACCGACGCGAGCTTCGCGGTCGACGTGCTGAAGTCCGACAAGCCGGTTCTGGTGGACTTCTGGGCGGAGTGGTGCGGCCCCTGCCGCAAGGTCTCGCCGCTGCTGGAAGAGATCGCGGGCGAGATGGGTGACCAGGTCACCATCGTCAAGCTCAACATCGACGAGAACCCCGAGACCGCCCGGACCTACCGGGTGATGTCCGTGCCGACCCTCACCGTCTTCAAGAACGGCGAGCCGGTGCAGTCCATCGCCGGGGCCAAGCCCAAGGGCGAGCTGGTCAAGCTCATCGAGTCGGCGCTCTGAGTCGACGTCCGAATCGCGGAACCCCCGTACCCGATTTCGGGTACGGGGGTTCCTCATTTTCCCCCGCCACCCCAGCGGGGCACGCCGGGGACCTGCCGGAACCGGGAGCCGGTCGGTAACCGGTCACGGTACGCTCCGTAAGCATCTCGCCTCGTGCGACCGCGGGGCCCGGCCAGCCAGCATCCGCGCAGAGGGGGTCGTGCGTGCGTCCGATCCGACCCGGTGACCGGGGACCCGCGGTGACGGAGATCCGTAACGTCCTCACCAGCCTCGAACTGCTTCCGTCCGGCGGCCACGGCGACGAGTTCGACGTCGAGACCGAACGGGCCGTCCGGGCGTTCCAGCAGTCCCGTGGCCTGAGCGTGGACGGGCGAGTCGGCGCGGAGACGTGGCAAGCCCTGGACGCCGCCCGCTGGCGGCTCGGCGCCCGCACGCTCTACCACGCCGTACCGGATCCGCTGATCGGCGAGGACGTCCGGTCGCTCCAGGAGCGCCTCCTGGAGATGGGGTACGACGCGGGCCGCGCCGACGCGATCTACGGCATCCGCACCTCCCGCGCGGTCGCCCAGTTCCAGCGGGAGATGGGGCTGAAGCCGGACGGCACCTGCGGCCCGCACACCATGGGCGCGCTGCGCCGCCTCGGCCGGAAGGTGGTCGGCGGGCGCCCCCAGTGGCTGCGCGAGTCCGACGCGATCCGCCAGGCCGGGCCGACCCTGGTCGGGCGGACCGTGGTTATCGACCCGGGGCACGGCGGCACCGACCCGGGGATGGTGGTGCCGGACGGCCCGCTGCGCTGGACCGAGGCGGACATCGTGTACGACCTGGCCAGCCGGCTGGAGGGGCGGCTCGCCGCCGCCGGGGTACGGGTACAGCTCACCCGCGGCCCGACCCCCGACACCTGCCTGCCGGACGCCGACCGGGCGCAACTGGCCAACTCCCTCGGCGCGGACGTCTTCATCTCGCTGCACACCGACGGGCATGCCAACCCGGCGGCCAACGGGGTGGCCACCTACCACTACGGCACCGACAACGGCGTCACCTCGGCCACCGGGGAACGCCTCGCCGGCCTGGTGCAGCGGGAGATCGTGGCCCGCACCGGGCTGCGGGACTGCTGTACCCACGCCAAGGCGTGGGACCTGCTGCGGCTCACCCGGATGCCCGCCGTGCGCGTCGAGCTGGGCTACCTGACCTCGCCAGAGGACCGGGCCCGGCTGGTGGACCCCCGGTTCCGGGACCGGGTGGTCGAGGCGATCGTCGCCGCGGTGCAGCGGATGTACTTCCCGATCGAGCGGGACGTGCCGACCGGCTCGATCGACGTGAGCGAGCTGCGGGCGATCGTCGCCGCCGGCACGGTCGTCGACTGAGCGCGGCGTGCCGGCGCGGCTCAGCCGGTGGACCGGGTGGCCGGGGCCGGCCGTACCGGGCGGAGCAGGGTCTCCGGGCTCATCGAACCGAGCAGCTTCTCCAGCGCGTACTCGACGTCCGACTTCCAGCTCAGCGCGGTGCGCAGCTCCAGCCGCAGGCGCGGATAGCGGGGGTGCGGCCGGACCGTCTTGAAGCCCACCGAGAGGAAGAAGTCGGCCGGGGCGACACAGGCGCGGGTCGGGTCGTCCGCGTCGCCGACCTTGGCGTCCCCGAACGCCTCGATCGCCTTGATGCCGCGTTTGGTGAGATCGCGGGCCACACCCTGCACCAGCATCCGGCCCAGGCCACCGCCGGCGAAGGCGGGCACCACGTTGGCGGTCATCAGCAGCGCGGCGTCCGCCGAGACCGGCGAGGTGGGGAAGGCCATCGAGCGCGGCACGTACGCCGGCGGGGCGTACATGACGAAGCCGGCGGGCATGCCGTCGACGTACGCGAGCTTGCCGCAGGAACCCCACTCCAGCAGCGTCTGGGAGACCCAGGCCTCCTTCTCCAGCCCGGGATCACCGGCGGCGCACGCCCGATCGGCGGAGACCGGGTCCAGCTCCCAGTAGACGCACTGCCGGCACGGCCGGGGCAGGTCTTCCAGGGTGTCGAGGGTCAGACTGACCAGACGTCGCGACATCAGCGCATCCCCACCCTAGCCTCGGAGGTGACACCACCCGCGCGGTACGAGACCGCCGCCTACCTGCCCCCGACGAGCGATCGTACGCCGACCGCCGATCGTTCGGGAGGGGACGCGCGAGGTGCCACCCGAGCCGGTGAGGGCGGGGTCCGGGATGTGGACGTTCCTCACGTCGCCACGCCAGGTCTGGACAGGGCAGACTACGATCGACCAACCGGCGTCCGCCGCCGCCATGGTTGCCGGCATCGCGGGTACCACACCGGGGGAGCCCAGCCGACACCTGATCGAGGTGATGTCATGACCGGCACGACGCTCGACGACTACACCGACCGGTACGCCCGCCGGGTCCGGGGGATGAACGCCTCCGAGATCCGCGCGCTCTTCGCGGTGGCCAGCCGGCCGGAGGTCGTGTCCCTCGCCGGTGGTGCTCCCTACATCGCGGCGCTGCCGCTCGATGCCGTCGGCGAGATGCTCGGCCGGCTGGGCGCCGAGCACGGCGCCACCACCCTGCAGTACGGCATCGGCCAGGGCACCCTGGAGCTGCGCGAACGGATCTGCGAGGTGATGGCCCTCTCCGGGATCGACGCGGCCTGCGGCGCCTCCCCGGAGGACGTGGTGGTCACCGTCGGCGGTCAGCAGGCGCTGGACCTGGTGGCCCGGCTCTTCCTGGACCCGGGTGACGTGGTGCTCGCCGAGGGGCCGACCTACGTCGGCGCGCTCGGGGTGTTCCAGGCTGCCCAGGCCCAGGTCGTGCACGTACCGATGGACTCCGACGGGCTGATCCCGGAGGCCCTGGAGACGGCGATCGCCGACCTGGCCCGGGCCGGGCGACGGGTGAAGTTCCTCTACACCATCCCGACCTACCAGAACCCGACCGGCGTGACGCTGAGCGAGGAGCGGCGCGAGCGGGTGCTGGACATCTGCGAGCGGGCCGGCCTCCTGGTGGTCGAGGACGACCCGTACGGCCAGCTCGGTTTCGAAGGGGAGGCCCCGGCGCCGCTGCGGGCCCGCCGCCGGGACGGCGTCTTCTACCTCAGCACCTTCTCCAAGACCTTCGCCCCGGGCCTGCGGGTCGGCTGGATCCTGGCCCCGCACGCGGTGCGGGACAAGCTGGTGATCGCCAGCGAGGCGCAGATCCTCTGCCCGAGCGGCTACGCGCAGGCCGCCGTCTCCACGTACCTCGGCACCATGCCGTGGCGACAGCAGTTGAAGGTCTACCGCGAGGTCTACCGGGAGCGCCGGGACGCCATGCTGACCGCGCTGGAGGACCTGATGCCGGCCGGCACCACCTGGACCACTCCGGGCGGCGGCCTCTTCGTCTGGGCGACCCTGCCGGACGGCCTCGACTCCAAGGCGATGATGCCGCGGGCCATCGCCGCCCGCGTGGCGTACGTGCCGGGCACCGGCTTCTACGCCGACGGCGCGGGGACCGGCCACATGCGGCTGAACTTCTCCTTCCCGCCGCCGGAGCGCATCCGGGAGGGCATCCGCCGGCTGGCCGGCGTGATGGAGCAGGACATCGCCATGCGGCGCGTGTTCGGCGCCGTGGGCGGGTCCGGGGTGCGTCGCCGGCAGGGCGGCTCCGACGCGCCCGGTCCCGACTTGGCATGATTCCCGCATGGCTGTCAGCTCCGCCGCCCGGAACTCCGTGACCGATCCCGCCGTCACCGACGAACTGCACGTGCTCGTGCTCGCCGGTGGGCTCTCCTACGAGCGGGACGTCTCGCTCCGATCCGGCCGCCGGGTGCTCGACGCGCTGCGGGCCGTCGGCATCGAGGCCGAGCTGCGGGACGCGGACGTCGCCCTCCTGCCGGCCCTGGCCGCCGATCCGCCGGACGCGGTGGTGATCGCCCTGCACGGCGCCACGGGCGAGGACGGCTCACTCCGCGGCGTGCTCGACCTCTGCGACGTCCCCTACGTCGGCTGCGACGCCCGCGCGTCCCGGCTCGCCTGGGACAAGCCGTCCGCCAAGGCGGTGCTCCGTGAGGCCGGCATCCCGACCCCGGACTGGGTCGCCCTGCCGCACGACCGCTTCTCCGAGCTGGGCGCGGTTGCGGTGCTGGACCGGATCGCCGACCGGCTGGGACTGCCGCTCATGGTCAAGCCGGCGCAAGGCGGCTCCGGACTCGGGGCCGCGGTGGTCCGGGACGCCGGGTCGCTCCCGGCCGCGATGGTCGGCTGCTTCGCGTACGACCAGACCGCGCTGGTCGAGCGGTACGTGCCCGGCATGGACGTGGCCGTCTCGGTGGTCGACCTGGGCGAGGGCCCGCAGGCGCTGCCGCCGGTGGAGATTGTGCCGCGCAACGGCGTCTACGACTACGCCGCCCGCTACACCGCCGGCCGGACCACCTGGCACGCGCCCGCCCGACTCGACGCCGAGGTGACCGAGCGGGTGTCCCAGGTGGCGCTCGCCGCCCACAACGCACTCGGGCTGCGTGACCTGTCCCGGGTGGACCTGATCGTCGACGCGGACGGGCAGCCGCACGTCCTGGAGGTCAACGTCTCCCCGGGAATGACCGAGACGTCTCTGCTGCCGCTGGCGATCCAGGCGGCCGGTCTGGACTTCGGCCGGGTGCTCGGGTCACTGGTGACCCGAGCCGCCGCCCGACGCGCCTAGCGGATCCGCCGCACCGCCCCGCCGCGGGGATCGCCAGCCGCAGGGCGGCGGCGTCGACCACCGCGGGGCCGACCGAGGTCAGCTCGCGCGGATGGGGTCCGCGTCGTTCCCCGCCGCGTCCTCGTCCTGGGGCTCCGGAATCTCCTCGGCGGCCTCGATCACGGACGCCGTCTCCTCGTCGCCGGCCATCGCGCCCTCTGACGGCGACGAGGAGAAGCTCGACGGTGCCTGCCACTGGATCCGCGGCGGCTCGGCGAGCGGACGGCCCCCGAACTCGGCCAGCCAGGCGGCGACCATGGCGAGGTTCTCCCGCCACTGCGACTCGGGGATGGGCGGCAGGATCGAGTCCCACAGGGAGAGGAACGTGCCGCGCAGCTGAAGCCGCCCGTACGGCCGCGCGAGGAACCACATGTGCAGGTGGGCGGAGCCGTCACCCCAGCGGTTCACGTGGACCCGGGCGACGCCGTCCAGCGACCGGATGGCGCGTTCCAGCCGTACCGTCATCACGCCCAGCTCGGCGGCGAGCAGGTTCGGCAGATCGCCCAGGTCGAAGTGGGACCGCGACTCCAGGATGAGCACCATCGGGAGGCCGGTGGGCCGGTCCATGGCTCGCACCCGCCACCGTTCACCCACCCAGATGTACGCCTCGTCGGGCGCATTGCAGGCGGTGCATTCCCGGTTGCCCTCGCCTCGGCGGGGAGGTTCGACCGGGACCGGATCGTCGAGCTGCTTGACGCGGAGGTCGCCCTCGAAGGGGAAAGAGGGCCACTGGGTGAAGTCCGGAACTGAGGGAGGGGTGTCCTGCACGACGCTGACCCTAACCGAGACGACGACCGCTGTCCCTACCTGATTCTGCGGTCGTCGCCATGAACTTCAGCGCCGATGTTCGATGAGCGGCGCGCCCCCGATCCTGCCGTCCACCGGTTGTCCACCGCGTTGTCCACAGGCCGCTGAGATCACCACCACGCCCCGTCATCCACAGGTCAGTACGCATTTCTGAGCGCTGTTTCACGTGAAACGAGGGTGCCCTGTGGAAAACCGCTGTGGATAACGAGCGGGGTGCCGCCGGCTCGTTGAGGGCCCCACCGCAACTCGTGGATGACCCTCCCTTCCTAACGACCGAGTCCCCAAACGGCACCGCTCTGACGGCGGTTCTTTCCCGGCGGGGGACGGCCTCTCTCGGAGGCGCGGTCCGGCCGGCCGGTGTCCGACTCGCCGGGCTCAGATCGGGCTGTCGCCGAGAGGAGCGGGCGTCAGCCACGCAGCGCACCACTATCCGACGGGGACACGCGCGCGCCGGGTTGTGGGTTTGCCTTGCGGTGGTCACCGCTTGCCGGGCCTCGGCCGGCTCCCGCCACCCATGTCGCCTCCGACATCGGCCAACCCCCGCCGGGCCGGACCCGTACGGCACCATCCGCCTCCCAGACTGCGGCGCTACCGGGCCGTAGCCCGTGCCCCGGCGAAAACCGGTGGGCCGGGCAACCCTGCACCGGGTCGGCCATCTCGGCCGTGGACCGTCTCATCCGTTTACTAGAGCAGCGGGACTCGGACAGGTTCTGGATGTCCGCGGAAGAGCCCGCCTCCGGTCGCTGCTTGGGGTTGCCACGGTGGCGGTCGTTCGACGCTCTGGGGCGGGGTCGCCCGGGGCGGTAGGGCGTCGGTCTCGACGACCTCCCCACCCCCTGTGCGCCTCCGGGAGTCGGCTCGACCCCGATGACCGCCGTTTCACGTGAAACGCTGGGATCCGCCAATGCAGGGACCCGGAGTCCCAACCACGGCCAGCGGGCGAGCGCAGCGAGCCAGATCGAGCACCGGGGCGGCTGGTGGTGGCAGCGGCTGCCTCTTGCGGGCGGGGCCTGGCGGACGGCCACCCCGGGCGTAGCAACGCACAGGATGTCCCTTCTCATAGCGGAGGCGCGCAGCACGGCGGGGACCCTGAGGGCCTGCAGAAGAACTCGGGACGGCGGGCGAAGCGCCGGCCAGCAGAACGCCGCCGAGGCGCGACAGAGCCGGATCGAGGACGTCTTCGTTTCACGTGGAACAGCGCCCTCCACATCTCACGGATCGTCCGGACCCATCGGGCGTCAGGCGTCACGCGTCAGGCACACAGCAGCGCTGGAGGCCGCGCAGATCGTCGCCTGTCCGGGGCCCTCGCCTACGTCGGGCAAAAGCCGCAGGCTGCTCCGCCCGCACCTGGTGGCCGTTTCGAGGAAGCGGCGCCCGCGCGTTGGCGGCAGCAGAGGTCGCACCTGTCTCGTTGACGCGCGCCATTCCCCATCTCAAGCTGAACCGAATTGACGTACCCGAGGTTTTTCAGGCCCGTCGTTCCACGGGCTGGTTTCACGTGAAACACCGACCGGCCGGCTCCACTGCGTCCTCACCGTCCCGTGGCGGCGGGCCGCGCGTTGGTCCTGCCGACGCCCCCAACGTGCTGCAGCCTGGTCACCCGGGTCGAGGTGGAGAGCGGCGAGAACGACAGGCGGCCGGAGGGCCGGCTCTCGCCGAGGAGCCCGACGGCTCCGACCCTCACTGGGGCGCCGCCCGCCCTGACGAGACGGCCACCCGCTTGCCCCTCGCCAAACAGACCCGCCCACTGAGACGACACGGCACGGGCTCGCTCCTCGCCAGACACAGCAGACCGCTGAGACGCGGCATGGACTCGCCGCTTGTCGAACAGCCGCGCCTCGAGACCAGGCCGCACGGGGATGGTCCTCGCCAGACAGCCGCGCCTCGAAACGAGGCGGCACGAGCACGCCCCTCGCCAGACAGCCGCGCCTCGAAACGAGGCGGCGCCAGCTTGGCCCTCGTCAGGCGGCCATCTTCACCCCTACAGGCGGCCACGGGCTTTCCCCTCGCCTGACGCCACCACTTCCCACTAGGAGGCGGCCGGGAGTGAAGGCAATCTTGCGTCCGGGCCCCTGACGTCGCCGCAGACGAGCAATCGGCCGCGCCGGAGGCACGGGTCCGGGCCCGCGGATTGTGTCGTCTCTCAGGGCCTCAGAGCCGGTCTGGAGATGGAGACCAGTCGAGCGGCCCTGAACACGAAACGGCCGCGTGGTCCTGGCGTCAGGACCACGCGGCCGGCGGCGAAGCCTTCGTCAGTCTTCGGGGCGCTCCTCCTGACCGACCCCGATGATCCCCACGATCCGCTCCAGGTCGTCGACCGTGGCGAACTCGATGGTGATCTTTCCCTTGCTCCGGCCGATGTCGACCTTCACCCGGGTGTCGAACCGGTCGGAGAGCCGGTCGGCCAGGTCGGTCAGCGCCGGCGCGTGTGGCTTGGGGCGGCGCTTGGCCGCCGGGGCCTTGGCCGGTCCGTCCGCGAGCGCCAGGGCCACCAGTTCCTCGGTGGCCCGCACCGAGAGGCCCTCCGCCACGATCCGCAGAGCGAGCTGTTCCTGCGCCTCAGCGTCCTCGAGACTGAGCAACGCCCGGGCGTGACCGGCGGAGAGCACACCGGCCGCGACCCGGCGCTGCACGGGCGCCGGGAGGTTCATCAGCCGAATAGTGTTGGAGATCTGCGGCCGGCT
Organism: Micromonospora globispora; assembly: GCF_003857015.1. Taxonomy (GTDB): domain Bacteria; phylum Actinomycetota; class Actinomycetes; order Mycobacteriales; family Micromonosporaceae; genus Micromonospora; species Micromonospora globispora. Next base: position 12,498 of record NZ_QGGF01000225.1, on the reverse strand, counting down.
GCGGCCGATCCGCCGGGCCAGCTCCTCATGTGTGGCGCCGAATTCCTCCAGCAGCTGCTGGTACGCGGCGGCCTCTTCGAGCGGGTTGAGGTTAGCCCGGTGGATGTTCTCCAGGAGGGCGTCCCGGAGCATCGCGTCGTCCTTGGTGTCCCGGACGATGGCGGGAATGGTCTCCCGGCCGACCGCCTGAGCCGCCCGCCACCGCCGCTCACCCATGACGAGTTCGTACTTCTCGCCGTCGAGCTGGCGTACGACGATGGGCTGGAGGAAGCCGACCTCCTGGATGGAGACCTTCAACTCCTCCAGCGCTTCCTCGTCGAAGACCTGACGGGGCTGCTTCGGGTTCGGCACGATGGCGTCGACCGGGATCTCGGCGAAGCGGGCTCCGGGTACCGGGCTCAGCTGTGGCTGCGGCTCGGCGACGGGAGCCGCCGGCGTCGGGGCTGCCGGGATCCCCGGCGCGGCCGGGGCGGCGTCACCGGTCGCGGGCGCAGCGGTCGCCGGGGCGGTGTCCAGCGCCGGTCCGGTGGGAATCAGTGCCCCGAGCCCTCGGCCCAGACCCCCACGAGGACGGTTCTTCATGCGACGCCTCCCAGCGACTTCTCCGCACTACGCATTCCGGCTCACCGGCTCCATGACGCCCCGCTCGGCGATCTCCTGGGCGGCCTCGAAGTAGCTCGTGGCCCCCCGCGAACCGGGATCGTAGGTCATCACGGACTGCCCGTAGCTGGGTGCCTCGGAGACCCGTACGTTTCGCGGGATCACCGCCTGGAGGACCTTGTCGCCGAAGTGGTTCCGAACGTCCTGCTCGACCGCGTCGGCGAGGCGGGTACGCCGGTCGTACATGGTGAGCAGGATGGTGGAGACCTCGAGCTTCGGGTTGAGGTGCTGGCGTACCAGGTTGATGTTGTTGATCAGCTGGTTGAGGCCCTCCAGGGCGTAGTACTCGCACTGGATCGGGATCAGCACCTCCTGTGCGGCGACCAGCGCGTTGACGGTCAGCAGGCCGAGCGAGGGCGGGCAGTCGATGAAGACGTAGTCGAAGTGGCCGGGGTAGGCGGCGATGGCCCGGGCCAGCCGCGACTCACGGGCCACCACCGACACCAGCTCGATCTCGGCGCCGGCCAGGTCGATGGTGGCCGGTACGCACCACAGGTTCGGGATGCCCTCGACGGCCTGCGCCACGTCGCCCAGCGGCACGCTGTCGATCAGGCAGTCGTAGACGTCCGGTACGCCGGTGTGGTGCGGGACGTTGAGGCCCGTGGAGGCGTTGCCCTGCGGATCGAGGTCGACCACGAGGACCCGGTTGCCGTGCAGGGCGAGCGCCACCGCCAGGTTCACCGTGGTCGTGGTCTTCCCCACGCCGCCCTTCTGGTTCGCGACGCACATGACCCGGGTCCGCGCCGGCCGAGGCATCGTCACCTCGCCACTCGGATTCAGAATCTGCACGGCGCGCATAGCCTCCATAGCCAACGGTGGGTCATCCTCTTCGCGCGTCGGGGTTTCACGTGAAACGTACGTGCTGCCGGTGGGTTCGTCGCCGTAGTCGGCAGCCGGTGGCGCGTCGGACGGCGGCACCACAACCGGTGCAGCGTCCGGCACCGCCTGCGGGGTCGGCTGCTGCGGGACCGCCGTCCCCGACGGGCCGGCCGAGGGCTCGAGGCGCGCGGGGACGCTGGCGCTACCCCGTACCGGAACGGGGCCGCCCGTCGCGTCGGCGGCGCGACCGCTCGGGTCGCGACCGTCGCGGGCCATGGGCAGATTCCTCGGCACGCCGGAGGTCGGTTCGACGCCGACGGACGGAGGGTCCCGGCGCACGACCGGATCGCAGTCGGGCGGACGGGTGGACGGGCCGCGGGACTCCCCGCCGGCCGGCCAACCCGGGTAGGTGGTTTCACGTGAAACGGGGTCGGCGGCAGAGGGTCGCCCTCCTGGCCCGGTCACCCGTGGGTCGTCGTACCTGCCGTCGTCATGCACCTGTCATCCCTGCCCGCTCCGGATGGTCGGTCCGCACCCCGTCAATGGGCCGCAACCGCGCTCAACGCGCGGCGCGCGGCCCGGCGGGAACGGTCGGGTCCGGTGCCACCCGGCGCCGCCGTTCCACACTATCGACGCGCGGTCAGCCTACGGCTCACGGGCGCAGCGGGTCCACGTCGGGTTCTGATCAATCAGCTATCCGCCACCGCCGCCACCGGCCGAGCGGGGAGGCGAAAAGCCGTTGTCGCGTCAGCGATCCCGGCCCCGACCAGCGCGTCGGCCGCCGCGCGACCGCTTGGCAGCCGCCTTCTTGCGCACCGGGCCGACGACCCGCTCCCGAACCACTTCGATCACCGTCGCGGGCGGCTCGATGACGCCCACGCCGCACCGGTGCACCTCCGGCTCACCGCCACCGAGCCGCGCCACCGCCCCGGCGTGCTCCGCGATCTCCTCGGCGGCGGACGCACCCTTCAGCGCGACCAGCCGGCCACCGGGCACGACCAGGGGGAGACACCAGGCGGCGAGCCGGTCGAGCGGAGCCACCGCACGGGCCGTGACGATGTCGCCACGGAGTGGTGGCGTGTCGCGCGAACCGGCGGCAGCCTCCTCGGCCCGGCCGCGGAACACCCGCACCATCTTGGTCAACCCGAGCTGCTGCACGGCCTCGATGAGGAAGGAGGTCCGCCGGGCGAGGGGTTCGATCAGCGTGACGGTGAGGTCGGGACGCGCGATGGCGAGCACCAGACCAGGCAGCCCGGCACCGGAGCCGACATCCAGCACGGTGGCGCCCTCGGGGATCCGCTCCGCCACCGCCGCACAGTTCAGCAGGTGCCGCTCCCAGATCCGGGGGGCTTCCCGGGGGCCGATCAGACCCCGGACCACGCCCTCCGTCGCCAGGAGTTCGGCGTACGCGGCGGCGAGGTCGAGCCGATCGCCGAAGAGGGTACGGGCCGCCTCGGCCAACTCGGGCGGAAGGGTCACATCCGCCGGCACGGGCGGCTCGGCAAACTCCTCCTGGTCACCGGGAACGGAGACCGGAGCTGGCGGTTCGGCCGACGGCGGCATGAAGGCCGGATCGGCCGAGCCGGCCGGCGTGCCCGGGTACGGCTGCTCGGCCGGGCCCGCGGGCGCCCCCGAGAACGGCGAGTCCGTCGGCGTGCCTGAGGCTTCCATGGGTCGGTCCGCGGCCCCGCTCATGCCGTCGGAGAATGCCGGGTCAGCCGGGTCGGTGGATCCGGGCCGCACAGCCGACGGCCCGGGCGGCGTACCGCCCGGGCCGGACACGGCGTCCGCCGCGGCGTCGTTGTGGGTCACCCGGTCAGTCCGCCGGCCGGACGACGATGCGCCGGTTCGGCTCGACGCCCTCGGACTCGCTCTCCACGCCGCTCATGGCGTTCACCACGTCGTGCACGCACTTGCGCTCGAACGCGGACATCGGCTCCAGGCGCACCGGCTCGCCGTACTCCTTGACCTTCTCGACCGCGTTCTTGGCCACCGCGGCAAGTTCCTTGCGGCGGGTGGCCCGGTAGCCGCCGACGTCGAGCAGCAGCCGGCTCGGCGAACCGGTCTGCCGGAACACCGCCAGCCGGGCCAGCTCCTGGAGCGCCTCCAGGGTGGCGCCGCGCTGACCGATCAGGTTCTGCAGGCTTCCGCCGACCACCTCGACGACCGGCCGGCCGCCGGAGACCAACTCGTCGATGTCGCCGTCGTAGTCGAGGATGTCGAGCAGTCCCTCGACGTAGTCGGCCGCGATCTCGCTCTGCCGGAACAGCTCGCTCTCGGCCGGCGCCTTCTTCTCCCGGGCCTCCGCCTCGGCCTCGGTCTCCTCCGCCACGGCGGCCGGCGCGGTCACCTCGTCCAGGGACTGGTCGGCGCTGGGGATGCTGGTGTCGGTCACGGTGTCATCTCCGTACTCGCTTCGGCCGGACCGTCGGGTCCGCTGGTTTCCCGGGGCCGGCGGGAGGTCTCGCCGGTGCCCTCGGGCACGTCTGTACGGGCAGTGTCGCCCGTGACCGCGCTCCGCGCGGCGGTTCCGGCCCGGCGCCGACCGTACGGTGGCTGCACGCTGCCGGAACGGGGCCGCCACCGGAATCCCGGCGGCGGCCCGTGGGGTCAGCCCTGCCGCTTGGCGGGGCGGCCCTTCTTGGGGTTGACCGGCTTGGCGCCCGGCTTGGGACCGGCCACCTTGGGAGCGGTCACCTGCGGCTTGGCCGGCGGCTGGGCGGGCTTGCGGCCGAGCAGCCCGCCGGTCTTCGCCGGCTGACCGTTGGTGCGCGACGCGGCCCCGGTCTTCGGGGGCACCAGCGGCGGGAACTTGCGGAGCACCCACTGCTGCTGGCCGAGGGTGAAGAGGTTGTTGGTGACCCAGTAGATGATCACACCGATCGGGAAGATCGAGCCGGAGACCAGCAGCGAGACCGGGATGCCGTAGAGCATCAGCCGCTGGACCATGCGCTGCTGCGGGTCCTCCGCCCAGCCGGTCTTGAGGATCATCTGACGGCTGGTGAGGTAGGTCGTGGCGATCATGATGGCCACCAGGATGCCCGCGACGATCTTGACGGTGTGGGCGCTGGCCCCCAGGCTAGCCAGCTCTGCGGCGGTCGATCCGAACTTCCCGGAGATCGGGGCGCTGAACAGCTTCGCGTGCGCGGCGTTCTCGAACTGTCCGGCGGTCCACCCGTACAGGACCTTGTATTGGTCCTTGGCGTTCGGGTTGAGCCGCTTGAGGGTGTGGAAGAGGCCGAGGAAGACGGGGATCTGGAGGAACATCGGAAGGCAGCCCATCAGCGGGTTGGCCTTTTCCTTCCGGTAGAGCTCCATCATCTCCTTCTGGAGCGTCTCCCGGTCACCCTTGTGCTTCTCCTGCAGCTCCTTGACCTTGGGCTGGAGTGCCTGCATCGCCCGCTGCGACTTGATCTGCTTGACGAAGACCGGGAACAGGATCACCCGGACCGTGACCACCAGGAAGATGATGGCCAGGATCCAGGACCAGTTCGTACCGATTACGGCTCCGACCGGCACTCCGATGGCGTCCCAGGCCGAGTGCCAGGTCAGCAGGATCCACGAAATCGCGTAGTAGACCCAGTCGAGACTCAATTCTCAGGCTCCAGTCACATCGGCACGACGGCGGTCGCCCGGCTCCGGCACCGGGTCGTGTCCACCTGGGTGAAAGGGGTGGCAGCGCGACAACCGCCGGACCGTCAGCCAGGCTCCCCGGAGGGCGCCGTGCCGGGACACCGCCTCGACGGCGTACGCACTGCACGACGGGTAGAACCGACAGCGGGCCGGCAGCGCCGGGCTTATCCAACGACGGTACGCGACGATGGGCCAGAGCAGCACTCGGGCACCGGTTGTCGTGGGCCGCGGGGCCGCGCTTTCCTCGCTCACCGGGACCGCCGACCTCGGGGGGCTCGCGCCGCCGCCAGGGCCGCGTCCAGGTCGGCCCCGAGCCGGGCGTACGAGGTTTCGGCGGCCGCGGGCAGCGCGCGTACCACCAGGGTGCTGCCGGCGGGGAGCTCGGCGAGCCGCTCGCGGACCAGGTGCCGGAGCCGGCGGCGGACCTTGTTCCGGACGACGGCGTTGCCGACCGCCTTGGACACGACGAAGCCGGCGCGGCTCGGTGCGGAGGTCTCCGCACCGGTGGTCCGCGCCGGCTCCGGCGAGGTTGTCGCAGTTGTCCCGGTCGTCTGGGGAAGGGTCAGGTGCACCACGACGGCGCCACGTCCGACGCGTCGGCCACCCCGGACCGCTGCGGCGAAGTCGCTACTGCGCCGCAGTCGCTGTGCGGCCGCCAGCACGACTACCCACGTCCCCGGACCGGTCGGCCTCAGGCCGACAGGCGGGTGCGGCCCTTGGCGCGACGGGTCGAAAGAATGGCGCGGCCGGCCCGGGTGCGCATGCGCAGCCGGAAGCCGTGGGTCTTCGCGCGCCGGCGGTTGTTCGGCTGGTAGGTGCGCTTGCTCACGTCAGGCTCTCCGTTGTCGTACGCCCCGCGGCGGGGGATCGCCCGGGGTCGTGTTGGTGGTCCAGGCCACCTCGGCGGTGGCCCCCGATCGGTGCTGCCCGGCGACGCGGGACCTCGGCGATGCGGGGAAGCGACCGCGGACAGCAAGCACCCATCACCCTAGCAGAGGGCGAGAGAGCAGCCGTTCCAGCCTACGCAGGGGGGCAATGACCGTCAAACATCACACCCTGGACGCGGACCGCGCTGGGAGCGCGACCGAAGGGGCCCTTTTCACTGATGTTGACAAGGCTGCCCCCGCGTCGACAGTTGATGGCGCACGGCTCGCGCTGTTAGCGTGCCCGATTGCGGTCAGCGTCGGGGGCTCGGGGTTGTCGCTGACCGGCAAGACCGGACAAGGTAGTGAATCGTTCGGCACGGTGAACCCGCTTCAGCACCTCTCGTGAGTCAGGGGGGCAGGTCCGACCCGCGTCCGGTGGGCGGCCACAATCGGTCGGTACACACAGGCTGTGGATAACTTGTGGATGACGACCGGTCAGCCGTCCGGGTGGGTGCCACGCACACCCGCGCGAACGCGGTGGCGGGCCCGGGACGGCCGCTGGATGGCAGCGGCGGCCGGGAGCAGAGGCGAGGGGGTGGCACGACGGTGACCGGAGCGATCGACCTTGCCGCGGTGTGGGCGGCGGCGACCGACGAGCTCGCCGACGAGATCATCTCCGCCCAGCAGCGGGCGTACCTCCGGCTCACCCGGTTGCGCGCGATCGTGGAGGACACCGCGCTGCTCTCCGTCCCGGACGCGTTCACCCGGGACGTGATCGAGTCGCGGCTCCGCCCGGCCATCACCGAGGCGCTCAGCCGGCGGCTCGGCCGGCCCATCCAGGTGGCGGTCACCGTCCGGGTCCCCGAGGAGACCGCCGCCCGCCCGGCCGGCGCCGTCTACCAGAGCACGCCCGAGACCGACCCGGCCGCCCCGCAGGACCTGCTCACCGGCTTCGACCTGCCGCGGCCGGCGGCGGAGCCGACCCCCTTCCCGGAACTGGGTTATCCAGGCCGCTCCGCCGAGCCGGGCTATCCGGACGAGCGTCCCCAGCCGACCGAGGAGCCGGCGCCCCGGCCACGAGCCGCCGACGGCGGCCGGCCTCCGCTGGTTCCGGCCAGCCGCGACGGCCAGGACACGCTCTTCGGCGCGGCGTTCGCGGAGCCGTTGCAGGCCCCCCGCCCGGTGACCGAGCGGCGGGGCTTCGACGAGCGGGCCCGGATCGAGGTGCCGGTCACCGACACCCGGGGGTACGAGCCGCGGTACCGCGAGGACGCCTCCCAGCCGCTGCGCGGCCTGCCCCGGGACGGCGGTACGGACAGCGGACCGGGCCGCAGTGGCGCGGATCACCGGCCGGGCGGACGGGACGACCGCCGACCCGGCGGTGCGGAGAGCGGCGGCAACCGGCTCAACCCGAAGTACATGTTCGAGACGTTCGTCATCGGCTCCTCGAACCGGTTCGCGCACGCGGCGAGCGTCGCGGTAGCCGAGTCGCCGGCGAAGGCGTACAACCCGCTCTTCATCTACGGCAGCTCCGGGCTGGGCAAGACCCACCTGCTGCACGCCATCGGGCACTACGCCACGACGCTGGGCAACGCCCGCTCGGTCCGGTACGTCTCGACCGAGGAGTTCACCAACGACTTCATCAACTCGCTGCGGGACGACAAAACCAGCGCGTTCCAGCGCCGCTACCGGGACGTCGACATCCTGCTGATCGACGACATCCAGTTCCTGGAGAACCGGGAGCGGACCCAGGAGGAGTTCTTCCACACCTTCAACACGCTCCACAACGCCAACAAGCAGATCGTGATCACCTCCGACCGCTCACCGAAGCAGCTTGCGACGCTGGAGGACCGGCTGCGTACCCGGTTCGAGTGGGGGCTGCTGGCCGACATCCAGCCGCCGGACCTGGAGACCCGGATCGCGATCCTGCAGAAGAAGGCGGCCCAGGAGCGGCTCTTCGCGCCGCCGGACGTGCTGGAGTTCATCGCCTCCAGGGTGTCGAACTCGATCCGGGAACTGGAGGGGGCGCTGATCCGGGTCACCGCGTTCGCCAGCCTCACCCGGTCGTCGGTGGAGCTGTCGCTGGCGGAGGAGGTGCTGCGGGACTTCATCCCGGACGGCGCCGGGCCGGAGATCACCGCCGACCAGATCATGGTCTCCACGGCGGACTACTTCGGGGTGAGCCTGGAGGACCTGCGCGGCCACTCCCGCTCCCGGGTGCTGGTGAACGCCCGCCAGGTGGCCATGTACCTCTGCCGGGAGCTGACCGACCTGTCGTTGCCGCGGATCGGGCAGGCGTTCGGCGGTCGCGACCACACCACGGTCATGCACGCCGACCGGAAGATCCGCCAGCAGATGGCGGAGCGGCGCTCGCTCTACAACCAGATCGCCGAGCTGACCAACCGGATCAAGCAGAACACCTGAGGCGTACGCCACGCCGGTGCCCGGCACTGGCAGGAGAGAACGCCCGGCCGAGCCTCGGCCGGGCGTTTTTCGTCGCTGGGGAACTCCGATGCTTGACCCTCAACCCGGTCGAGGACCCAGGATCGGTGTCATGTTCGTCCACACCAGGGCCCGGTTGTCCACATCCCCTGCTCCACAGTCGGTGGATAACCACGCTCGGTCTCGGGTCGGTTACCCACAGATTGTGGACAACTGCTGGGGATGGGCCTGTGGACGCCTGGGGACAACGATCACGTTGTCCACCGACGACGGTCGACCTGTGGGCGGCCTGTTGAAGGTTCTGGGGACAACGTCGATCACGGTCGGGCCGTCCGTCCACAGCGTTGGGGAGAAATCCCGTGGATTACCGGTGGACAACCGGTGGACAACCGTGGACAACCTGGGGACCGACGGCGCCTGTGGATCGCAACACGAGTTGTACCCCTGGTTCTCCACAGCGAAACCACCGGTGGATAACGTGTCTGACCTGCGCGGACGTCGGTTCTCCACAGTTTGCACAGGTGCGATGAAGACGATGAGTTTTCTCTTCTAAACAACAAAAACCAATCATCACCGTTGGACTTCCTGTGGATCGGGCCGGCAGCCGCCGGGACAGCCCGTCAGCACCGGCAGATCCACGGGGTCGGGCGCACAGCCGATGCCCTCGCGCCCTAAGGTGCGATGGGTACCCGCACGGTCGGGCGGGGCGGTAGGCAGCGGTCGGCATGAGAGAGTTGTCGCTGACGTCGACGCGGAGGCATTGATGAAGTTCCGAGTGGAGCGCGACGCGCTCGCCGAGGCGGTCGCGTGGACCGCCAAGAGCCTGCCCAACCGACCCTCCGTACCGGTGCTGGCCGGCGTGATGCTCCGGGTCACCGACGGCAACCTCCAGGTTTCCGGCTTCGACTACGAGGTCTCCAGCCAGGTCACCGTCGAGGTGCAGGGTGACGCCGACGGCGCCGCCCTCGTCTCCGGCCGCCTGCTCGCCGAGATCACCAAGGCGCTCCCCGCCAAGCCGGTGGACATCGCCGCGGTCGGTGCCCACCTCGAACTGGTCTGCGGCAGCGCCCGGTTCACCCTGCCGACCATGCCGGTCGAGGACTACCCCGCCCTCCCGGAGATGCCGGAGAGCGCCGGCACCGTCGACGCGGCCGCCTTCGCCGCCGCGGTGGCCCAGGTCGCCGTCGCCGCCGGCCGCGACGAGACGCTGCCGATGATGACCGGCGTACGCATCGAGCTCACCGGCCGCACGCTGGCCATGCTCGCCACCGACCGGTACCGCCTCGCGCTGCGCGAGATGGAGTGGAACCCCGACGACCCCGAGGTGAGCATCAACGCCCTGGTGCCGGCCCGCACCCTGCACGACACCGCCAAGGCCCTCGGCCCGCTCGGTGGCCAGGTCACCATGGCGCTCTCCCAGGGTGGTGCCGGCGAGGGGATGATCGGCTTCTCCGGTGGCACCCGTCGGACCACCAGCCGGCTCCTCGACGGGGCCAACTACCCGCCGGTGCGCTCGCTCTTCCCGTCCACCCACAACGCCGAGGCGCGGGTCCCGGTTAGCACGCTGATCGAGGTGGTCAAGCGGGTCGCGCTGGTTGCCGAGCGGACCACGCCGGTGCTGCTCAGCTTCAGCTCCGACGGCCTGGTCGTCGAGGCGGGTGGCACCGAGGAGGCCCGGGCCAGCGAAGCCATGGAGGCCACCTTCACCGGTGACCCGCTGACCATCGGTTTCAACCCGCAGTACCTGATCGACGGCCTGGCCAACCTGGGCGCCCAGCACGCCGTGCTCTCGTTCGTCGACGCCTTCAAGCCGGCGGTGATTTCCCCGGCGGGTGAGGATGGCGAGGTCATCCCGGGGTACCGATACCTCATCATGCCGATTCGCGTGTCCCGCTGATCGCACCCGCAGAAGATCCAGACGCACGGAGGTAGGAGCAGATGCAGCTCGGCCTGGTAGGACTCGGCCGGATGGGCGGCAACATGCGCGAGCGGTTGCGCGCCGCCGGGCACGAGGTGGTCGGCTTCGACCGCAACGCGGAGCTGAGCGACGTCGCGACCCTGGCGGAGCTGGCCGACAAGCTGGAGTCGCCGCGTGCGGTCTGGGTGATGGTTCCGGCCGGCGTCACCGACGCCACCATCGACGAGCTCGCCGGGGTGCTCGGCGAGGGCGACATCATCATCGACGGCGGCAACTCGCGGTTCAGCGACGACCCCCCGCGCGCCGAGCGGCTGGGCGAGCAGGGCATCGGCTACCTCGACGTCGGCGTCTCCGGCGGCGTCTGGGGCCGGCAGAACGGGTACGCCCTGATGGTCGGCGGCGCCCAGGAGCACGTCGAGCGGCTGATGCCGATCTTCGAGGCGCTCAAGCCGGAGGGCGAGTTCGGCTTCGTGCACGCCGGGCCGGTCGGCGCCGGGCACTACGCCAAGATGGTGCACAACGGCATCGAGTACGGCCTGATGCACGCCTACGCCGAGGGATACGAGCTGCTGGCCAAGTCGGAGCTGGTGACCAACGTGCCGGGCGTCTTCAAGTCCTGGCGCGAGGGCACGGTGGTCCGGTCCTGGCTGCTCGACCTGCTCGACCGCGCACTCGACGAGGACCCGGAGCTGGCCGAGCTGAGCAGCTACACCGAGGACACCGGTGAGGGCCGCTGGACGGTCGACGAGGCGGTCCGGCTCGCCGTGCCGCTGAACGTCATCACCGCCTCGCTCTTCGCCCGGTTCGCCTCCCGCCAGGACGACTCGCCCGCGATGAAGGCGGTCGCCGCGCTGCGCCAGCAGTTCGGCGGGCACGCCGTCCGCAAGCGCTGAGCGGTATCCACACCCTGTGTACGTCCGCCGGCTCGAACTGGTCGACTTCCGCTCGTACGAGCGGGTCGGCGTCGACCTGGAGCCGGGTCCGAACGTGCTGATCGGCCCCAACGGGGTCGGCAAGACCAACCTGGTCGAGGCGTTGGGCTACGTGGCGACCCTGGATTCGCACCGGGTCGCCACGGATGCCCCCCTCGTCCGGATGGGCGCCATCTCGGCGGTGATCCGCTGCGCGGTGGTCCACGAGGGACGTGAGCTCCTGGTCGAGCTGGAGATCGTCCCGGGCAAGGCCAACCGGGCCCGGCTGGGCCGCTCCCCGGCCCGTCGAGCCCGCGACGTGCTCGGCGCGCTCCGGCTGGTGCTCTTCGCGCCCGAGGACCTGGAACTCGTCCGGGGCGACCCGGCCGAGCGCCGCCGCTACCTCGACGACCTTCTGGTCACCCGGCAGCCCCGGTACGCCGGGGTGCGCGCCGACTACGAGCGGGTGGTCAAGCAGCGCAACGCCCTGCTCCGGACCGCGTACCTGGCCCGCAAGACGGGCGGCTCGCGGGGCGGGGACCTGTCCACCCTCGCGGTCTGGGACACCCACCTGGCGCACCACGGGGCGGAGCTGCTCGCCGGCCGGCTGGAGCTGGTCGCCGCGCTCGCCCCGCACGTGACCAAGGCGTACGACGCGGTGGCGGCGGGGAGGGGCGCGGCGGGGATCGCGTACCGGCCGTCGGTGGAGCTGCCCGACCCGACCGTGGACCGGGCGGCGCTGGCCGAGGCGCTGACCGTCGCGCTGGCCGAGTCCCAGTCGGCGGAGATCGAACGGGGCACCACCCTGGTCGGGCCGCACCGGGACGACCTGGCCCTCACCCTCGGCCCGCTGCCCGCGAAGGGGTACGCCAGCCACGGCGAGTCCTGGTCGTTCGCGCTGGCCCTGCGGCTGGCCGGGTACGACCTGCTGCGCGCGGACGGCATCGAGCCGGTGCTGGTCCTCGACGACGTCTTCGCGGAGCTGGACGCCGGCCGCCGGGAGCGCCTGGCCGAGCTGGTCGGCGGGGCGAGCCAGCTCCTGGTGACCTGTGCGGTCGACGACGACGTGCCGGCGGCCCTGCGTGGCGCCCGGTACGAGGTGGGCGAGGGGACGGTGCGCCGTGTCGGATGAGGTCCAGCTTCCGCCGGCCCGGCTGGGGCCGGCGCGTGGTGCGCGTACCCCGGACAGCGGGGCGGACGGCCGGGGCGCGACCTCGGCCGTCCGCCCCGCTGTCCGGGGTACGCGCAC